>JBKBXU010000063.1:0-16966 GCA_046313675.1 Cytophagaceae bacterium
GCCACGGTAATTTGGTAGGAGAGAAGCATGAAGGTTGAATGTTCCATATTGAGGCATTTGCCAGATTATTTCAGGAAGCATTCTGAATGCTACTACGATAAATAGATTTGCATTGTAGGATTCAAGTTGCTGGATAAACTCTGGTTCTCGTAGCTTCTCAGGCTGCAAAACAGGAATATTATATTTTACAGCTTCGTTTTTTACTGCAGAAGAGGTTAATTTCAAGCCACGTCCTGCAGGTTTATCAGGTGCGGTGACAACTGCGACCACATTTAGTCCATTTTCAATAAGAATTTTTAAGCTGGGAACCGCAAATTCGGGGGTACCCATAAATACTATTCTTAGATCTATCAAAACTTTCCTTGTTTAAGGTTTACTCAAAATCAGGGTAAAGTAAATATTTTTTTCTGATACTTTTATACCGGAGTAGGTCTTCTTTCCAGCTTTCTCGTATTTTTTCCTGTGTCCAGCCTTCTTTTATTTGTTTTCTAAGCGTTTCCGTACCTGCCAGACTTTCAAAGAAATTGGTGAAAAACTTATCCTTATCACTCGTTTTCTGGTAGCTGTAAATCAAATAATCCAGAGTAAAACCTTCTTTAACTTTTTCGGCATTTAGATTTTTTCCAAAGCACAACTGATTTTCATATGGAGGGTTCTTTGCTCCATCGGTACTTTTAGGGGTAAATGAAAAAGCTCCAAAATCTTTTTCCGGCATACCAAAAACCTGGAAAGGCATATCAGTACCTCTTCCAACACTCACGGGTGTGCCTTCAAAAAGGCATAGACTTGGATACAGTTGTATGGATAAGTCATTAGGCAAATTAGGCGATGGTTTTGTGGGTAAACTATATCGGGTATTATGTGTATAATTTTTACAAGGGATTACCACCAGGTCACACTTTACGCCTTTATCAAGCCATCCTTCTCCATTAATCATCTTTGCCAGTTCACCTACTGTAAGGCCATGAACAATGGGTATGGGATGAATTCCGACAAAAGATTTATGCGCAGGTTTTAAAACCGGGCCATCTATATAGTGACCATTGGGATTTGGCCTGTCAAGGACTATAACTTGTTTTCCTGATTCCGCACATGCTTCCATAATGTAATGCATGGTACTGATGTAGGTATAAAACCTTACTCCAACATCCTGTATGTCAAAAACTATTACATCCAGATCCTTTAGTTGATCTGCTGTTGGTTTTTTATTATTCCCATACAAAGAGATAATAGGGAGTCCTGTTTTGGGATCTTTTTCATGATTTACTTTTTCTCCTGCATCTGCTTTGCCTCTGAAGCCATGTTCTGGGGAAAATATTCTTTTAACCTGAATACCAAGTGATAGCAAGGTGTCGGCAAGATGTGTATCTTTAACCATGGAAGTATGGTTTACAGCAAGGCCTATCCGTTTATTTTTCAGTAAAGGCAGATAAGTTTCAAACTGTTCAGCGCCAGTCAATATATTTTGCTTAAATTCGCTTTCTGAAACATTGTCTGAAACAGGCGGATGATTTTTCTTGTTAGAACTTTGGCAGGAAGCTGCCGGTAATAATCCTGTTAAAACAAAGGTTAAGGTAAAAAAGAACAATTTATTCATTTATGAATTGAGAGTTTTTGCTGTAACAAATTTTTTAGCTTAATAAATCAAAAATATACTCTAAAGTTTGAATCTTTATTATTTTATATCAAAAAGAATTTTAAATACAGACAGGAAAGACTTTTCTTCTCTTGTATCAAAGATATCTGTTGCAAGTATAACGTTGGGATTGGCCCTTCTTATATTGGCATTCGGAATTCTTGAAGGGTTTCGTAATACCATTCAGGACAAAATATTCAGTTTTGCGGCTCATTTGCAAATTACCAAACACGATGTAACCCGGTCGCAGGATGAGGCTCCTATGACTATATTTTCTGATCTGTATCAACACCCTGATTCAATTCAGGGAATCAGACATATTCAGGTTTTTAGTCATAAACCAGGATTGATGAGGACGAGCGAAGATGTGATGGGGGTTGTTTTGAAAGGAATAGGGACTGATTTTAACCTTAATGAATTTCAGCAAAATATTATAGAAGGCAATTTTATCGAGTTTAAGGATTCTGTCCCTTCCAGGGATATTCTTATCAGTCGGAGAATAGGGAATTTGATGCAGCTTGATGTAAATGACTCTGTGATTGTGATTTTTGCCCAAGCTGGAGCAGAGGCTGCAAAATTCAGAAAATTGCATGTTGCAGGTAAATATGATACAGGTCTGGAGGAATTTGATGAGCAGGTTATAATAGGTGATATAAAACTTAATCAGGAGCTTAATAATTGGCCAGAATCCAAAGTAGGAGGTTATGAGATTTTTGTGGATGATTTTCGCCGTATAGATGAGATAGCAGATGATGTCTTTGAATATATGGATTATGACATGCAGTTACAGAAAGTTACGGATAAGTATATTCAAATATTTGATTGGCTAATACTTTTGAATCGAAACGTTTATATTTTTCTTGCTCTTATTTTATTTATTGCAAGTTTTAATATGGTTTCTACTTTATTGATTATGATTATGGAGAGGACAAACATGATCGGTTTACTGAAGGCTTTAGGAACTACTAATGAGCAAATACAGAAAATATTTATTTATAATGGAATGCTAATCATCCGAAAGGGATTGGTTTGGGGTAATTTACTAGGTTTGGGGCTATGTTTTATTCAGTATTACTTTAAGGTGATTCCTTTAGATGCTGAAAATTATTATATGGAACATGTTCCGATTGAATGGAATTGGTGGGTTATTGCAGGTCTTAATATTTTAACATTGTTTATTATAACCGTGGTTCTGCTTATCCCTGCTATGATTATTGCTCGGATTAATCCTATTAAGGCTATAAAGTTTAGTTAGGGCCTGCTGAAAAAGTCACAAGTTTGCAAGATACGCATGGCCTTACATGAAGACGTATTGAAATACTTCAAATGTGAGGCCATAAAGTAGATTGTGCGCTTGTGGCTAGCCCGAACAATATCTTTTTATCAGATTTTTTAGTTCGTCGATGAACGGAAAAGTAAAGAATAAAGAAAAACTTTTGCTCTTATTTTTCAAAAACACCATGTATAGCATTTCAAATCAATACTTTGGGTGTTTTTCAGTGCGCCCTAGTTAGGAATATTTTCTGTATGCAATTCCTCTTTAGGTTCTGCTTTATCATCTCCATTACCATTATCTCCTTTCTTAGGGAAAAGTATTGAAAGAACGATAGAACCACCTAAAATACCTGCTACAACCATGAGAGCAACTAGCATATCGATGTGAAAAAAGCTTTCGGTAAGCAATTTCATGCCTATAAAGGAAAGTATAATGGCGAGTCCGTAGTTTAGATAATGGAATAATTGCATTATACCTGATAAAGCAAAATATAAGGATCTCAGTCCAAGAAGAGCGAACACATTTGACGTATAGACGATAAATGCATCATTGGTTACAGCAAGGATAGCCGGAATAGAGTCGACAGCAAAGACAACATCCGTTGTTTCAATTACCAGTACTACAATGAAAAGGGGAGTAGCATGCCATAAATTATTTTTCTTAACAAAAAACTTATCCCCAACAAATTCTTTAGTAGTTCTCAGATATCGATTGGAAAACCGAATCAATGGGTTTTTATCCGGATTTATTTCTTTATCACTACTGAAAGCCATTTTTATTCCTGTATAGACCAGGAATGCTCCTAAAATATAAATGGTGAATGAAAACTGCTGAATTAGCGAAACCCCGACAAGTATAAAAAGTCCTCTTAGAACCAAAGCTCCTATGATCCCCCAAAATAAAACTTTTCTTTGATATTCTTCAGGTACCCGGAAATATTTAAAGATTAATATAAAAACAAAAAGATTATCAACGCTAAGGGATTCTTCAATAAGATAACCTGTTAAGAAGGATACAGCGGCCTCCGAGCCTTTCCAAAAATAAACAACAATATTAAAGACAATAGCTAAGGAAATCCAAAATGCGCTCCACCACAGTGCTTCTTTAAGCTTAACAACATGACTGTTCCTGTGCAGGACGAATAAATCCAGTACAAGCATTGCAATAACAAAGGCATTGAAACCAACCCAGAAATATATTTCATTCATTAAGGTTCATTATTAAGGATTTATTTGCCTGTTGTCTGTTTAAGCTCAGGACATAAGCCAAAAATATATAAAATATTTAATACAATAACGAAAACCTTTTCTTATTGGATAAAATATTATGATATTTTTTTAAAAAAAATTTATGTATTACAACACATTAATAACCAGACCAGGAGTTAGTCCCAGAATAATGATTATTACAGCCAGAATAACGAGTAATGTTTGATATAAAGGCTTTATCTGAATTTTGAAACCTACCGCTTCTTTGGCGTACATAGCTATAATTAATCGGAAATAATAATACACACTTATTACAGATCCAAGAATGGCAATTAGTACCAACCACTCATAACCGGCTCTTAGAACAGCTGTAAAAAGGTAGAATTTAGCAAAGAAGCCGACAGCAGGAGGAATACCTGCCAGGGAAAGCATAGATACCGTCATTATAAAAGCTAAAACAGGATGGCTCTTTCCTAAAGAGTTGAAGCTCTCAAATGTTTCATTCCCTTCCTTAACTTTAGATACATGGTACAATACAATAAACGCACATAAAGTAGCTAATGCATAAGATGCTACATAAAATAACAAAGCATTTCTGGCAATATCACTTAAAACCAAAACTGCCATTAACATATATCCTGCCTGAGCTATTCCCGAATAGGCAAGCATTCTTTTTACACTGCTCTGATAAACTGCCGTGATATTTCCTATTAGTATGGTAGAAGCGATAATAATGGCTAATATAGGGCCCCATTCGTGGCTGATCTGAGAAAATGTAGTATCAAATAAGCGATAAAAAGCACCAAAAGCTGCTGTTTTTGAGATTGTAGCCATGTATGAAGTGATCATGATCGGTGAACCTTCATATACATCGGGTGCCCAGAAATGGAATGGAAATGCTGAAACTTTAAAGCACATTCCGATCATTAAAATTATGGTGCCGGTATAGAACATTACAGGAAGATCAGTTCCATTCATTTCGATGAAATAAGCAATTTCACTAAGCCTGAATGATCCAGTAGCTCCATACAATAGAGCCATTCCAAATAAAATGATACCTGTGGCAAATGCTCCCATCATGAAGTATTTCAGGGAGGCTTCATTAGAAGATAAATTGTTTTTTCTGCTACCAGCTAGTATATATAAAGGAATTGATAGTATTTCTATCCCTAAAAATAACATAGCCATGTCTGCAAATGAAACTAATACAATTCCACCCACCAGGGAAAACAGTATTAGTGCATAGTGGTCTGAAATGTTAAACTCGTTTTCATAAGAATCTTTTGAGAAAAAGACCCATAACAATGTTAATAACACTAAAAGGCAGGTGAAGGCTACCGCATAGTTGTCATAAACCATCATGTCATAATGTATGGTGGTAACATTCCAATCCATGAAAAAAGTAATCCCCGCAATAAATGCAAGACCCCCAATTACTACAGCCCATAGTTGCTTCTTATATCCGAATATATCGGCCATCATAGAAACAATACCTAATACAGCAACTAATACTAATGCTTTCATTCAATTGTTATTTTAAAGTATAAGTATTTTTAATAGTGTTTAATAGATTTGCAACTGCAGGTTCAGAAACATCCAAAAAAGTTTTAGGATATAAGCCAATCCAGAAAATTGCAATAATAATAGGTACTAATACCAGTTTTTCATCAAGGTTTAAGTCCTTAAAACCTTCCGTATTTTTATTGTTTTCGCCAAGCATGATTTTCTGATAAGAAGAAAGCATGTAAGCTGCACCCAGTATGATGGTTAAACCTGCTATACCTGCCATCCATGGACTGGTTAGGAAAATACCTACAAAAAGAAGGAATTCACCGATAAAACCACTTGTCAGGGGAAGTGCTATACTAGCCATTAAGATAACAA
Organism: Cytophagaceae bacterium; assembly: GCA_046313675.1. Taxonomy (GTDB): domain Bacteria; phylum Bacteroidota; class Bacteroidia; order Cytophagales; family Cytophagaceae; genus JBKBXU01. The sequence goes on from JBKBXU010000063.1 coordinate 6,005, forward strand.
GAAAAAATAAAGCGAATACAGGTGCCTGTGTACGGATACCCCCTAAACTGTCTAATAAACTGGTTTTGGTTCTTAAGAAAAGGATGTCTATAATGTAAAACATTCCTACTACTGTTATTCCATGAGAGAGCATCTGTATAATTCCACCTTGCAAACCTTCAACAGTGTTTGTAAATATACCTGCCGCTATTAACCCAACGTGAGCTATGGAAACATACGCAATTAGTCTCTTAAAGTCTTTTTGTTTTAGCGCAATTACAGAAGCATATATAATTCCGATGATGCTGAGAATCATTGCTACGTTAGCCCATTCTGCGACACCTGAAGGAACAACAGGCAGCAACCATCTAATTACACCATAAATTCCCATTTTTAACATAATACCGGACATTAACATGGTGCCTGGAACAGGTGCAACAGTATAGGTGTCTGGCTGCCATGTATGGAATGGGAAAATTGGCATTTTAATAGCAAAAGCAATGAAGAAAGCCCAAAATAGCCAGCTCTGCGTAGTAGAATCAAGCAAATTGGATATTCCATAAAATGCATCAATGTGAAAAGATCCACCGGTTTTTGTGTATAGGAAAATTATCCCCATTAACATAATTAAACTACCTGCCAGTGTGTATATGAAAAACTTAAAAGTGGTTTTTAAGCGATTCTCACCTCCCCAAAGTAAGGCAATAAAATAAATAGGAATCAGAGCCAGTTCCCAGAAAATGTAAAATAAAAAAGCATCTCTTGCTACAAAAACACCTATAAGTGCAGATTGCATAATTAAGATTAAGCCGTAGAATAGGGAAGGATTTTTATATTCTGTTTTAAATGAGGAAAGTATAATCAGCGGCACCAGAAAGGTTGTTAGCATAACCAGTAATAAACTTATCCCGTCCATTCCTACACTAAAGCTTATGCCCAAGGTGGGAATCCAGGGATACTCAAGAACGAAAGCAGCTTCTGAAGAGGGGATGTATTCAACAAAAGCGAGAACGGATAACAAAAATTCTGCAATGGCAACACCTAAGACAAAAGTCTTTATCCTCGGGTTTTTAATTAGAAAAGCAAATAATCCTGCTACCAAAGGTAGAAATATCAATCCTGCTGTAATCATTATTTATTATTTTTAGAAAAGTCCTAAGAAATATTCTCGGTATGTTGTGAACGATACTATTAGTATAATTCCGATTACCATGACAAAAAGGTAATAGCTAATACTGCCATTCTGTAAAAAACGAAGCAAACTACTGCCCTGATCAACGGATCTGCCTGTGACATTGACAAGTCTGTCGATGATTTTAACCTCAAGGGTCTTATAGAATACATTTGATAAAGAGTAAAAGGGCTTAACCAATAAATTCTGGTACAGCTCATCTACATAATATTTATTATAAAGAATTTTATGAACTCCTGTTATTGCTGCATCTTTCGGAGGAACAACAGATTTTTTGATATAAGTTATAAAGGCAAATGAGATCATTATTACAACTACCACAACAGATGCTCCCATTAAGGCAAACTGTGTTCCTGTGCTCAGTTCGTGGGTAGCTTCAACGTAGGTTATTATTATAGGTTTTAAAAACTCATTTAGTGCATTTGTTCCCCCAAGTACCTGTGGTACTCCTATAAAACCACCTACGGCTGACAGCACTGCAAGTATTATTAATGGAACAGTCATGATTTTGGGTGATTCGTGAAGATGAGACTCCTGGCTTGAAGTTCCTCTGAAAGATCCATGGAAGGTCAGGAAGAACATCCTGAACATATAGAATGCCGGAAGCGCAGCGCCTATTAAAACAAGCACCCAGATTAGCGGATTGTGCTCAAAAGCATGTGATAGAATTTCATCCTTGGAAAAGAATCCGGCAAAAGGAGGTATACCTGAAATTGCCAGTGTTCCGATTAAAAAGGTGTAATAGGTAATCGGTAATGCTTTCTTTAATCCACCCATTTTCCTTATGTCTTGTTCTCCTCCCATAGCATGTATTACGCTACCTGAACCAAGGAACAACAAGGCTTTAAAAAAGGCATGGGTGGTAACATGGAAAATTGCTACAGAATAAGCGCCAAGGCCAATGGCAATAAACATAAAACCTAACTGGCTCACTGTAGAGTAGGCGAGTACTTTCTTAATGTCATTTTGTACAAGGCCAATCGTAGCAGTTAAAATTGCAGTAGCTAAACCAATAATTAAAATGATATCTAAGGTAACAGGCGCAGCTAATGTATAAAGAACATTGCAACGTACAATCATATAAATACCTGCCGTAACCATGGTAGCTGCATGTATCAGGGCTGATACAGGCGTAGGGCCAGCCATTGCATCAGGGAGCCAGGTATACAATGGTATCTGTGCACTTTTCCCGGTTGCTCCAATAAATAAAAGGATGGTAATAGCTACAATAACGTCTGAAGTAACATATGGGTTGAAAATTCTTTGAGCCTGATCAAATACCACATCATACTCTAAGCTTCCAAATGTTTTGTATATAAGAATCATGCCCAGTAAAAAGGCTAAATCACCTATACGGTTCATAATAAATGCTTTTTTGGCAGCATTATTATAATCCTTGTTTTTAAACCAGAAACCAATTAAAAGGTATGAACATAAACCAACTCCTTCCCATCCGGCAAATAATACAATAAAGTTAGAGCCCATTACCAGAAGGAGCATTGAGAATACAAAGAGGTTGAGATAGGCAAAGTATCTGGCGTATCCTTCGTCATCATGCATATATCCTGCAGAATATACATGAATAAGGAATCCTATTCCTGTAACAACAGTCATCATAAGAGTGGACAGGGAGTCAATCAGGAAGGAAAAACGAATGGTAAATTTTCCTGCTGTAATCCATTCAAATCCGGTTACGGTAAAAGGCTCTAAGGTTCCAGCCATAAACGGGAATAGGAATATAAGAACAATTACAAAGGAAGCGAAGATGCTTCCACAACCAATAAATCCAACCAGTTTTTTACTTAACTTTTTGCCGACCAGGCCAATAGTAATGAATCCCAGAAGGGGGAGTAGGGGAATAAGATAAACCAGGTTTGTCATTTTTTATAATGATAAATGTTATGCCTTCTATTTTATAGCAATATTAGTAAATATATTCAGTTAAAATATAACTTTTGTTGTAAATACTTACCTGGATTTGCTAATTTATGGTATTGCATGATGTATCCAACGGGTGCAAATTTATAAAATTTACCTTATAAAAGATATTTTTTTATAAGGAATACTATCGGTTTCTCTTATATTTCTTTTCTTCAAGCTCTAAGGTTTTAAATTGATCAAATTCCTTTGATGTGCTTTGTTCAAAAGTTACCGGAGCGATGATGCCAACGCCTTCCGGCCTTTTTACCCTTAAAGGACGAAAGGCAATTATTTTCTCAGAAGGCAAACCATTGAGTTGCTTTAGTTCCTCTACACTCATGCCGAATTTTCGAGCGATAGAATATAAAGTTAAATGAGGTTCAATGATGTAAATCATAGTTTTTGACTCATATCCGGAGCCCCCAATTATAGAAAACTCCACCCGTCGGTTTAATTGACGTCCAACAGGATTGTCGTTGGTGGTTATGGGATTTTCTGCGCCTCTGGCATTTACTACCAGGGCTGACTTGTCAACGCCTTTGCTTTTAAGGTAATCCAATGCCGCTTTACCTCGTTTCTCAGACAATTCTTCATTGTACTTTGCCGTACCGTAATTATCGGTATTGGCATTCATCTCAATTTGAATGCCCGGATTTTTTTTGTAGTAACTAACCAGGTCATCTAAGGTTTTTAATGCTTCAGGCCGGAGGTCAAATTCATCAAAATCAAAGTAAATGTTCTCAAACAGATCTTTGGACGCTACCTTATTGGATGACTTTACCTTAATGTCTTCCACAACATATTTTACCTCAGCCGTTAGTTTTGGGTTTTTATCTTCTATGGTTACCCTGTAGTTTTCTTTTGGTAAGTTTTCAAACCTAAATTCTCCTTTTTCGTTGGTGGTAGTAGCTTTTAATCGGTTTTTATTGGCATCATCCAGAAAAATATCTACGTCTGCAACTCCTTTTTTTGTTTGTTCATCTAGAATCTGACCTTTAACGGAAACACTTAGCGCATCCTCCGGAATTGAATCTTTGTAGATAATGGCTATTAAAGCTTCTTGACTTTCTATATAAAACATATAAATGTCGTCATTCCCAAGCCCACCTTCACGGTTACTTGATAAATAGCCTTTTTCTTTTCCTAAGACAAAATAGAAATCATCTCTGCTTGAATTAAATGGAAGGCCGATGTTTGTAACTTCTTCATAATTTTTACCCTGTGCTTTGAAAATATCAAGGCCACCAAAACCTTCTTTTCCATCAGAAGAATAGAATAATATATTTTCTTCAGGATAATACGTAGGAGATATATCTATGTAGGGTGTATTTACGCTTGACAAATTTACAGCCGGCCCCCAATTTTCATTCTCACCTTTGAGGACGCTGTACCATATATCATGCATACCTTTGCCTCCAGGCCGTTTGGAAACAAAAAACATGGTGTCATTTTTTGCTGTAAGTGCTGGTTGTGCATTCCATTCACCTGGCATATTGATGTTTTCATTAAGTTTGACAGGGTTTTGCCACTTTCCGTTAGAAATTTTAGTAAAATAGATGGAGCACCCACCATTCGGTTCATCACATCTGGTGAAATAGAATTTTTTCCGATCTGAGCTGAATACACCCGCACCGTCATTTTTAGGAGTGTTGACTACTGAAAAATTTTCTTTATCGTCTACATAGTCCCAGATTTTATCAGTTTTATGGATTTGGAAATTGTCACTGAATGAATCGCCCAGCTTATTATAAACGTCTTTTCCTGTTGCCCCTTTTCGTGAGGAGGTAATAATTAGCGATGAATCATTTTTGTAAATAACAGTAGCATAGTCGGAAGCCGGTGAATTTACCGGAAAGGGAAGGGGTTCAAAGCGGTAGTTTCTGATAGGCTTCTTGGATTCGGTGATTGCCAGCTCGCAACCTTGTAGTTCCAGGTTTGCTCTTGCAAGCAGAAGTTTGTCCTCTTCACTGTCGGCTTTAAAATCGGAAATAAATTGGCCGAATTTTTTTTGGGCTTCCTCGTATTTCCCATTTTTTTTTAGCATTACAGCATACCAAAATTTGTCCATTGGATATTCACTGGATAAATTGATGCTTTTGTGATACCACTTTTCGGCATTTTTGTAATCAAGGTGGTTGCGGTAACATTCAGCTATTCTGTGAATAAGTAGCTTGTCTTCCGGAACTTCCTCAATGGCACTTTGATATAACTTCCTGGCCATGAAATAATCTCCCTTTTCATAATAGCGGTGTCCTAATGCAATTTCTTCCAGTGTTTTCTTTTTCTGGGCAAAAGAAGCTATTGTAGTGACAAGACATATGATCAATATTTGAAGAACTTTTCCAGTCATAATTTAGATCCTTGGTGTGGAATAGCTTTTAATTTCTTTGTTTGGAGACCTTGGGAATTTTATACTTAATGATACCTCATAAGCTCCCCGGCCTCTCGTGAAATAATATAACGAAGAAGAGTTAAGATCATAGCTAAAACCTATTGTATAATTTTTGTGATTAAAACCCAAAAGGCCAATTACGGCATCGTTGAGTCTGTACCAGGTGCCAAAGATTATGTCACTTGACCCCAAAACACCGCCTCGCTCATCAAAAACTCTAAAGGTAAGGTACATACCTCCATTAATTTGATAGGCATTGTTTTGATATACTGCAAGAATATTTGGAGACAATGTTATTCTTGGGGCAATTCGAAATTCCGTACCTGTATGGAAGCGGAACAGTCTTGGTAATACAGATCTCTGGGTTCGTATCAATGACTCATTCGGAGAGTTAAGATGATAGGCCGAAAGTCCTGCATAAAAAACCATACGGTGAGTGTCAAAATCCCTTCCCGGGTTGAACTGGTATAGGAGACCAGATGCAATATCCGGAAAAAGAGCGGTTGAGGTGACCAAGGAAGGATCAACAGGCATATTAGGATCTAGCCCAAGAAACGGATTAAATTGACTTCCCCAACCTTCATTTATATCAACACGTTTTTGTACCATACCGCCCTGTAGTCCAAAAGACAAAATACTAAAACGATCCTGATCCAATGGTACATTGTACGCAAGTGTAGCACTAATCCCGGAATTGTTAAGATTCCCTGCTCCTGCGCGGTCATTAAAAACAGATAATCCAATGCCACCCCAGTGATTTCTGCTGGTTAGGCCATTGCTGTATAAGGGAAGTATTAAAGAACCTTGTGTAGTGGTGTAAGGAGTTACAATACTGTGCCACTGGGATCTATAAATACTGTTAAAGGTAATATCGGGTATTGCGCCGGCCATTGCCGGGTTTAAATAAAGCGGAGACGCATAGTATTGAGAAAATTGGGCTGTCTGTCCTTTCGCTGTACCAATGCTTATTAAAAAAATTATGAATGTCAAAATCTTGCATGAAACTAAAAAGTTCATACAAGCTTTTGATCTAATAGTACTTATAGTATTGCAGATGGCTTTAAACATTTTATTCTTATAAGCTAAATGCAATTTAGCTGAATAATTTTTTAAATCCAGCAATATGTATTTATTATTTCACCAAAGTCGTGGTACCTTTTACTTCCTCAATAGTTCCGTCAAAGTATTTTAATTTTAAAGTCCAGGTATACACACCGGTATTTTGAGGGCTATTGTTCATTGGATGCTTTCCATTCCATCCGTTTTTGTTTGCATCCAGATAACTGGTTGTTTCGTAAACAACTTCTCCCCAACGGTTGTATACAGCAAAATGGAAATCTTCGTCCACTATGTTTGTACCAAAAACCTTAAGGGCTGAATTTGACGGATTGTCAGATATTGGAGAAAAATAGGAAGGGACAAATTTTACTTTCTTATCTGTTACTTCAACTTCTTTATATAAAGAATCTTTACAGCCGGATTTATTGTAAACTAATAATTCAACATCATATTTCCCAGGCCAGGAATACTTATGTGAATGGCTATGAGATACTCCCGAGGAAGGGTTAATGTCGTGCACATTCCAAACGGAAATACTGTCGTTGTTGGAATTGTTTACAAAAATAACCTCCTCGCCTGGATAAGTATAATAGGTAGATGCTTCGAAATCCGGTTTAGGGCCATTGATCAAATTAAGCTCTGTAAAAGCAACAGCCTGGCCGCAGGCATTGGACACGGTAAGCATAAATTCTATATTGCCGGTATCCGCAACAGAAGGAATATAGGATGGTTCTTGAACCCTGGGATTTTCAAATTTCCCTCTTCCATTCGTTTCCCAAAAGAAGGATAATAGAGTTCCATCAGAAACTGCTGTTAATACTACCGGTTCATTATTACAATAACTTTTTGTCACATTAGCGTCAATAGAAGCAGTAGTAGGAGGGATTACTGTAGTTACTGAAATTGATTCTGTTCTACTACATCCATAACTGTTATTGACAGTTAAAGAATATTGGCCATTTTCAGAGGCTATGTATGTTTCGTCATTATTTAGTAATGCTGAATTTCTTCTCCATGTATATATATCGCCTGGTCTTTTTACTTCCGGAAGTGGAAAGAGTATGACAAGATTTCCTGAGCAAACGACAGTATCTCTTTGGTCTAATAATCTTATTTCCTCATCAATGATTACACCGGGTCTTGGGACTGTTTTAACATGGGTAGAGTCATACACAGTAACTCCACAATCATCCGTAAACCTGACAATATATCTTGAAACATTATTGTCCTGATAATGAGCACTAATTGTTGGTCTGGCAGTAAAACGTCCATTCACAATATTAGTAATCGGAGTCCATTCCCAGGATCCTCGGGCATTGGCACTTGCAGACAGGGGTAGGTTGCTTTCCTTGCATAAGTAATTTGTATCAGGTCCCTGTATAGTGATTCTGGGTGCTTCAACAAACACATTGATGCGGCTTGTGTTGCGGCATCCTGCAGCATCCTGTACCTGTACCTCGTAGGTGGAGTTTAATGTAGGACTTATGTTTGGGTTATGAATTGTTGTCCCTACAGCTAAACCATTGCCTGCTATAGTTTGCCATGAAAACTGGTAATTCGAACCTGTTGTAAAAGGTTGGCCTCCACTGGCAACAGCATTAAGCTGGGCCGAAGCTGATCCGCAAAGCGATCTATCCTCACCTAACGCAACACTAAGCGTTGATATATTTACCATTGCAGAATCTTTTTTAGTACAGCCTCTTGCGTCTGTAGCATGAAAATAAAAATACCTGCTCGACGGGGGGGCTACTTTACCAGAAGCTGTAGTTAACACCTCATTTCCTGAGCCATCTTTCCATGAGTATTGATAGGAAGCACCTGTATTGGTATAAGGTGTACCACCTGATGCACTTCCGCTAAGTGTTACAGAATCTCCCCGACAGAGAATTCCTGTATTTGAAACAGAAGTGGTACTTAGTATATCCGGATTAATATTTACTCTTACATTGGAACTGTCTTTACATCCGCCGGAATTAGTTGCAACTACCCAATATGTGGTAGCCGAAGTAGGGGAAACCGTTGGGGTTTGTGTATTAGCACCTTCTATGCCTGCAGAAGGCCTCCATTGGTAAGTTAATGTGCCGTTGTTTTGATTTAAAATATTTGCTTGTAAAATGATAGGGTTGCCGTTACAAATCACAGTGTCATTCCCGGCACTAACTCTGGGGCTTGGATATACAGTTACTCTAATTGTGTCTACAGAGGTACATGGATTGCCTCCAAGCCTTCGAACCCTTAACCAAAAAGTATGAGTTCCCACTGGTAGGTCACTTCTTGTCAGACTGGTAAGTTTTGCACCCGTATTCCAGGTGAAGTCATAACCTACCTGGCCTAAGGCCGTAAGGGAGTCATGCTTGTGCTTTAATGTCGCATCAATTAGTGTAACAGGTTGGCCAAAACAAGCACTTTTGTCAGGGCCAAGATTTACTGTTGGCCGTTCAAGTCTTTGAATATAAATTGTATCACTTAACCTGCAACCATAGGAGTCAGTAAATGCAGCAACATAGTAGTTACTTGAAGCCACGTTGATAACCAAAGAATCGTTTGTTCCTAAAACAGTAGAATTGGTTGTGGTAAACCAGGAGTAGTTGCTTTTTCCTCTAGTGGCTCTTATAATATACCTGTCATTCGCACATGCCACATCAACATCTCCATTGGTGATTTCGAAAGTTTCTCTGGAGTAGTTTTGGAAAAAGACGGTATCTCTGATTGTTTCTGTTGTTGTTGAATTAGTCATGGTAACTACCCATACACCGCTTTGACTAACATTTATCTGGGCTGTATTAATTGGAGTGCTATTAGTTCTACTTGTATTTCTCCAGCTATAAGTTAGTTGATGGCCCGGTGTGGTCTCAGCACAGTTGGCAGCTACCATTCTCAACGGTTGCCCCTGGCATACACTTATGTATTTATTCGAGGAAGAATAATCAAGTGATTCACCTTCTGCGTTGGTTACCTGAATACAAACCTGGGTTTGTGCAAGGGAAGCTAAAGAGCTGAAAATGATAAGTATTGTGCAAAAAAATCTTGTTTTCATGGTGTCCACTTTATTATTAATACAAGTTATCAAAGAAAAGGTAAACTTGCAACTATTCAAAAAGTTAATTATTAAGTATTTAACGGACTACGGTTATGCTGCCTTGCAGGGTATACGGACCTTTATGTTCTTCTGTGTCGCCTTCATACGTAATGGTCCATGGATATGTGCCAATTGGCATAGGTTCTCCACGGTAATATCCATCCCATACATGGTTTCTATCCTCTGAATAAAAGATAATCTCTCCCCATCTGTTGAAAATTGTAAGGTTGAATTTTGCTACGTTGGCTCCGTAAATATCCATAAAACCATCCCTGGTACTTAATCCAGGAGTTATGGCATTAGGAACAAAAAGCCTTGGAGGGCATATGCTTCTTGCATAAACACTATCTCTGGCTTCACATTCATATTGATTAAAGATTGTCACAAGATACCAACCCGGGGTATTAACTGTAATAGTTCTTTCTGTACTATTATCATCTTCCCATACGTAAGCATGAGCGGGACCTGCGTCCAGCGTGACAGATCCATTTTCCTGGCAAAAGATTCGTTCTCTTTCCATATTCGGTATTGGCAGTGGATTAAAGCTTACGGTGGAGGAAGCATTCCTGCTGCATTCTCCAATGCTGTATGTTGCATTGTATGTGCCGGGCCTGTTGACCGTAAGAGTAGGTTCTGTTCCAATTATTTCATTATTGAAAAACCATTGATATTGTTCCTGTCCTGTGCCGTTAATATTGCTTGGCCTGGCACTTAAAACTACCTCTTCCCCTTCACAAGCGGGTACATTTGTTAAGTTCAATAATGGCGGAGGAAAGGTTCTCAGTAACTGACGTACGGTACTTGTACAATTGTTTCCATCTGTCACCTCTACAAAATATTCCTGATCTGTGTTCTCATCGTTGTTTGCTGTTACCTCAATAGAATAAGTTGTTCCATCATTAACTTGATTACTCTGATACATCCATTGATAAGAGTAATCGGAGCTTTGCAAAGTTTCAAGCGTGGTAACACTTCCATTACAAACAATTTTCTCAGCTTCCGGAATACTTGGTGGAGCTACAAAAGATAGCAATAGACTATCAATAACCGGTTCGCAAATACCGTCATCACTCGTGCTTAAGTAAAGGAAAACATTTTCATTAATTACATCATCGGATGCGATTGCATAAGTAGCATTTACAAAATTCCCGTTTGGAGTAGGGGATGGCGTTGTTTGTTCACTGCTAAAGCTGCCTGTCCCTAAATGTCGGCTTAATGTCCAGATGCCTCCGGAGGCGTTTACTACCTCGCCATTTAAAGAAATATCCGTGATGTAATTGCAAACTACCTGATCAGGGCCGGCATCAGCAAGTTGTTGAGGGATAAAATCTATGGTAATAT
>JBKBXU010000064.1:0-16751 GCA_046313675.1 Cytophagaceae bacterium
TATTATGTGTATGCTGATACCTTCAACGTTTGAAGAAGCTAAAAATCAATTCAATAAGCCCCATGAGGAAGATGATGAGATGACCTTGGTTTCTAAAAAAATTCTGGTTTGGAAAGGCAAAGAGGTCTTGTATGAAGAAAATGAATTTTACGACGAAGAATCCGGGCAACATTTTAATATGAGAGTCTATGGGGTACAAGCAGGTGAACAGGTAATTCTTGTTTCGTCAACATTCCCTAAGAAAGAACTTAAATACATGGCATCAAGGGTAGAAAAGTCTGTTAAAAACATAAAATTGGGAGAATAAATGCGAAGTATTTTTCTACTTATAACCCTTCTGGCATGTACGCCGTTAATGGCTCAGAACCCTGCCTCTCTTGAATTGAGGGGTACAGGAGAAATGGCCGTGCAGCCTGATCTTGGAGTATTGAATGTTGAAATATCAGCTATAAAAAAAGACATGAATTCTGCCATTGCGGAGCTTAATGGGAAAGCTGAAAAACTCTATAAACAGTTGAGCAAAATTGGTTATAAACAGCCTTCGATCAAGACCCAGGGTTATAATGTGCATCCCCACATCGTTTACAGGCAGGGAGAGGCGCACGACAGTGGTTTTATAGCCAGGCAATCATTTACCGTGGAGTTTATTAATTCCAAAGAGAATATTGGAACCATCCTGACTTCTTTTTCTCAGAACCCTTCCGAAACTACTTTCAGTTTCTCTTTTAAGTTGTCTGAGGAGAAAATGCATGCAGTCCGCACTGAACTTATACAAAAAGCTGTAAAGGATGCTACGCAAAAAGCAGGAGTTATAACGGAGGCATCAGGAAAGAAGCTCGGAGATATAATTGAAATAAAGTACGGCCAGGTGGAGCAGGTTCAGGCGTACAATCAGATGACACGTTATGATGAAAGCAGCGAATCTTCCCAGATGCAGGGGTTCGAGGTTCGTGAAATTCGCTTTAGCGATAGCATTTGGATAAAGTGGGAAATTAAGTAAGCCCGCTAATAATGCAACTTTCTCATACTCTACTACTTCATTTGATTATACTTTATATTTTCTTAAGTTGCTATTTTACAGACACTTTATTGGTGATTTATTATATATACTTTTTTAAAATAAATAATCTTTTCTCATAAGAATAATTCAAAAATTATTTGCAACTTTACGAAGTTGTAAATAATACATTATGAGAAAAATTCTACTATTATTACTTATTATTTCTTTTAATTCTTTCGGCAATTGCCCGATTGAGTTTGGATATTCCGTTGACGGTAACACCGTTCATTATTACGCTGTCACCTCGGATTCTTCGGGTGCATTTGTGTATAATTGGGATTTAGGGGATGGAAACTATTCCAACCAGCAAAGCTTTTCCCATGCCTATTCATCGTCCGGAACATTTACAGTGGGCTTGTATTTGCTCGCGGGAGCTGATTCTTGTTATACATCACAATCCGTAACCATCAGTGGTGCACCTCAGGTGGGAGATAGCTGCACGGCTAATTTTTCTTATTCCATAAGCGGAAGTTCTGTTTTTGTAAGCGCTTCAGTGGCTGATTCGTCTGCTACCTATGAATGGTATTTTGGGGATGGAGGTAATGGAATAGGATTTAATACTTCATATACCTACAGTGCTCCCGGAACTTACGAGCTTTACCTTTATAAATATATAAATGGTGATTCTTGTTATACGTCACAATTTGTAACTATTAGTGCTCCTCAGGGACAGGACAGCTGTTCGGCTAATTTTTCTTATTCCATTAGCGGAAATTCTGTTTTCGTAAGCGCTTCAGTGGCTGATTCATCGGCTGCTTATTCATGGAACTTTGGCGATGGTAGTAATGGAAGTGGCTTCAATACGTCTTATACGTACAGCACTCCCGGAACCTACGAGCTTAGCCTTTTTAAATTTATAGGAGCTGATTCTTGTTATGCATCACAATTTGTGACCATTAGTGGTGCTCCTCAGGTAGGAGATAGTTGTTCGGCTAATTTTTCTTATTCCATTAGCGGAAATTCTGTTTTTGTAAGCGCTTCAGCTGCTGATTCATCGGCTGCTTATTCATGGAACTTTGGCGATGGTAGTAATGGAAGTGGCTTCAATACGTCTTATACGTACAGCACTCCCGGAACCTACGAGCTTAGCTTATTCAAGTTTATAGACGGAGATTCTTGTTATTCATCACAGTTTGTTACCATTAGTGCTCCTCAGGGACAGGATAGCTGTTCGGCTAATTATTCTTATACCATAAGCGACTTCTCTGTATCAGTAAGTGCATCTCTTGCGGACTCGTCTGCTACCTATGAATGGTACTTTGGAGACGGAGGTAATGGAATAGGATTTAATACTTCGTATACCTATAGTGCTCCCGGAACCTACGAGCTTAGCCTTTATAAATATATAAATGGAGATTCTTGTTATACGTCACAATTTGTAACCATCAATGCTCCGCAGGTAGGAGATAGCTGCACGGCTAACTTTTCTTACTCCATAAGTGGAAATTCTGTTTCCGTAAGCGCATCAGTGGCTGATTCATCGGCTACCTATGTGTGGGACTTTGGCAACGGCGGCAGTGGAAGTGGATTTAATTCCTCGTATACTTATAGCACTCTGGGAACCTACGACATTGTTCTTGTTAAGTTTATTAATGGAGACTCTTGTACTTCCTCTCGAACAATAACTATTAGTGCTCCTCATGAGCCTTGTTCGGTAGACTTCCATTTTAGTATAAGCGGGAAAAGTGTAGCCTTCACCGCCCTTGCTATAGATACCTTATATCAGTATTCCTATAACTTAGGTGATGGTAATTCGATTTCAGGTGCAACTGGTATTCATACCTATGCAAACACAGGAAATTATGCTGTTACATTAGTTAAATATAGCCATAATGATTCCTGCTTTGTGACAAAAACCATTGTTATCCCTGCTGTCATTCCCAATACCCATAGTATTTCCGGAATTATAAGAGCCGGCAATGCACGAGTTGACAGGGGACGGGTAACGATATTTAAGTTAGAACGTCAGCAGTATGAGTTCCATGCAACGGCATCCCTGTCTCCGCTTGATTCCGGTAGATATTCTTTTGGGAATTTACCTATGGGTTCATACCTAGTTCAGGTTGTACCGGCTCCTAATTCTCAGTATTTCCTGAGCCATGAGCCTACCTTCTCGGGCAATGTGACTTCCTGGAGATCGGCAGACAGAATAGATGTAAACGAGAATAAGATCCAGGCTATTAGCCTTGTTGCAGTGCCTGTTCCTACAGTAATTGATGATACTTGGAATACAGGATTGGACACGCTGCGTGGTACAATTACGAGATCAAGCCAAACAGCCCGTTTAATGGATGGAAATGAAACGCTCGATTTTGCTCTTGTTACCTTGTTCAATAGTAATGGCCAGAAGTTAACGGCTGTATATTCAGATGAAAATGGAAATTTCACCTTTGCAAACCTGATCGAAGGAAACTACACCATCCGGGTATCATACCCTGGTGCAGAACAGGATGTAGAGATAAACGCTTATGTGGACGGAGATCCTGAAACGGTGACTGAATTTTCTTCTGTAGAACTTAGACAAGAGTTAATAAGCTCAGTTTCTAAGCAAGCTGCTACGAACTTCAATGTATATCCAAATCCTGCGGTTGATCAGGTTACGGTGAGTATTGCAGGAAACTCCTATGCCACGGTAAACATTCTGGATGTTGCCGGAAATAAATTGCTAAGTGCATCGGGAAGTACGGATGTCACCCTTAACCTGGGTAACATTCCATCCGGATATTATTTAGTACAGGTGATTAACGGAGAATCTGTTTCCACCAAACAGTTGATTAAGTTTTAACGCTTACTGATTGCAGACATAAAAAAAGCCGGGCTTGCCCGGCTTTTTTATGTTATCAATATTAGAGAACAGCTTACCAGAATCCTCCCGTTACCTGCTTGTTCTTAGGATATTTAACCTGATATTTTAAAGTAAAGCTTTTAGTCTCCGTAGCTCCTAAATTTACCTTCCATACCACTTTCCCTGTTTCTTTGTCAAGGACTGATCCGGGAGCTTCTAGTAAGCTTACCTCTATCTGACTATTTCTTGACAATGGAATCTGATCTTCAATAATTAGTTTAATCGGCTCCTTTCGAGTGTTTCTAACCTTTATTTCAAAGGCATGCTCATCTTTCTTATTATTTCCTATAAACCCTTTGGAGGAATAGTCTTTAATATCTTTTCTTTCCGCAATCACATTCTTATTTCTTCCCAAAGATATTTGCAAGGTGTCTGTTAACTGCTTCATGTTTATGTATGACTCTCCTACATAAGCGCCTTCAAAATATACATTGGCATTTCCTGACAACATGTTTAAGTTATCCCATCCGGTTACAGAGGCTATAAGGAACACGTCAGGGTCAAGTTTAGGAATCAGGTAATTCGTGTAGGTGGCAGGCAATTGGTAGGTCTGCACATCGATTAGTTGTCCTGCCGGATCGGAAGGAATGGTGTATGGAGTAGCAATTTCAAATTCCACGGCCAAAAGATTTTCAGTAACCACCATTTCAAGCGGTTTGGCTTCTGAAAGTGCGAATGCTGACCTTTGCTCGCGGTCGTCCATATTGGCCTCATATTTTGATTTTTTCATGGGCATAGGCTCATAAAAATCTACCCACCATGGTTGAAGGTTAGGCTTTGTGCCGGACAGCGATGGGTTAGCGGTTGAAAGTTTGATCTTTACCTTTTCCCAGTTCTGGCCGGTGTTTTGATAAACCTGAGCCTTATACTGTAGGTTCACAGGGCTTTTGGTGTCGTTGGCACGGATGTCGTACACAGGATACCAGCCGGCATCGTTTACCAGATATTCTATGTCAAACTGCGCCGTTGTTTTAATTTTTGAAGAAACTGTAATGTGAACCCTTCCTCCTGACCGTCTGGCGTAGCCCGACAGATCTTTGATTTGCTGATTTAGTGCGGCGATCTTTTCATTCAGTGCTTTGATTTGCTTTTCGTTTTTGGCAAGCTTGGTATAGATGTCGCTAAGCCGAACCCTGAAACTATCGGCCATATCGTCAACATCATCCGGATCCAGAGGCCTTTCCGTGCCGCCTATGCTCAGGTTGGCCAGCCAGAGGCTTTCCTCTTTATTTAATACCTGTTTGATGATGTTGTATTCGGTAAGCTTATCCTGCAAGGCTTCAAGAGACTGCTCCAGGTCCAGAAGTTCTTTGCTTTTCTGCTGGTTAAGGTGATCCGCCTGGAACTTGACCGCCATAATCGTGAAGTCTCCTTTCCCGATTACGGAAAGCGTATTTTTATGAATTCCTGAAGGAAGCCCTTCAACGATCACTTCGGTTGTTCCCGGATCAACAATCAGCGATGCAATGTTGCTGACCTGCGCCCTGTTGGTGTAAACGGTTACACCCTGAATCTGGCTTTTTATTCTTTTTTCCGGATTTGCCATCAGCTGAAAGCAGGTCAGGAAAATTATGACTATGGTAAATGATAAACGGTTCATGAAAAAATTTTTGATTAAAAACGATGATTTACAGTAAAACATATCCTGTCGTGCAAATTATTTTATCAAATATGAGCAATTTTTAATAAATTTGTCCATTGTATAGTGCAATTCAAAAGGAAAAAACCTTTATGTTTTCTTATCAAAAGCTTTTCAATTTCTCCAAAGATATATTTCTCAAAATGGGCTGCAGCCCTGAAGATGCGACATTGGCTTCTGAAGTACTACTTTCGGCAGACCTTCGTGGCGTAGATTCACATGGAGTGGCACGCTTAAGTGGCTATGTCCGCTTATGGGAAGCCGGCAGGATCAATACCAGTCCGAATATACGCATAGTTCATGAATCACCAAGCACCGCCGTGGTGGATGGCGACAAAGGCCTTGGTCTGGTGGTAGGGCCGCGAGCCATGAAAATAGCTATGGAAAAGGCAGAAAAGTGTGGAACAGGATGGGTTTCCGTAAAGAATTCCAACCATTATGGAATTGCAGGTTATCATGCCATGATGGGGCTTTCCAGCGACCTGATAGGTATATCCATGACCAATGCCAGTCCGCTGGTGGCACCAACGCACTCTCTGGAAAGACTACTGGGAACCAATCCTATAGCCATTGCCATACCTGCAGGAGAGCAGCCTTCCTTTGTAATGGACATGGCTACCACAACGGCTCCCAATGGAAAACTTGAAATGTTGCAACGCAAAAACCTGGATGCCCCTACGGGTTGGATTCAGGACAAGGCCGGGCAGCAATCACTCAATCCTCATGAATTGAAAAGTGGCGGAGCCTTGCTTCCCCTTGGTGGAGATAAGGAACACGGAAGCCACAAAGGATACTGCCTGGGTGCCGTAGTCGATATATTTTCTGCCGTTCTTTCAGGAGCCAATTACGGACCCTGGGTGCCTCCATTTGTAAGTTTCCTTCCTATGCCAACAGACCCGGTAGGTGAGGGAATAGGACATTTCTTTGGTGCCATGCGCATAGATGCTTTCCGTCCGGCTGATGAATTCAAAACCCATATGGATACCTGGATTTCCCGGTTTAGAAATTCCCAGGCCATAGAAGGAGAGTCCGTTCTTATACCGGGAGATCCGGAGCGGGAGATAAGTGCAGAGCGCCTCAAAAATGGCATTCCACTGCTTGAGCCTGTTATCAAAGACCTGGAAGAACTGGGGAAAAAGTTTTCCGTTGCACAGCCCGCACCGGAAGTATAACCGAGCAGAGTGTGGGAGTGAAGTAAAAAACTACCCCTCAGCCCTTTGGGCAGCTCCCCTAAAACAATGGAGCCAGCCTGATCCAACAGGATTAGTAATCTTGAAAAGTCTCCTTCGTGCATCCGCTTCAGCGGATCATCGTGTTTTTTCTTTGTGCCCTTTGTGAAACTTTCTTTGTGCCCTTCGTGCTACCAAAAGACGTCTAAACTGCGCTTTAGCGCAACTTGCTTGATCGCATAATTCAGATTTAATTAACCAAAAAAGCCTTACCGGGTTATCCATTTGATGAACAAAATGGGATGCCTGTTTGCCTTCTTGAGTACCATATTTTTCTGGTCCTGCCGGAAAGATCCCGATTTGCGTCAGTATACTCTGGCTGACATAGAGTATATTAACATAGCAGATACCACTCAGGCAGCCGTAGTTACCCATTTTATGATCTATTTCCACAAACCTTCACCCTGTTCTGAGGTTGTCGAATTGTTGATTGATGACCGTATTGACACCATTGATTACCAAGTGCAATTGCTCAATCCATTGGGGGCTTGTCCTGTTACAAGCACCCGCGACTCCCTGCTTACCCACTTCCATCGCGACTCCCCGGGCATCTATACTGTACGATTTTTTCGACAGGATGAGGAACCCCTGGTGCATGAAATTTTTGTCCGGTAAGCATACATTCCGTATTTTTAAGCCCTATCATTTTTAACTATGATTACCATATACCATAATCCCAGATGTCGCAAAAGCCGGGAAGCTTTGGAGCACCTGAACGGACTTAATAAGCCCTTTGAAGTACGCGAATACCTTAAAAATCCACCCGATCGGCAAGAAATCATTGAATTGCTCAAGAAACTGGGGATAAAAGCCGAAGACCTTGTCCGCAAGAAAGAAGCCATCTTCAAAGAGAAGTATAAAGACCATGTTTCCTCCGAAGATGACTATATTGAGGCACTTGTCCAGGATCCCGTGTTGATCGAGCGCCCCCTGGTTATTCGCGAGAAGGATGCTTTTATTGCCCGCACGCCTGAAAGTCTTGGCAAAATATCCTGATAAGGAATAAGTTTTGGGCGCCTGCCGGGCTATCCGCTTGTACTCCTCGTGCCTGACGCAAAAGCCTCCCCTACTGCGGGGTACCGCTTCTATCCCTGGCGCGGCAGCAGAGCTTAGCGGAGCTTTTTCCTTAATCCCAAACTTTCTTCCTAACCCCTTCCCTCCTACAGCAGAGGTTCTGCCAACGCAACAGGCTCACCTCTACGCTTTTTTGAAAGGTCAATGTTTGAAAAGTGAAATAATATGCTTTACTTAAAAGAAAAATATACGCAATAGACTTCGCATATCCAGCCATTTTGTGGTGTTATGCGAAATAGGGTGCGTTTATCAACTAGTTATAAGCAAGCCTAAAAGATGACCGTGCAAACATCACGCGGACACCAAAAAGACCAAATTTTTGACTTCCAAACTTACATCCGGACGACCTTAATTCGGTTGACAATTCCGCTGCAACTCGACATCGACCTGACCAGTTTGTCGACACTCAAACCAACGCAAGGTTTTAAAAATTTTCCCACCGCACATTTTAAAAAATAATTTTAGCCTGCCCACATTGGCACATTTGGGGTTTGCCCCTTCACACAACCCGACACACAGGCAAACCCCAAAAGAGCCAATTACCCACCGCACCAAGATGATTTTCGTCACATTTTAAAGTTTTCTCAAAAAAACTTGCAGGTATAAATAAAATAGAGCTATCTTTGTGAGCGAATATTCACTTACTTAAAAATATATACAAGATGAACGGTAAAAACAACATTGCAATAGGCTTCCTGACAATGGGGCTTTTTATGGCTTACGGCTTTCTATTAATCTACCTGCGTGACTTCGCTCCGGGTAAAGAAGAATGGGTAAACTCATACAGCATAGGAAAGCACTTTGAAAGTAGACTGGCTCACGTTCACGGGAATTTGTTTGCCTTTCTAAATATCCTAATTGGTTATCTACTCCTACATTTCAGAGACAAACTACAAAACGTGAAAACCATTTCTTGGTTGGCTCTTACTGGCTTACTAATGCCAATTGGAATATTAACAGAGGTCTATTTTGGAGTGCCTCCTGTTTTAGTGTTAATTGGGGCAATTGCAATGACAGCTTCTGTAATTTGGTTAGGTGTTGCGTTTTTAAAAATGAAATATATAACAGAATAAAATATATCAAATGACAACAGAAACAATTTCTGACAGACAACTTGAAATTATTGAAGCGGCAGGAAAAATATTGACGGCTTCGGGAATAAGTGGGCTAACAATTAAGAACTTGGCTAAGGAAATGAAATTTTCTGAAAGTGCCATTTACAGGCATTTTACAAGCAAAGAAGAAATCATTATTGCCTTACTAGAATATCTTGCTCAAAGGATGGATGAACGCTATACCAATGCAATTTCAAGTGAACAATCAGCCGAAGAAAAATTTACAACGCTATTTCAAAATCAATTTTCATTCTTTAAAAAGAACCCCCACTTTGTAGTTGCGGTATTTTCTGACGGATTAATGGAAGAAAGCCAACGCATCAACGAAACAATATTGAAAATAATGGGTGTAAAAATGAAACACCTGATGCCGATTATTTTGGAAGGGCAACAAAAGAAAGTATTTACAAATTCAATAACATCCGATGAATTGATACATATCGTGATGGGAACTTTTCGATTGCAAATGTTTAAATGGAGAGTTGCTAATTTCCAATTTGACATAAATAGAAACGGAGACAATATGATACAATCGGTTTTAACATTGATAAAAGATAAATAGATGATAAAAAAAATACTTCCCTATTTATTTTCAATATCCTTAGCAGGATTTGGTTTACTTACTCTCTTTCTAAGCACTTCCGTAATATTTAATTTGTTTGGCATTAGAGCCAAAGAAGGCAATTATGTTCTGTTTGTGGTTTGGTCTAATTTCATCAGTAGCATTCTATACCTTTTTGCTGCTTATGGGTTTGCTAAAAGCAAAAAATGGACAGCTACTCTATTAGGAATTTCAACAATTATATTGATAGTTGCATTTATCGGACTTAAAATTCACGCTAATTCGGGTGGTATCTATGAAACAAAAACCATCGGTGCAATGATTTTCAGAATTGCGGTAACGCTTGTATTTGCCATCATTGCATTTTTCACTATCAATAAACAATTAAATAAAAATCATAATGAATAAATTAATCTTAACATTTGCCGTAGGTAGCTTATTGCTATACAGTTGTGGCAATTCCACAAACGAGAAATTAAATAATCCAACAGAAGTTGCCGAACAAAATGACCATCATCACGATGATGAAAGTGAAGTCATCGAACTTAACAATGGTGCAAAATGGCAAGTGGATGCCAATATGATAACTCATATTCGTAATATGGAAAATGATGTTGTTTCCTTTGCTATGGTCGAGCAAAAAGATTACATATCATTATCTGAAAAACTACAATCAAACATTGATTTACTTACTTCAAACTGCACAATGAAAGGCAAAGCACACGATGAACTGCACAAGTGGCTATTACCCTACATTGATATGGTAAAGGAACTTTCAGAAGCTAAAAACGAAACCGAAGCATCAGAGCAGTTTAAAAACATACAAACTTCTTTCAACATTTAACCAATATTTCCAATGAACATAAAAGAATTACATACACAAGAAAAACCAGTTTCAGCAACTTCTCTTTTCAAAAGTGAATTAGGAAATGCAACTGCCATACAAATTTTGCAAGGCGAAAAATTAAAAGAGCATATCACCAAAACACCGGCACTTTTGATTTGCGTTGAAGGAGAAGTGATTTTTGAAGATGAAAATGGAATAAAAGAAACACTATTATCGGGTGACTTTGTAAACATTGAACCAATGGTAAAACATTGGGTTGTAGGAACAATTGAAAGTCAATTAATTCTCATTAAGTAAAAAAATTTGACAAATGAAGTTAGCGAATATTCACAAACGTTTTATTGCTCTATTATTGATAATAGGAGGCTTTCAATCTGCACAAGCACAAACTTGGTCGTTGCAACAATGTATTGACACCGCACAGGTTCATAACAAAAACCTGCAAATGAGTAGAAACAATATGGCTATTGGTGAGCAAAGAGAAAAAGAAGCTAAAGCCAATATAATTCCAAAAGTAACAGCCAATGCGGATTACAAGTATTTTACCAACCTGCCTTATCAGCTTTTACCAGTTAATGCTTTTAATCCTGCACTACCTGAAGGTGAATACAGAGCAATGCAGTTTGGCGTTCCGCACAACATTAACGCCAACTTACAATTATCAATGCCCTTGTATAACCCACAAATTTATGGAGCCATTCAAACTACTAAAATAGCCTCAGAATTGACCGAATTGCAATATAAAAAAACAGAAGAACAAATCTATTTTGAAATTTCAAATCTGTATTACAATGCTCAAATTTTACATCATCAAAAAGCTTTTATAGACAGCAACCTTATAAATGCTGAAAGGCTACTTAAAAACATTCAACTGCTCAATGAGCAATTACTTGCTAAAGGAACAGATGTAAGCAAAGTAAAATTGCAAGTATCACAATTAACTACACAAAAGGAAACCATCAAAAGCAAATACGAGCAAGTTTTAAATGCTTTGAAATTTGCTATAGGCATTTCTATTGAACAAAATTTGCAAATTGAACCAAACATTCAATATCAAAACACAAATGAATACACTCCTGCATCAACTGTAGATATTCGTATCATAAAAACTCAAAACCGCTTATTGTTGAGTGAAATAAACACACTCAATAAATCAAGGTATTTGCCTTCTCTAAATCTGGTTGGAATGTATGGAACAACAGGCTTTGGCTATAACGGACAACCTGCTTCTTTCCTTGATTTTTATCCGATTGGTTTTGCAGGTGTTCAATTATCCTATCCTTTGTTCAATGGAACTGTTACGCAACGAAAAATTAATCAGAAAAAATTTGAATTGCAAAATAGTGAACTGCAATTCGGCTTACTCACTGAACAAAATACTATGCAAGTTGAAAATGCCAAACTACAAAGAGAAGTCGCTAAAATAACGGTAGAAACCACTACCGAACAAATCCAATTGGCACAAACAATCTATGAGCAAACCGTTCTTCAACAGAAACAAGGAACGGCAAGTTTAACAGATGTTTTACTCGCAGACAATGCTTTGCGTGAAGCACAACAAACTTATCTATCTGCTGTAATTGATTACCTAAAAGCAGATTTAGAACTTAAAAAACTAACTGGAAATATTTCAATCATCAAATAATTGTCACAATGAATACAAAATCATCAATTCTAAAAAAAGTGCTATACGTCATCATCCCGTTGGCGATAATTGCCATTGTGGTAATTAAGTTGAAAACAAATAAGGAAATTACGCAGAGTAAAGTGTATCAATACGATAAAGAACAAGCTATAAATGTTCAAGTAGATACATTGCAACTTGAAAATGTGAATGCAGAATTTTCTTATTCAGGCACATTTGAGCCCAACAAGGAAACCAAAATAAGTGCCGAATTACAAGGGAAAATCAACACCATTTTAGTTGATGCTGGAAGCGTTGTAAGTAAAGGTCAAACTTTAATTCAGTTGGACAATTCATTGCTGAAATTGCAACTGCAAACTATTGAAGTGCAAATAGAAGGATTGGAAGCAGATGTAAACCGCTATACCATTTTAGCTAAATCAGATGCCATTCAAGGAGTTCAATTAGAAAAGGCGGAGTTAGGTTTGAAATCTGCAAAAGTTCAGAAAGCAACTTTGTTGGAGCAGATAAACAAAACCACTATTAAAGCACCTTTTAGCGGAGTAGTTACTGCAAAGCTTAGTGAAGAAGGAGCTTTTGCCGCACCAGGAGTTCCCTTGCTTCAAATAACGGACATTACTACTTTAAAATTCACCGTAAATGTTCCCGAAAAAGATTTAAGCCAGTTCGAATTAAATCAAAGCTATTCTCTTTCGGCAGATGCTTATTCTGAAATTCTATTGATTGGAAAAACTACTTTGATTGGTAGTAAAGCCAATATGGGCAGTAGTTTTCCTGTTCAGTTTATGGTAAATAATACATCCGACTTGAAAATAAAATCTGGGATGTTTGGTAAAGTTTTACTCAAAAGCGAAACGTCTGGAAAGGGAATTATCATTCCGTCTTCTGCCATACAAGGCACTGAAAACCAAACGAAAGTTTACATAGTGAAAAATGGCAAAGCCCTTTTGCATAATATCACTATTTCAAAAAAGATACAGAATAAAGTAGTTGTGTCAAGTGGATTAAATGAAGGTGATGTAATTGTAACCAATGGATTTATAAATCTTTTTGACGGTGCAAATGTAATTGTTAAATAAAATCAGCGAAAAATGAATATTACAGAAATTTCAATCAAACGCCCTTCGCTGATAATAGTTCTGTTCAGCGTATTTACTTTATTAGGTTTTATAGGGTATAAAAATTTGAGTTACGAATTAATGCCTGATTTTAATCAGCCGGTAGTTGTAATTAAAACAGTTTATCCGGGTGCTGAACCCAACGAAGTAGAAACATCGGTTTCACGAAAAATAGAAGATGCCTTATCCAACTTGGAAGGTGTAGATTACTTGGTAACAAAATCATTACCTAACGCATCTATTATCATTGCAAATCTGAAATACGGAACTGATTTGGATAAAACAATGCAAGACGCTCAACGCTACATTGATAATATTCGCAAAGATTTACCACAGGATATTTTAAGTCCTGTGATGAGTAAAGTTTCGCCAAATGATTTACCGATAATGTCCATAAGTGCAACAAGTAATTTGTCAGCCACCGAGTTTTATCAAAAAATGAAAGATGATTATCTGCCACAAATTCAACAAATAAAAGGTGTTGCAGAGATTACTATTTTAGGAGGAGAAGAAAGAGAAATTCAAGTAAAAATAAATCAGGAAAAACTGAAACTTTACAAAATTTCAATGATTCAGGTTGTTGAAGCAATTAATCGTTCGGGCTTAGACTTACCTGCCGGAAAAGTGCAAACCGAAAAAGAAAACTATTCAGTTCGTTTAACTGGAAAATTTACATCATTAGAAGATATTAAAAACGTTCAAGTGGCGATGCCTGTTTTAGGAAGTCCAGTTTATGTAAAAGATGTAGCAGATGTTATTGATGGTATAAAAGAAACAACTTCTATAAGTCGTTACAATGGCAAAAACGGCATCGGTCTTTTACTGAAAAAGCAAGGCGATGCAAACGCTGTTGATGTTTCAAAATTAGTTCGTGAAAAGTTCAAATCTATTGAGCAACAAAATGCGAGTTCAGGTGTAGAATTTATTATTGCAGACGATAGCACAGACAACACTATTGCAGCAGTTAATTCCGTTGTTTTTGATTTAATATTAGCGGTGATATTGGTTTCACTGGTGATGCTTTTATTCCTAAGAAGTTTCAGAAACTCATTGATTGTAATAGTTGCCATTCCGACTTCTTTAGTTACAGCGTTTGCAGTAATGTGGCTTTTAGGCTACACTCTTAACCTAATGACCTTACTCGCAATGTCTTTAATCATAGGCATTTTAGTGGATGATGCGGTGGTAGTATTAGAAAATATTCAAAAACATTTAGACAGGGGAAAAGATAAACGAACTGCTGCAATGGATGGTCGTATGGAAATTGGCTTTGCTGCATTGTCAATTACATTAGTTGACGTAGTGGTATTTTTACCAATTCTTTTTTTACAAGTGTTTGTTGCCGATATGCTCAAACAATTTTCGGTAGTTGTAGTAACTTCAACACTTACCAGTTTATTGGTTGGTTTTACTCTTACACCTTGGTTGGCTTCACGTATTGGAAAGAAAGAAGATTTACAACCAACTAATTTTTTCAATCGTTTCTTGCTTTGGTTTGAGCATCAATTAGAAAATTTCACCAATTGGTATGGCAGACAATTAGAATGGGTTTTAAGCCATAAATTAATTTTCACAGGAATTGTTTTGTTGCTTTTTGTAATGACTTTAGGCATTATGAAACAAGGTATTATTGGTAAAGAACTAATCTCAACAGGTGACCAAGGAAAATTTAGAATGGCATTAGAATTTGATAAATCTACTTCCATTCAGCACAATAACCTAATTGCTCAAAAGATTGAAACATATATTATTCAACAACCCGAAGTTGCAACGGTATTCAGCAACATTGGCGGACCAAGCACAGGTATAGGAAGCTTGGGTGTTGGTTCTGCAAACAAAACAGAATTTACCATTCAATTAAAATCTAAAAAGGAATTAAAAAATCTTCCTACCGAAGGGTTTATGAAAAAACTCCGAGAGGAATTAAAAACCAAATTTCCGAGTATAAATTATTCAATGGCAGCATTGGGTTTAATACCTCGTTCAGCCCCCATTGAAATTACATTAAGCGGAAGCAACTTAAATCAAATGATGAAAAGCGGAAACGAATTAAAAGCGATTATTGAAAAAATTCCCGGTGCGGATAACGTTCGCTTATCAGTTGAAGCAGGAAGTCCCGAATACAAAATAATTCCCGACAAAGATAAAATGCAACGATTAGGTTTAACGACCGCTTATGTTGGATTGAACCTAAGAACAGCGTTAACTGGCAATGACGATGCGACCCTAACCGAGAACGGAACAGAATATCCTGTGAGAATTTGGTTAGCTGAATTTAGCCGACAAAACTTTGAGGATGTTCAACAACTTTCCATCATCAACCCTTCGGGTTTGCCAATGGAAATTTCACAGTTTGCAACAGTTGAACAAGACAATTCCCCTTCATTATTGGAGCGAAAAGACCGTCAGCCCGCTATTACACTTACCGCTGACGCATTGGGTAGACCATCAGGAACTGTGGCAGACGATGTAGTAGCTTATCTAAAAGAAAATCCGCTACCAAAAGGAATACAAATGACTTGGGGGAGCGACATCAAAAGACAGAATGATAGTTTTGGAGCATTAGGTTCAGTATTGCTGATTTCGTTTTTGCTGATTTACCTGATTATGGTAGCACTTTATGACAATTTTGTTTATCCATTTGTAGTTTTATTTTCTATTCCAGTAGCAGCAATTGGGGCATTTTTCGCACTGAATTTGTCGTTAAGCAATTTGAGTTTATTCGCCTTATTGGGTTTAATTATGCTAATGGGCTTAGTGGTAAAAAACGCTATTCTAATTGTCGATTTTACCAATCAATTAAAAGCAGAAGGTAAACATTTTAAAGAAGCCTTAATCATTGCAGGAAAAGGTCGTATGCGACCAATCCTAATGACAACTCTTTCAATGGTTGTAGGTATGCTTCCTATTGCAATGGCAACAGGAACAGCAGCAGAATGGAAAAACGGACTTGCTTGGGTAATCATTGGCGGACTTCTATCATCTTTAATTTTGACTGTGTTTTTAGTGCCTATGGTCTATTATTTAGTTGACACAGCGAAAGAAAAAATAAATCGTAAAAAATAATTGAAATGAAAATAACAATCATAACACTACTCGCATTTGCGTTATCACTCACACTTTATTCATTTGCCAAACCGAATGCAAAAACATTATCCTTAACAATTGAGGTAAAGAATTTACGGAATGAAAAAGGAGTAGCTCAATTTGCACTTTATAACAAAGACGGCTCAATCCCGGATGAAGATTATGAAAACTATTACAAAATTGTAAAAGGCGAAATTGTGAATGGTTCATCAACAATTACTTTTAAAAACATTCCATCTGGAAAATATGCTGTTAACATTTTACACGATGAAAACAAAAATGGCAAAATTGACAAAGGATTTATTTTGCCGATAGAAGGTATTGGTTTCTCAAATTTTCGATCAATTGGCTTGACAAACAGACCTAATTTTTCAAAAGCAAGTTTTGAGTTGAAAGAAAACAAGACAATTAATGTAAAGGTGATTTATATGTAAAACATTTAAGCCATCGCACAGGTGTAAGCACATTTGCAATTCGCACAAGCCAACGCACAGACCAAAAATTGCAAAAGAGCTTACACCTTTACCACC
>JBKBXU010000065.1:0-9291 GCA_046313675.1 Cytophagaceae bacterium
GCAGGAGCTGTTTTAATGTTTAGTCTTTTGAGGTTTTCTGAACATGGGGTACATGGAAGGAGAGTTGCCTGACTTCAATTCTCCGCTTACCTGAAAGCCAAACCGTTCATACAAAGGAATATTTCTTGGATTGGAGGATTCCAAATAGGCAGGCATGCCTTCCTGATCTATCATATGGAGTGCATGGCGTAGTAGTTTAGAGCCCTGTCCCTCATTTTGCCGGAACGGATCAACACCTAATAAGGGTAGATACCAACAAGGTTCTTTTGGGTGTGCCCGATCCATTTGTTCGAAGAAACTAAATGCGTCTTCTTTAATTTCCTCTCGGATATGGGTTTCAGCCAAGCCCACTAAGGTTTCCATGTCAGGTTCTACCTTGGGTGGAAGCCAAAGCGAAACTCCGGCATATCCTTCCGTGTGGAAAGCACTTGAATGGCTTAAAGCCCGTCCTCCAAATGCATAGGCAAATTTAGGGAATAGCTGTAAATATGTTTCTGAATCCTTAAATACCCATCGGTTAAAAGGGTCAGCACTGAAAGCCAGAGTGAGTGTTGCCATAACCATCTCTTTAGATGATTCTTCCGCTGTTTTTATTTGAGTAATTGTTTCTTTAACCTGTTGCATAATTGATACGTTACATGTTGGAAATATTAGGGTAGATTTCCTAATAAATACTTTGAAGAATAGATGGTTTACTGTAACTGGTAGTATGAAAAAATGTTCGGTTATACGCTTATTATTAAGGCTAATCAAGGTATAAAACCTGGCATGGCAGGATTTCGTAAAAGAATTAAGATTCTTCTTGTGTAACTAAACCAATGCCAATATGAAAACTTCAGAAAATTTAATTAAATGCAAATGTGCTGCCAATAACTGTTCTTGTGAAAAATGTAACTGCAGCAGTTCCTGTGGATCCGGATGTGCATGCAAATGTAGTTGTTGTAATTAAAAACTTAGCATAAGGCCAAATTGTTAATATTCAGTAAGGTTAAAGACTGACGTTATCATTTGGCCTAACCTAATCCGGTGAAACATAAGGAGTGTTTAATTATTCCCTCGTGCCTCATTTTGAACTAGTTTTTCCCTTTCTTAACAGGCTGATTGTAAAGCGTATTTTTAAAATTAATTTTTAATTGTATTGGAGTTTATTTATATTTATCGCAATATTGCAATATACTTATGGGATTAACTAAAAAAGAATTATTTACAGATACCCAAAACACGCTGAGTGATTTGGCAAAGGTATTGGGGCACCCTGCACGAATAGCCATTCTGGATCATCTCCTGAAGTGCAAAGAATGTATAACAGGCGATATAGTACAGGAGACGGGATTGGCACAAGCAACCATAAGTCAACATCTAAAAGAGTTGAAAAGCATTGGTATTATAAAAGGAAGTATTGAAGGAACGGCAGTTTGTTATTGCATTGATTCGGTAAGGTGGGAAGAAATTAAACACCTCTTTCTAAATTTCTTTGGAAAAAATAATTCAGAAGGCACTTGTTGTCAACCATTAACTATATGAAAGAACTAATTAGCTTTTATTCTCCCTTGCAAGCCTATATTAAAAATGTCCTTAATTCTACAAATAAAATTTCGGGTGACCGTAAAGGTGAATTGGAGGGATTAGGGAAGTATGTAGCAGCAAAAATCCATGTAGGAGGGTTCGTAAACCTTAATTTTATCTGTACCCACAATAGTCGTCGTAGTCATCTTAGTCAAATTTGGGCAGGTACGGCCGCAGCATTTTATAAATTGGAAAACATCCATACGTTTTCCGGTGGTACCGAAGCAACGGCTTTTAATCCCCGGGCAGTAGCAGCGATCCAAAGAGCCGGCTTTAAGGTGAAAAATCCCGGAGGAGCTAATCCGGTATATTTGATAAGCTTTGGGGAGAAGGAGCCTGCTATGGAATGCTTTTCAAAGAAGTACAATGATCTATTTAATCCACAGGAGGACTTTGTTGCTGTAATGACCTGTTCGGAAGCTGACCGTGATTGTCCATTTATTCCGGGCGCCTCTTTACGTGTGCCAATCCGTTATAAGGACCCCAAAGAGGCAGATAATACTCTCCAGGAAACCGAACGTTATGACGATCGCTGTTTTCAGATCGCCACAGAAATGTTTTACTTAATGGATAAGGTTAAAAATGGCTGATAACAAAGAGGGGATAGGTTTTTTTGAAAAATACCTGACCGTATGGGTAATTATCTGTATCATTGGCGGAATAATCATTGGTGAATTTGCCGGGGAGGATATTAAAATCCTTTCCACGCTGGAAGTTTACCATGTGAACATTCCGGTGGCCATACTTATCTGGATGATGATTTATCCTATGATGGTTCAGATCGATTTTTCCTCCTTAAGGAAAGTGGGTGGGAATGTGAAGGGCTTAAGTCTGACGGTCGTGGTAAACTGGCTGATTAAACCATTTTCTATGGCTTTTTTTGCATGGCTGTTTTTTGATCAATTATATCACGCATGGATTACACCGGAGCAGGCGAATGAATATATCGCAGGTGCTATTTTGCTTGGAGCGGCTCCCTGTACAGCCATGGTTTTTGTTTGGTCTTACCTTTCTTCCGGTGATGCCAATTTTACACTGGTACAGGTCTCTGTAAATGACCTTATCCTGCTTATCGCTTTTATACCAATCGTTCAATTCCTACTAGGAATCACAGATTTTCAAATACCTTACGGAGTGTTAGTAACGTCTGTTTTAGTGTTTGTAGTTATTCCTTTGGTGGCAGGATTCCTTACTAATCGATGGATTCTTAGCAGTAAAGGTGAAGATTTTCTTAAAGGTAAATTTCTTCCCGGATTAAAACCGTTCTCTATTATAGCCTTGCTTACAACCTTAGTATTATTATTTGCTTTTCAGGGTGGACAGATTGTAAATCAGCCTTTAAACATCCTGCTAATTGCTGTTCCTTTAACTATACAAACATATTTTATTTTCTTTTTAAGCTGGTTTGTAGGGAAATTTATTAAACTGCCTTATAGGATCTGTGCCCCGGCTTCCATGATTGGTGCCAGCAATTTCTTTGAACTTGCAGTGGCGGTGGCTATTGCCCTGTTCGGACTTGACTCCGGAGCTTCCCTTACAACAGTAGTAGGTGTGTTAATCGAAGTACCGGTAATGCTTTCACTGGTTCAAATTGCCAAGAAATGGAAATATTAAGGTAATTATATTTACTGATAATAGCGTTTTAATTTATAATCAATAGCAAAATGAAACTCTCAACATTTAAAGATCATCTTAAAAATTTGTCTGAAATTTCCTTTAGGTTATCCGACGGGACATACGTGCCTGAACATTTTCATGTAACCGAGGTGGGGCTTATAAATAAAAATTTCATTGATTGCGGAGGAACTAAACGCAAAGAAACGGTCGTCAATTTTCAACTTTGGACAGCCACAGATTACGAACACCGTTTAGGCGCAGAAAAACTTTTGAAAATCATCGAGTTATCAGAAAGAGAACTTGGAATTGGGGACCATGAGATTGAAGTTGAGTATCAGTCGGAGACTATAGGGAAGTATGGACTTTTGTTTGTTAATGGAGAGTTTATTCTTGATTCATTACAAACGGATTGTCTTGCAAAAGATAAATGTGGTGTTGAAAAACCAAGGATTCGAATTTCAACAAAAAACGAATCTGGTGAATGTACGCCCGGAGGAGGATGTTGTTGATCTTAAAAAAAGATTACCTTTATACACAATCTCTGTTTATATTTGCTTAATATTTTTTTTAATTAAAACATTAACTATAGTGACTGCACTAAGACATCTACATTCCACCATGGCTTATATTTTATTGGCCGCATTGCTGGTATCCATATTAATCACGTTTTTTGCCTACCTTAAAAAGAAGCCTTTTACAGAAGGAAACAGAAAAATTGCTCTAATTGGATTTATATCAGCACACCTACAATTTTTGATCGGTCTTATTATTTATTTTGCATCACCACTGGGCGTAAGTAACTTCTCAGGTGAAAACATGAAAAATTCCCTTGCAAGATTATATATGCTGGAACACCCTTTAACGATGATTGTTGCTATAGCATTAATTACCATAGGGTATATCAAAGCAAAAAAAGCATCGGTGGATATAGTGAAGTATAATAAAATTCTTCTGTTTTATACATTAGGATTGATACTTATACTTACCAGGATTCCATGGATGGTTTGGCCATAGGGGAGAAGGACTGTCTACAAAAAGTTTGAAATATAACCCAATAGCACAGCATAGTGAATTCATTCGTAAAACCTTATGTTTTATTATAAAAAAGGAGGTTTTATATGACAGAGAATGTTTGTGGAAGAGAACGATTGATCAGAGCCATTGTGGGACTTGTATTGTTAATAATAGGTTTTATTTTATCAAATACACTGGGTCTGATAATAGGGCTTTTGGGTGCTTATTCGTTATTGACATCAGTAATCTCGATATGCCCTGTAAATACCTTAATGGGTAGAAATTCCTGTACCGTTTCCCGAAGTAGACGGTAGAAAATGAATGCAATCAAGAAAAATCTCCATGTAAAGGAGATTTTTTTTTGAATATTAACTAACCTTTTCATACCAAATGATTTCTATTACTCTTAATAAATAGGAATGCCCATTAAAATTGGCTAACTTAAAGAATATTAATATACTTCCTCTTTTGCTGTTGGTCTTTAGGCATCAAACCAAGATAAACGGCTTTTTTTCCTTTGTATAGCGTCTACTATGCAATGCCATATCCGAGGGCATAAAATCCATACATGAGCGAATCCTACGAAGATCAACTGAAAAAATTCAAGAAATTAATTAAAGAAAATCAAGTCCTCAAAGCGCAACATCAACTATTACTGCTTGAAAATGAGTTGCAATCCGGAATTCAGGAGAACCTTATAGAAGAGCATAAACAGCTTATGCTATTAAAAAAACAACTGGAAAAAACGATAAGAAATGAAAGAGAGCGCCTGAAGAAATTTAATAATCCAAATTAACTTCTCATCGTGTATTTTGGTAATCTTTTCCCCATAAAAAAGTAAACCATTAGCCAGAATAAATTGATAACACCTTGTCGTACAATTTGACTTATTAAACTACTAATAAAAACCTTAGAGAAGTAAGTTTAAAGGGGCATTTTCCTATGAGTTAAATAATGAAAAAATGTAGTCTTTGGTTAATTAATTCTCTAAATTGCCTTAGAAAAAAGGTAGAGAAACAATGGCTTTATTTCTTCTACAATAATTTACTGGGGCGTATGTTATCAATATTTAAAAACCAGACTGGAGGCTTACACATTAAATATGCTCTTTCCTTACTTTTATTATGCATTTTATCTCATGGTTCTTTTGGACAGATAGGTACACCCGACAATAATTTCGGCAATAATGGGTATGTGCAAATTGATCAAGATGTAAAGGGTTTTTCCATAGACTCCAGGGGGCGGATGGTTTTGGTATACCAGGTTTCTAGTAAGACTTTAAGGGTTACCAGACTACTTTCAAACGGACAAGTAGATTTATCATTTGCCCAAAGTGGTTCCATGGAATGGAATAGTCCTGATCAAGATGTATCCAGTAATGATTTAAAAATTGCTTTTGATGAAAACAATGATATATTCATATCCTGTAACCTTCTGTCAGGTTATTCTTTTGATAAGGGGGCAATTATCTCTATTAATTCGGAAGGAAGCTTTACCTACTTTGGCGATAATGGTTTTCTGGTTACAGGCCTAACCGCCATTACAGATATGCTTGTTCAAAAATCAGGCAAAGTTGTAGTAATAGGTGTACAATTAGATATGGAGAGGTTTAATACGGACGGTACTAAAGATGAAACGTTTGTTTTTGAAAATTCCGGTTCTGTGATGTATAACTTTTATAAATTATGGAAAAATGAACATGATGATATTTATATTCTTGTTTATCATGATTCTACTATTTTAAAAATTAATAAAGATGGCCAATACATTGATGGTTTTGGTAACATGCCTCAGGCAGGACATTTGCTTATTGAAGGATTCAATTCCATGCATCAGATTTATCCGTTACAAGATTTTATATATGTATTAGGTTATGATACAAATTCAAGTTTGGTTTTATCCAAAGTATTCAATAATGGAAACTTAGATACTTCTTTTGGGTATGATGGTTTTTTTTGGTTTGAGTCAAAAGATCCAACCGGTCATTTTAGAGGTGATTTATTTGTGGATGAAGTTGGGAGGATCATGGTTTATGGTGGTATTCAAACTCCCGATCATAACTATAGTTACCAAATGAATATTTACCTTGTGAATCCCACTGGCACTTTAGCTTCTCGAGATGTTTCAGATCAGCTTATACATGTAGGTGTTATCAGATATTTTGACTTTAGTCTTGATGGCCGATTGTTATATATAGGAGAGGATATTGATCTGACACAAATTATAAAAGTAGATATAAAGAATAGACATAATTATACCTTACCTTCCATTCCTACCCGCTATCTTAGCTCATTACCCTATGCACTTCCGGCCTATGAAAAACCTGAATACCTGACTTTGGAAATTGAAAATCCTGAAATAGCGATCATTCATGAAGGAAACCTGCTAGCTCAAAAAGTAGGAATAACCACTTTGACGGCTACCTTAAAAGAAGACAAAGATTATTATCCACTTACAATCAACAGAACCGTAAAGGTAGAAGCCATTCCACCTGCTGTTGTTTCCGGAAGGGGTATAGTGCCTTAAAATACCTATGAAATCTTTAGCATCATAACTTACAATGAAAATATAACTTACATTTGGAGATATTCTGATGAAAATATATTTACCCGTCCCGGAGCTAACCAGAGTATTCATATTTATTTTCCTAAAGATGCCAAAGATGGTGTCCTAACATGCTCTTATTTTATAGAAACTCCCGATGGTTTAGAAGAGGTCATTGTGCTGGAAAAGCAAATCACTATTAATAATTCATATGGACTTATTGATGAACTGGCGGATGTGATTTGCCCGCAGGAGATAGGTATTTGCCATAATAATTACATAGATGGATTTAGGATAAATAATTTAAGCAATGAAGGTTCCGGATGTACCATGGGGGCCTATATGGATTATACCCGTTCATCCTATACAACAGATTTGGTAACAGAAACCATCTATTCTGCGCAGGCTGATGTTGTAGAATCATCAGGTGTAAATGTTTACGTGGGTTTATGGCTTGATTATAACAACGATGGTGACTTTAACGGCCCCTATGAGTTTTTAGGCTCTTCGTATACAGCC
Source organism: Cytophagaceae bacterium (assembly GCA_046313675.1). Lineage (GTDB taxonomy): Bacteria > Bacteroidota > Bacteroidia > Cytophagales > Cytophagaceae > JBKBXU01. The sequence continues at coordinate 7,261 of JBKBXU010000065.1, forward strand.
GATCAAACAATAGTATTTCCCAATATTAAGATTCAGAAAAACCAGGATTTTTTAGGCGATAGAAGGTTGCGGATACGTTGCCGTACCTCAGGTCCGTTTTCGGCGGCTGACTTTTGTATGTCACCAGGCGAAGAAGGTGAAACCGAAGATTACAGAGTGACCATCGTTGAGCCTGAGCCTTTGTTAGCTCCAGAGCTGGTTACACCCAATAATGATGGCTATAACGATGCATTTGTTATCAGGGGCATGAACGAGCATTTGGAAAATAAACTCATGATAATGGATCGTTTTGGGTCGGTGAAATATAAAAAAGACGATTACCGTAACACCTGGGAAGGACAACACCAGAATGGAGAAATCCTGCCTCAGGGTACATACTACTATGTTTTTACACAGGGGAAGAGCGTAATCAAAGGTTTTTTTGAGTTGATGTATTAGTTGCTTATTAAGTTTTCGGTTTTAATTTTATTATACCCAGTTTGTCCATAGTTTTCATTAGAATATATCCCGGATCAATTTCAAACCATTTTACAGCGTTATTGGGTCTTGAGGGATATCTGTGGTGATTGTTATGGTAAGCTTCCCCCCAGAATACCAGATCAACAGGAAGGATATTTTTTGAGGTGTTGTTTACTCTAAAGTTTACATAGCCATACACGTGTGCCCACCAGTTTACAGCCACTCCCTGAATAGGACCCATGGCAAAATGGATGGGAAGGAAAAGAAACATCCACCATTCTGTAGCGAGCCAGATATAAAGGGCTATATATATGCCTGCCCAGATAAGCCGTGCGATCCAGTTATGAGCAAATCTGTCAAAAGCATCCCAGCGGGGTAGCCCCTTGGTAAATTTTTCGTCAACCGGTGTGTGACCATTATAGATATTGATATAATTGTTTCGGGTCTGCCACATCATCAGCAGAACATTGCCTGTATTGTGCGGAGAGTGGGGATCCTGCTTGGTATCTGTATGGGCATGATGAAGGCGATGCATTATTCCATAAGCGGTAGCACTTATATATGAAGAGCCCTGACAAATAAAACAACCTATGTAAAAAGCTTTTTCCCAATGTTTTGACATTGAAAAAATTCCGTGGGCAGCATAACGATGATGAAAAACAGATTGAAAAAATAAAGAAGTATACCAGTGTAAATGGCGCAGTTTCTATAGATCTTTGCATTTCTCCATACTCTTCTTCCGATATCATTCCGCTGTATCTTTCCAGAAAACCTGCCATGTCAGGAGAATAGCTAATGTCTGGAAAAAGGAGGCTGATACCCAAAGATAAATATGCAATAAGTGGTGTGATCAGCCAGGCAATCACAAACCACCGATTAAATTTGAAAGAGATAAGCAGTTTGCTTTTGATCTCTTCCCGGTGAATGACTTTGGTTACAAGAAGCACGGATATAGTAGGGAAGAACATATAAGTTGCCCCCAGAATAATGCCTTCTATACCGGCATAATTACCCCCAGCCAGGTAAAATATGCCTGCTGACAGATAGCTAATACTAAAAACCAGCAGTAAAAACAGGGTGGTTTTGTCGATATTTTTCATTTTATATGATAAAATTTTACTCTCTCTTTTACAATGAAGAATTAACCAATAAACACTCAGAATAACAACCAACTGGCCAATGCGCCAAAAATCAAACTATAAATCACGGCCTCCATTTGTATGGTCCAGAATACTTTCTTTTTGACAAACTCAGGTTTCATATAAATGTACCCTTCCAAGGTATTAGAAAATGGTACGGCGCTACAGAAATCTGCATAAATAAACATGATTCCGAAAAAGAAGGCAAAACGTATACCTATTGAAAGCTCACCCAACGTATGCAGAACAGGATATAAAACAACTGACATTAAAACAGCTCTTAATAATTGAACCGGCAAAAGTTTTTTGTTTACATTTTTCACCTCCCTGGGGTCTGAAATATTCCTTAAAAATGATTAAAAAAGCTGTTCTGTTCCTCCATACAGTTTTTTTGAAAACTGTAAATTTATAATTCCTGCAATAAAATATGCCC
>JBKBXU010000065.1:9301-16750 GCA_046313675.1 Cytophagaceae bacterium
ATAAAAGACTAAACTTTAAATAGTCCATTGAATGATCATATTAACTATGTAAAAATAAGCTTTGAATGCATAGATTACATATGAGCTTTGTCATGGAGCTGTGTTTTGTAATTGAGTGAATAACTACTTTTTTGGCTTTTGGTCGATAATCTTTTTGACCTTTGTTTAAGAGGGCATAGAGAAGTCAGGTTTATGTTACCTCAAGGTAGGGTTGGGTTTAAAAAACCAATGTGCGCATGAAAAATAAAAAATAATACATTTATTTTTTTTCATATGAAACTTTTTATATATATTATCGTTATAGTTTTACAAACTAATACAAAATGAGTACTACAGAAAATATTTCACAATTGAGTCCGGAAAAACTGCAAAAAGCCTGTGGCATGCTTAAAACAATTTCACATCCGGTGAGAATGACCATTATAGATTTATTGGATAAGCATGAAGAATTAAATGTCAGTGAACTGCAGGGGTTTTTATCCATTGAACAGGCAGCCTTGTCTCATCATCTTATTACTATGAAAGACAAAGGTATTTTACAGTGTAATAGGGATGGGAAAAACATGATGTATTCACTCAAAGAGAAAAGGATACTTAAGATTTTGGATTGCATTGCCCAATGCGCATGTGACTAGTTTTTTGATATAATGCATGTAGTTATTTAAATATGTTAATAAGTAAATTTGATTACCTATGGAATTTTTTGGTTACGGGCTTGCGATTTTAATTGGACTTTCACTTGGCCTGATCGGAGGGGGAGGATCGATTCTGACTGTTCCTGTTTTAGTATATGTAATGCATATGAATCCGGTAATTTCTACGGCATATTCTCTTTTTATAGTAGGTGCTACGGCTCTTGCAGGGGCCTATACCTACTTCAGGCAAAAACAGCTTTGTTATAGAGCGGCCATTGTATTTTCAATTCCATCATTCTTAGCGGTCTTCTTTACCAGAAGTTATCTGATGCCGATGATTCCGGATCACATTGGGAGTATAGGGGAGTTTATGCTTACCAAACAATTTATGATAATGTTTGTATTTGCTTTGCTGATGATTTTGTCTTCATATTCTATGATCAGCAAAGGCTTTGTTGCCAAAATTTCCGATGAGGAGTTTAGTCCCGGTAAGATAAAATTCAACTACCCTTTAATCATACTGGAGGGGGCGGTTGTAGGGATGCTCACCGGATTTGTTGGTGCCGGGGGAGGGTTTCTGATTATACCCGCACTTGTTCTATTGGTAGGTTTGCCTATGAAGGTGTCGATTGGTACCTCTTTGTTGATAATTGCGGCAAAATCTTTACTGGGCTTTACCGGTGATGTATATGCAGGCTTAGATGTTGACTGGGGATTTTTGTTACTGTTTACAGGCTTCGCTTTGGGCGGCATCGGATTTGGAACATATTTTTCCAAAAAAGTGAAGAGTGAAAAGCTTAAACCTGCCTTTGGATGGTTTACTCTGATCCTTGGGATCATGATAATGATAAAAGAATTAATTTAATATATTAAATTAGAGATATGAAAATAGAACAAATTTACACCGGTTGCCTTGCACAGGGAGCATATTATATAGAGTCTGATGGCGAAGCGGCCATTATAGACCCTCTTAGGGAAGTAGATCCATACATTAGCAGAGCTGAAAAAGACAGAGCTCAGATCAAGTATATTTTTGAGACCCATTTTCATGCGGATTTTGTGTCCGGCCACATAGACCTGAGCAAAAAAACAGGAGGAAAAATCGTTTATGGCCCTACTGCCAAACCTGAATTTGAAGCCATTATTGGAGAAGACGGACAGGAATTTAAACTTGGGAAGATTACGATCACCATGCTTCATACTCCAGGCCATACTATGGAGAGTGTTGTGTACCTGCTGAAAGATGAAAATGGCAAAGACCATGCTATTTTCACCGGCGACACACTTTTTCTTGGAGATGTAGGCCGGCCTGACCTTGCCCAAAAAGCTGCTGATATGACCATGGAAGGCCTGGCAGGGCTTTTGTACAATAGCCTGACAAATAAAATACTTCCGCTTGCTGATGAGGTTATTGTTTATCCTGCACATGGTGCAGGAAGTGCATGCGGCAAAAACATGATGAAAGAAACGGTAGATACCCTGGGAAATCAAAAGAAGGTGAATTATGCCCTCAACCAACCGAATAAAGAGAGTTTCATTCAGGCCGTGACCGAGGGTTTAACAGCGCCACCTGCGTATTTCCCAATGAACGTAGCAATGAATAAAAAGGGCTATGAAAGTTTTGATGAGGTATTAAATAACGGTATGAAGGCCCTGAGTGCCGAAGAGTTTGAAGCAGTGGCAGAGGCCAGCGGTGCGCTAATTCTGGACACAAGGGCTAATACTGACTTCTATAAAGGCTTTATACCACAATCAGTAAACATCGGTTTGAACGGCGATTTTGCACCCTGGGTAGGGGCTATGATCGGTGATGTGAAGCAGGAAATTCTTTTGGTGACAGACCCCGGTAAAGAGGAGGAAGCCGTCACACGATTAAGTCGTGTTGGATTTGATAAACTTCTGGGCCATTTGAAGGGTGGATTTGATACCTGGAAAAAGGTTGGTAAAGAAGTTGATACGGTAAAAAGAATAAATGCAGACCAGTTTGAAAAAGAAGTGGATATCCATTCAGATAAGATCATAGATGTACGCAAGGAAACAGAATATGCTTCCGAACATATAGAAGAAGCCTATAACAAACCATTGGCTTACATCAATGACTGGATTAACGACATTGATCCGAAGGAACATTTTTACCTGCATTGTGCCGGTGGTTATAGAAGCATGATCGCAGCTTCGGTTTTACAGGCCAGGGGATATAGGAACTTTACGGAAATTTCCGGAGGATTTGGTGCCATCAGCAAAACTTCCGTTCCTAAAACGAACTTTGTTTGCCAAAGTAAAATGATGAACGTGTAATTGTTAAAATGATTTATTAGAATAAAATGAAAGAGTTTCTATCAGAGCCTTGGCCATGGTATGTGGCCGGGCCGCTAATTGGTTTAGTTGTTCCCTTATTGCTTATTCTGGGTAATAAGAGTTTTGGAATTAGTTCTTCACTCAGGCATATCTGTGCTGCCTGTTTACCAGCCAATATTCCATTTTTCAAATACGATTGGAAGAAGGAAATGTGGAACCTGTTTTTTGTTTCAGGGATTCTGCTGGGAGGGCTTATAACTGCTGTATTTATATATAGCAATGAACCGGTACAAATTGTCCCTCAACTGGCGGAAGAGCTTCAGGGCTATGGAATATACAGCTATAAAAGCCTGGTTCCGGAAGACTTATTTAATTGGAGTACATTATTTAGTCTGAAAGGGTTTCTTCTGATGGTAGTTGGAGGCTTTTTAGTAGGCTTTGGCACCAGGTACGCCGGAGGATGCACCAGTGGACATGCCATCATGGGTTTGTCTACCTTACAATGGCCTTCACTTATAGCCACCATCTGCTTTATGGCAGGAGGCTTTATTATGGCTAATTTAATTCTTCCTTTAATTCTTTCACTTTAACTTGCTAATAACATGAGTAATATAAATGAAAAAGATGTTCGTCTACAGGATACCATCTGTGTAAATGAAAGTCATCTACAGCATAAGTGGTGGCATAACCTGAAGTATCTGGTGGTAGGTGTAGCCTTTGGGATTGTATTTGTGAAAGCTGAAATTATAAGCTGGTTCAGGATACAGGAGATGTTCAGAATGCAATCCTTTCATATGTATGGGGTCATTGGAAGTGCGGTTGCGGTCGGAGCCATTTCGGTTTGGATGATCAAAAGATTTAAGATCAAAACCATATATGGAGAGGCGGTTGGATTTCATACCAAAACTTTCAATAAGGGACAAATTTTTGGAGGACTGTTGTTTGGATTTGGCTGGGCTATGACCGGTGCATGTCCGGGGCCTCTGTTCGCTCAGATAGGTACCGGTGCTACCGTGATAAGCGTGACTTTGCTAAGTGCCATAGCAGGAACCTGGTTTTATGGCCTGGTAAGAGAGAAACTCCCACATTGAATGGGTCTATAGGGTTGATCATTTCCCTACATTATTTTATAATTATCAAAAAAGGCTGCCAAAAAACCTGGCAGCCTTTTTGAAAGACATTTGATAGGCATATTCTAAACTAATTAGCCATCTGATTTTTCAATAATTTTACCTTTTCCGTCGGTATAAACTTCATATTCGTCATCTTCGGTTTCTACCTCAAATTTATATAAGGTACTCTCAGCCGTTTCAAACATTTCAGCATCTTTTACCTCATACTTTCCAAATTCCTGTCCTAGTCCTTCGTGTACATCTGCAGGTATATCATCCGTAGATAGTTTGGCATGAGCTGAAACCAGGTTTCCTTTTTTGTCAATACGAACCTCATGTTCTTTATCATTTTTTTCAAACTCAGCCTGATAATAAAAATCTTCGGTCTCCCAGTCTACGTCTTCAAGGTTAACTCCAGGATATTTCTCTGTTAACGTAGCATATACTTCTGAAGGAACATCGTTTTGTGCTTTAACAGTATATGTTGCAAAAACGATTACAACTAATAAAATCAACTTCTTCATACTTCCATCTGTTTTGTTTCATATATAAAACATTCTCCTAAAAAAAGAAAGTTCATCTATGTGGTTAATGCGCTTAAAATTAATATAGTTTATAATTATATGCCCAGTAGAAGGGGCATCAATCAGCTTATTTCCTTAGGGTTTAAAGGTTCAAATCTGTAAAATTTCGAAGTGGTTATAAAAAATACAAGACCCTTGATGATCACTTTCTCAGTGGGTTTTGTAATCATTTTTTTTCTTTTTAGCTTTGTTCAATCTATCAGGTTTTGTGTGCAGTATTTTGTTCCTTCTATCCTGAACGTTTGTAATAAACCGAATTCTGACTTCGTTCAGCAAAGACATTGATGCAAAAAGCAACTTATTCCGATTTTATCTTAAAAAATAAGGCTATCATATATTTGGGGTTGATGGCTTTTGTTTTTTTATTTGGTAACCAGTGGGTTACTTTGTGGGATCAGGATGAAGCAGCTTATGCCGGTTTTGCAAGGCGAATGGTGGAATCCGGCAACTGGCTCATTCCAGAGTTTATGTGGTCTGATGTGCACCGGAAGCCTCCGCTGCATTTTTGGAGCATTGCTTTGTCTTATAAGGCTTTAGGTGTAAATGAATTTGCTACACGTGTTCCCTCGGCCTTGTCGGTTCTTTTTACCCTGGCTGCTACGTATTTTATGGGAAGAAGGCTTTTTGGTGAAAAAGAAAGCTTTATCGGAATGGTAGTCCTTAGTACTTCATTTTTGGTAATGGCATTGGCTAAAATTTCTGTTACAGATGCCACTTTACTGTTTTTTACCACTGTATGTGCCCTAAGTATACTGTATGTTCTTGTATTTGAGGAAAAGCGGTGGATTTTTGTATTCTGGACATCTTTTGCTCTTGCATTACTTGTTAAAGGCCCTCCGGTTATTTTGTTTACCGGTGTTTTTGTTTTTTTATTGTTTGTGTTTCATCCGCAGAGGAAAAAGCTTTTCAGGCTGCATCCATGGTTTTTCCTTCCTCTTGCTGTAGCACCATTGTATATATGGGGCTGGCTGTGTTTTCAGAATCAGGAAGGAAAAGACTTTATTTACTGGATGGTGGATTGGTATATATTGAAAAGGGTTGGGGGAAGTGTTTTTGGACAAACAGGCCCTCCCGGTACACATTTAGTGGGTTTGATGGTGTTTTTCCTTCCATACTTTATGTTTTTCCCAAAAGCTGTATTTAATGGTATACGACATCTTTTCACTAAAAGCAAGAATGCTGATTTTCTACTGGCGGCCTGGTTTGTTGCAGGGTGGTTCATCTTTGAACTTACACCCAGCAAACTTCCTGCTTATGTAGTTGCGGCACATGTTCCACTAGCGCTTATCATTGGCAGGTTGTTATTAAATCATTCGCAAAACCTTCCTAATAGGGGGCTTGTTGCTGGCCATCTTGTACTTAACGGGCTGATCTTTCTTATATTTATGATAGCACCTTTTGCTGTAGGCCTGTCTGCTTCAATGCAGTGGGTGTTTGGCGCAGGAGGACTTTTCTTTCTGATATTTTTAATTCTGACCATTCGCAAGGCTCGTCGGGAAAACTTTATGTCCAGACTATTGGTAATGAATGTAAGCTTTGCTGTAGCATTGGGTCTGGTGTTTTTGCCTGTGGCAGACCAATTAAAAAACAGCTCCTTGCGTATCGCACGTTATGTTGAAACCATTGCAGACAGCGATACTCCTGTTGTTATTGCCAACAACTTCACCTATCCTCCAAGTCTGCCATTCTATTTGATGGAGCGCTTTTCCAATGTGGGGGAAGAATATGATGTAAATACCCTTATTGAAATGTATAAAAGCTCCGAAAAACTTGTTTTTATACTCAATACAGAAAGAAGAAACGCTTTTGCAGAAAAGTTTCCTGAACTAAATTATGTTGAAATAAAACCTCTATTTACGGATCGTATTCCACAGGAAAGTTATTTTATTATTACCAATATTAGACCCGATAAGGCTATACCTGAAAATGAAAATTAGGCATATCCGTGCTGTTGAGCATTTGTTGTAAAGATTTCATTTAGGGCGTATCTTTTTTTGGCATATTCCAGCTTGAAGGTAAAAAATCGCTTACCTGCATTTAATACATCTTATTATGAACCGCATTTTTACCTATAAATATTTTAATTGAATTATGGCCGTTTCTGAATTTGACAACATGCTTGAGGAAATTCTCGATCATGTATCCCCAACAATACTTTCAAGAGGTAAAAAGCTGTTCCTTGAAGGAGGCCTTGAATCAGTAAAAGAATCAGAAGAGCAGACTTTATATATTATTCATGTTCCCGGAAACCAGGAACCCTTTTATGAGGTGCAGATAGATTTGTGGGATGAGACTCCGGAAGCTACCTGTAACTGCATATTTTTTGAAGAGAACTCGTGTTGCAAACATATAGTGGCGGCAGTATATTTTTTAAAAAATCAATTTAATCCACCTAAAAGCAAGGCTATAAAAGAGGCTAAAGGGAGGAAATCATCTGAAATATATAAAATTCCCATCCCTGAAAAAGGTAAGGACTTGGAATGGTTAAGGATCCATGTCGACTATTTCTCTCAATATCTTAACATTGAACATATTGAAATGAAAGGCTCCTCAGAATCCGGTTTTTGCACCATCATTAAAACCTTCAAAGAGTCCAGAATGCACTTCTAATGTATTGTGGGAGAAGTAAACAGTTTAATTTGAAAACATGAAAAGTATTCCCGTAAAATTTTCTAATACTCAAGGTGAAACATTGTCAGCAAGGCTTGAACTTCCTCTTGAAGGTAAACCTTATGCTTATGCTATTTTCGCCCATTGCTTTACCTGCAATAAAAATTTGAATGCAGTAAGAAATATTTCCAGAGCTTTAAGCTTAGATGG
>JBKBXU010000066.1:0-16562 GCA_046313675.1 Cytophagaceae bacterium
TTTGGTCAATAAGACCTGAAGAGTGTACAAAGATGTCTTCACCTGAATCATCTGGCTTAATAAACCCAAATCCTTTTGAGTCATTAAAAAATTTTACTGTTCCTTTTTGCATTGTTTTATTAATTGTAATTGTCTAAATATAATACGATTTAATTAAAGGGAAAGTTCATTATAAGGTTAAAATAATTCTCCCTGAATTGTTAAACAAAAAACCACCCCAAAAAGGATGGTTTTTGAAGTATGATTATTAATAAAGATATAATATATATTCTTAATTAGCTAATTCTACGTTTACGGCGTTCATACCTTTTTTACCTCTTTCAAGTTCATACGTAACTTTATCGTTTTCACGAATTTCGTCAATAAGACCTGAAGAATGTACAAAGATATCTTCACTTGAATCTGATGGCTTAATAAAACCAAATCCTTTTGTACTGTTAAAAAACTTTACTGTTCCTTGCATTGTGTTAATTTTTAATTTTTTATAGGTAATGTTTTAATAAGAAGAAAAGTTTCTTCTCTGCAGAATAAGTCAAGATAAACAACAAAAAACTGAGATATAAATAATTATAAGAGCAGGTACTGTTGATGGCACTATCACTAAATTGCTCTGCAATATTGCAGCTAAAAATGAGAATACCTAATTATTTATAAATTAATTAAAACAATCGCCCGACATAAATCAAAACAGGGCAGAATAATGAAACAGCTACACCTTTATAATAAGATGTAGCTGTGCATTTGAAGTTAACCACCTATTATTTTTATTCATCAAAATACAGATCTCTTGACGGCTCTCTGAAAACCCTTCCTCCAAAAGTATGGCCTATAGTAAACATGCCTTGGGTTTGATGTGGCACATTTCCGCCTTCAAAGTTCCGTATACTGTGAATTCGTCCAAGGCCATATCCATACCGTACGCCAATATTTAAACCCTGAGCAAATTCATAGGCAATACCTACTACACCAGAAAGATCTACGAAATTACCACCTGCATACCTCTGGATAAATTCACGCCCTCCAAAATCTATATATCGGTCCTTTGAACCTAATTGATTAGACAATTGGGGGCCTGCAAGAAAATGAAAACCTCCTGCCACATTAAACCTGAATAAAACAGGTATATCCATATAATCATAACTTTCCATATAAAAAGGAAAAGACTCCTCTGTTCCGGGGTATACATATTGCCCTCTTGGCCCGACAAATGAACGCCTTGAAAACAAGAACTCCGGTTGTAGCGCAAAGAATTCCGTAAAATTCAGCGTGGCATAAAAACCTAAATGATAGCCTTCCAGATTATTTCCTCCAAAGATATCCCTTTCCCCTGCCGGCGAAGCAAAATTGGTACCTCCCCGTATACCCATAGACGATTGCGGCCGTTGGGCAAATACCGAATCACTCATAATTAACATTCCCACTATGAGGAACATCATTTTCATATACACTTTCATTCTTCCCATCCTATCCATCTCTTATTAACAGTATATAATTAAAGAACAGCTATAAAAAACGATTGTTCAGATTGTATGATCTATGAACAGAAAATTGCCACTCATTCATGTTTCACGGTTTTTATTTTATATTATCGACACGGAAATTTCCTCTTCTTTACATTATAAAAATTATGAATAGACTTAAAAACCTGAACTGCCTAAGCTCAATATTGGACTTTACCGGCTTTTTTTCAAACAAAAGCTTCGTTTTCCGGTTAATTCTTTGTAGTTTCACATATTCGATCTCAATTTTTAGTGTACCAAAAGCTTTTCAAGCCCATGCGCTTGCACTAACATCTCTCATTAAAAAGCTGTTAAAAAGTTTATAATAATTAATGATTTTACAGGAAACTGTAAGTTGTTATCTATTGATGTACCTTAAGTTTTGTATTTAGTAAGATTATTAAAACATATTACCCCAAGACCTCTACTTGTATTAATACAATGCTTTGTACTCCTGCCCTACTGCACCTGTGCCGCTGATTTTCGTGTAGATGATTATCATATAAAAAATAATAACGGACATATAAAACTTCAGTGGGATGCCACTGACCATGCCATAGTTGAGGTTCAAAAATCCCAAACCCCAAATTTCAGCGACTTTTCCATAGTATATAAAGGAATTGACCGTGCCAGCTTTATTTCCGGTCTGGACAATGGCCTGCATTATTTCAGAGTACGTGAAGTTGACTCCGGGTGGTCTCCTACCCTGACGTTAGAAGTAAAACATCAATCCTTAAAACTGGCCTTCATACTTTTTTCTATGGGAGCGCTGGTCTTTCTTTTAACCGTATTTGTAGTAGTCAAAGGAGCTAAACAGGCAGGCAAAGAAAATGGATAATCAATCACATATTATTTCCCCTGAAACCGGTCAATATTGTGGATATTCCTGGGCTTTTACTGGGGACGAAAGGCTAAAAACATGGATGGCTATATGCTTGCCGGAAGAAATGTAGGCCTGGCGTTCGGTGCGGCTACTGCTATGGCCACTTGGGTTACTTCCAATACTACCATGCTTGCCCCACAGTTTGCACTCGAACTGGGTGTATGGGGAATGATCGCATACGCCACAGCTTCCTTTGGCTTATTCCTCTTTGCTCCATTGGCTAAAAGAATTAAGCAATTAATGCCAAAAGGATACACCAGCGGTGATTTTATCCGCCTCCGGTACGGAAAATCAACCTGGCTTTTGTTTTTATTTATAAGTATTTTCTATGGATTTACCTGGTTGATAAGCATGGGGATGGCCGGAGGCATTCTCATGAATGCGATTGCCGGAATCCCTTATGAAATCGGCATGAGTGTCATCCTTGCTGTATGCGTCATATATACCTTATATGGCGGTATGTATGCGGTAATCGGTACGGATTTTATCCAATCACTGATCATCCTTATAGGTATTGTAATTGTTGGCATCGGAGTGCTCTCACAGGTGGAAATAAGTTCAGTACGAACAGACATTTTGCAGGAGAAACCCATGTTGATGAGTGTACTTCTGCCGGCAGCTATCATGGCTATTTTCAATAATTTATTATTTGGGCTGGGCGAAGTATTCCATAGCAATGTCTGGTGGAGCCGCGCCTTTGCCATGCGGGAAAATATAGGAAAAAAAGCTTACAACCTTGCAGGCTTATTCTGGCTGCCTGTTCCCATTGCCGCTGGCTTTATAGCCCTTACCAGTGGCTCCCTGGGTGTAAACATTACCAGTCCGGATATGGTGGGACCTATGGTTGCTGCACATGTGCTGGGAAAAGTAGGCTCTGTGGTCGTATTTGCAGTTTTTTTCTGCTCCCTGGCTTCCAGCATCGATAGCTTACTTGCAGCTACTTCAGACTTAATCACAGAAGACATTTACCGTAAAATGATCAACCCTGAAGCCAATGAGAAAAAGATCAGTCGGGTATCAGGAGGTATAATAATAAGCCTCGGTTTGCTCGCATGGCTGGTTTGCCTGCCCAGAATTGGTACGCTGGCAACCGTGCTCTTCTTTGCCGGGCCTATGGTTGGCAGTACCATTTGGCCTATAGCAACCGGTTTATTCTGGAAAAGAGCCAATTCCAGAGGTGCCTTCTGGGGTATGTTGTTGGGAACAGGTGTCGGACTGGCAGCCTACTTCCAATTGGGATGGTATACTGCTTCACTGGTTGGAGCAGCCGTTTCAATGCTTACGGTAATCGTTTGCACCTACCTGCTACCCGGAAATTTTGACTGGAATGTCCTGAATGAAAGTAAAACCAACGAAGAACCTGAATGTATTTCTCCGAAACATTTATAAACGTATTGATTTTGTTTGCCCTGCTGGGCGTAAGTGCTACGAGTGTAGCCTTAATAGTACTTTTTATTAAAGATATTAAAACGAAAAAGCTATGGTAACTCAAAAATTTGATTCTAAAAATGCGGTAGATATAGACCCATTGGAATCCGATGGATTAAACCCTGATCCGGAAAAGTTAATTGGGAAAGATACCATTAACCTGAATATCTTAAAGAGATTGACGGGACAAAGTATCCTTTCCGTAAACCAGTTTGACAAAGAGCTGGTACTGGAAATTTGTAAGTTTGCAGCCTTGCTGGAAAGCACCGAAATTGCCCAATGCCATCCTTTGGATGGGAAAATCATTGTCACCGCCTTTTTTGAGCCCAGTACACGTACAAGGCTTTCTTTTGAAAGTGCCGTCCTGCGTCTGGATGGTAAAATTGTAAGTATTTCCGATGGAAAAACTACCGGACAGGCCAAAGGTGAATCTTTATCAGATATAGGTGAAATGTTTAACGCCTATGGCGATTGCGTGGTCATGCGGCATACCGAAACCTGCGCCGTGGAAGAAATCCTGCAAAACCTGCGTATCCCTCTAATCAACGCAGGTAATGGTTCAGGCGAGCACCCTACTCAGTCGCTGGCAGACTGGTTTGCCATCCTCAAATGGAAGCCAAAGCTTAAAGAAACCATGAAACCGGAAGATCAGATTCATCTGGGGATATTGGGAACGCCCGGAAGCATGCGTGCAGTAAACAGTTTTCTGCGCATGTCCCTCCTATTTAAAGATGGCATCAAACATATTTCCATTATATCGGAAATGGCCGACCCTCTTGGAGAAGAGCTTTCCACCTTATTGGAGGAATCCGGAATCCCTTTTACAATTACAAACAATGTCAATGATGTAGTCAGCGATCTTGATGTGATTTACATGAACTCCATTGCCTTTCTGGGAGACAGCTATAAATCATTGGACTCCAGATTTAAACTAAATGAGGAGACAAAGCTAAAGGAAGATGCCGTGGTCTTGCACCCATTGGCACGACTTGATGAACTGGATCCGATATTTGACGGAACAAACCATAACCTGTACTTTACACAGGCACATGGAGCCGTCTTTATAAGGCAGGCACTGTTTATTTCGGTGCTAAACCGATTTGACAGACTACCAAAAGAAAAAGTACCAACAAATAAATTTTCAATCTAACAGGAATAATAGTATGTGTGGAATAACAGGATTTTGGAGAAAAGAAAAATTAGGCTCAGAAGCCAAACCTTATTTAAAAAGGATGGCGGACACTTTATATCACAGAGGCCCGGATGGATATGGCTACCATATAGATTCAGAAAAAGGATTGGGAATGGGCCATGCGCGTCTCTCGATCATTGACCTCGGAACCGGAGGCAGCCAGCCACTGTATGGAAGGGACAAACAAAACGTATTGACAGTAAACGGGGAATTTTACGATTATAAACGCATCAGAACTAATCTGGTATTAGAAGGGAACCGGTTTAAAACCAAGAGTGACAGCGAAATTGCCCTGCCCTTATATGAAAAATATGGCTTAGATTTCGTAGAGCATCTGCGTGGTGAATTTGCCTTTGTGATGTATGATGCAAAAAATGATCAGCTCATCATGGTACGTGACCGTTTCGGCATCAAACCGCTCTTCTATCATGTCGGGCAAGACGGCATATACTGGGGTTCTGAAATAAAAGCATTATTTGCCCACCCTGACGTACCAAGAAAATTTAACAACCAGGCCATCTTACATCAGCTTATGCATACCATGGTTCCGGGAACTTCTGCATTTGAAGGAATCAAAGCTTTGGAGCCCGGACACTTGTTGGTCATAAAGAAAAACGGCAGCAGCTTTGATCTCAAAGACATTAAGTATTGGGACATGGACTTCCCTCGGGAAAACGATCGCGACATGGAAAAAGATGCCGATTACCATATTCAGCAAACACAGGAGAAATTATCAGAAGCCGTAGCCTATCGATTGGAAGCAGACGTTCCTGTAGGATGTTACCTCTCCGGAGGCATTGACAGCTGCTCAATGCTTGGCTTAGCCTCCTCTATGCAACAGTCTCCTGTTAAAGCATTTACCATTAGTTTTGACAATAAAGATTACGACGAAGCACATATAGCCAAGGAAATGGCTGACAGAGTCCGCGCCGATCAGGAGCAGATCATGCTGACCGCCGATGACCTCTACGGAGAAAACTACATCAAGACGCTGTGGCACGCTGAGCGTACATTCTATAATACCCTTGGTGTGGCAAAATATTGTATGAGTAAGCGAGTGAGTGAATGCGACTACCGGGTCGTGGTTACGGGCGAGGGATCTGATGAATTATTCGGAGGATATCCTTTCTTCAAAAGGGATATGTTACGCTTTGGTATGAAGGGCCATACAAAAGCTGAAATAGAAAGCTACCAAAAGTTGATGGAGGAATCGAATAAGCTGTTTAAGGGAGCAATTTTATCAGAAGAACAACTGAGCCACCAGGCGTTTGAAAGTATAGTCGGCTATACTCCTTCCTGGATACAACCATGGATGAATACCCTCGATATTGTAAGACCTTTGCTTCATGACGATATTCAGGAAGACCTGAAAGGATATGATCCTCTGACAGCCATCGCAGAAACATTTGACAAAGATCAACTGGATGGACGACATGTGCTGGACAAGGCGCAATATACCTGGAGTAAGACCATGCTTGAATGTCAGATCCTTAACTGGGGAGGTGACCGGGTTGATATGGCAAATTCTATGGAATCAAGGCCTGCATTCCTGGATCATAAAGTGGCGGAAATGGCCAGAGAGATACCTCCTCACTACCGTATACATGGCAATACCGAAAAATGGGTGCTGCGTGAGGCAATGAAAAATGTACTGCCCGAAGTCCTTTATAAAAGGGAAAAATTCGCCTTTATGGCACCTCCCGGACATACTGAAGAGAGAAAACGTAAAGCCATTGACAAGCTAATTTCCACTTATATGAATGATGACAAAATTCGTGAGGTTGGTTTGTTTGATGTAAAAAGACTGAATAACTTCCTGGATGGGTACAGAAATGATACGGACACCGTTTCATTAGTTCGGAAAGATGCCTTATTAAACCATTTGCTGGGATTGCATATCCTTCATGACCAGTTTATCAAACAAAATGTAAATTCACCTAAGCAAGAGTTATGTCAATCTTAATAAATTTCGAGAGGTTAAAAACCAACATCATTGAATCTGCCCAAATTGGCAAAGGTGATGATGGAGGTATTTATCGTTTGGCATTTTCAGAGGCAGAAATAAAACTCAGAAAATGGCTAACGGTTAAAATGAAAGATGCCGGACTTACAACCTGCCAGGATGGAGCTTTAAACATCATAGGCAAGCTTGAAAATAAGCAAAACAGCCAGAATCCATCCGTGGTTATTGGTTCTCATATTGACACTGTACCCAATGCCGGTGCGCTGGATGGCGCACTCGGTGTCCTGATCGGGTTGGAATGCCTTACCCGGATCAATGAAGAAAAGATAGTTACCGACCATCCCCTGGAATTAGTATCATTTAGCGATGAAGAAGGCCGCTTTGGAGGGATGTTCGGTTCAAGGGCATTTTCGGGACAGCTTACTCCCGGACTTCTCAATGAAGCAAAAGACCTTGACGGAGTTTCTTTGGCAGAAACAATACGTTCCTTAGGTTATGAGCCTATGGCCGCTCTGGATGCTTCAAGACTGAAAACTTCCGTCAAAAGCTATCTGGAACTTCATATTGAACAAGGCCCTGTATTGGATGCTGAGAATATTTCAACCGGTATTGTCTCGGACATTACCGGCTTGTTTAAATGGCAGGTAACACTATGTGGGACATCAAACCATGCAGGAACCACACCCATGCACATGCGTCAGGATGCCTTCATGGGCCTGGCAGATTTTGCCCACGAAATCCCACGTATTATTGATGAGAATGGAAGTGAAAGCTCAAGAATTACCATAGGAAAGATTACACTTTACCCGGGTTCGGCAAACACCATACCCGGCAAGGTCGAATTCAGCATAGATGCACGAGACATTAATGAGGAAATATTAACCGAGTTGAAAACATCCTGCCGAAAAGCACTGTCGGCAATTGCTCGAAAGAATAACCTGACTTTTGACTTTAACGAAGTCAGTTATATACCTCCTACTGCTTGTGATACATCCATAAAACAACTTATTGAAAAAAACGCCAGGGAATTGGGTATAACTTATAAAATAATGCCCAGCGGAGCAGCCCATGACGCACAAATGGTGGCAAAAATCGCTCCCATTGCCATGCTCTTTGTTCCAAGCAAAAACGGCATAAGCCATTCCCCACATGAATGGACTGATTGGAATCACATAGAAAAAGGGGCTAATTTAATGTTAAACACGATAATTGATATAGCGAAGAAAAATGGAAAACACAGAGAATGAATTCAGGCCGGAAAGTTCCTTAGACCCTTTAAAGGATTACTATAAAGAGATTGTTGATGAACTTAGTCAAGAACGGAAGGAAATCCTTAGTCACCATGCCATTGCCTTATTAGTCATTGATATACAATACCTTGATGCCGCCAGAGGCTATGGCGTTTTTAAAGATATTACCTCTTCAGGTATCCCGGTTGAACAGCAGAAGTATTATTTTGATACACTTGAGGAAAGGGTTATACCCAATGTACAAAAATTACTCAACTTGTTCAGGACAAAAAAAATGGAAATCATCCATACCCGTATCCAAAGCCTTACCATGGATGGAAGAGATCGGAGCAATGGACATAAACGCTTGAACCTTTTAGCACCTCCAGGCTCGAAGGAAGCTGAATTTCTACCTCAAGTAGCTCCTAAGGCTGATGAAATAGTAATAAATAAAACGGCTAGTGGAGTTTTTTCATCTACTAATTTAAACTTTGTACTTCAAAATATTGGAATTAAAGAACTTATAATTGCCGGAGTGTATACCAATGAATGTGTGGAGACTACTGTAAGAGATGCCTGTGATTTAGGTTATCTGGTTACCATGGTAGAAGATGCCTGTACTACTGTAACTCCTGAATTGCACCAGGGAAGTATCAATAACCTTAAAGACCGGTACGCCTCTATCCTATCGACCGCAGACATTGAAAAGCGTTTTGCAGATCTTTCAGAAAATCATGAGGAACAAACTAGGCATAAGTATTAAGGCATAAGGCGTAAGGAAAGCAGCAACAGCACGAGTAAGCCACAACAGAAATTGCCGTGAACTGTCGACCATGGACCAATTGACCTTACCTAATAAAAAGTTACTGGAGATTTTCCTTAAAACTTAAAATTTAACACTTAACATCACTTTGCCTCCTTTTGAGCTAGTTTACCAACCTTCTCAAGCCATTTTTCCCTAAACCTTTCTTTTGAAAGTCTTATAGGCCCAATGCTGGTTACCTTTACCGGTTTAATCCCACAAAATTCAAGCGTAAGCTTTTTAATCGCCTTTGTACTTGGACGGCCATAAACCAGGCGATAGTACCAGGTGGGCTGATCCATGGTCGTAATGATTCTGGCCGTTCTTCCTTTTAGCAGCTTGTCCCACCATAAAGAGTTTGGCCGTTTCTGAAAGGCAAAACCAGGAAGGAAAACTCTATCCAAAAAACCCTTTAGCACAGCAGGTGCCATCCCCCACCATACCGGGTAAACGATTACAATATGTTCTGCCCATAAAACATCCGCTTGAGCTTTTTCCAAACAAGGCTCCAAAGGGGTTCTTTGCCGATAACCGTAAGACAGATTAGGATTAAAGTCCAGCTCACCGGTATTTAATATCCTAACCTCTGCCCCTTCAGTTTGAGCTCCTTTACAATAAACTTCTGCCAAAGCATGGCAAAAACTCTCTTTGTCCGGATGTCCCTGAATAATAAGTATTTTTTTCATTCTGCTTTTCCTTTGTTTAGACAAAGGTCAGCATATCCACTAAGAAGCAGCTTAACAAATGTGAAGAAATTCACATTTACTTTTTACTTTCCTGAAATTATCTTTCCCGTATACATTTTTCTGTTTGCTGTAACTTTTATGATAAATATTTCTTTGCTTTTAGGCAAGTTAAAGGAGAATAAGCCTGATGATAAATCAGCACCTTCATATTTTATAATTTCTCGACCGAGCAAATCATACACCTGGATATCAGCAAGATCACAATCATTTATTTTCACATAGGCTGTTTGGTCAATATTATATATCCTAACATCAATTTTAGTAACAGCATCAAGGCTTGAAGAAATTATTTCCTCAGCTTTTGCAGGATAGAAATGAACATAAAACCTTTCTCTGGAAAAACCTTTTTCCATCATCATTGAAACTTCTGATGATTCCCGGAGATTTACCAGCTTCTCAGAAATTTTATCTTCAAAATACACATCATAAGATGTATCAAAAGAATTAATATTTTCAGGTTTAAAAGTGTAAATTCCATCTAACGGAGCGTACAAAGAAAGTGGAATAACCATATTTTCGGCAAATTCATTAAAACTATTAATAGCATAATTATCTCCCTCAGAATGTGAATATATGGAAACAGATCCCTGGGAATTTAGCATCTTTTTAGCATCATACTTAGGGTCAAAGCCTGTTGTTGCTTCTTCTGCAAGCTTCAGCACCAATTCATCTTTTAAATTATTGTGAGATACTGATAGCTTCAATGACGAGCTTTGGCTTGAAAGTCTGTACACCGGTGGATTTACAAAGTTGGTCCTGGATTCTCGATGCATATGTATTTTACCAACACCCGGCTCATTCACTTTAACCCAAAATCCCTGCATAGAACCAATGTACCTGCTTCCATTGAGAATACTCTCCCCATTTATATAGTAATTCCAGTTGCCGGTATTCTCCGAAGTCTGAGAATATATGTAGATGGCATTTTCCACATTGTTACTTCTGAACATGTTAGGAGAATCCCAGTCAATCGTTTCAGGATAAGGGTTACCTATAAAATTCCAACCATCCGATGAGGCTTTTGCGGATAAGGTATTGGTAAGAAATAAGGTATCAAAACTAGTATTATGGTCATAATCTCCTGTCAAGTATAGATTTGAAGGTGTAGATAACTTCAAAGTATATCCCTTACCTTTTTCAAGTACATTATTATGGTTACTAACTTCTTTCCATCCAATGTTTCTATCCGGATTTGGAATACTTTCATCATACCAGAATAAGTTTGCATTTCTGCCTGTAAGTATTGGCACAGTGTTATGTATGCTTTTGACTTTTACATTCGAAAGAGGCATTGCAATATAGGTATTCAGATCCCGGTTTATATTCTTAATCACTGTTATTTTTCCAGATATGTTGCCGTTACCTTCTTTATGAATGTTACCGGAATTAAGATCAATACTTAACTTGTCATTGCTTACTACTTGTCCTGATATCAACCTTAAGGTACCACGCACAATAGTGGTATCATCTATAATAAGAGAGCCGGCTGACTTATTAACTGTTAAATCAGGAAAAGATGTACTGCCTTTTACACGCTGATTTGACGATCCAGTGAAGGCAACAGCTTGGTTTTGGGCATCAAAACTTCCATAGCTTTCCCAATTTCCTTTTACATTTAAGGTTCTGTTGTTTTGTATAGTAAGAACTGCGTTTGTCCTAATAATAATTTCTCTGCAAACGGCATCACCATTACTTATAAGAGGATTATTAGTACCATTTGTAATTTCCAGATCTGTATTTTCTCCCGGAATACCGGCACACCAGTTGTTTGAGTTGTGCCAATTATTATTCTCTGTGCCCAACCATAAATTTGTTTGGGATACAATTACCGATACAGGCTTAATTTTAAAACAGTTATCATCTAAGCTTCCTTTAATATAATAAGTGCCCGAAGTGGAAACGGATGATGGATTGTTCAGAAGAACAGATGCTTCATTATTATGCCAATAGGAAAATGTTAATCCACCCGAAGAGCCTGAAACTATACCAGGAGATGTCAAATCCACTGCGTTTCCGGTACAATTTGGAGCAGGATTTGTAATTACAAGAGTCGGGCTTTGCGCACTGCTAACATGCACCGTAATTTCAGAAGGTGCACTATAACAAGTTCCCTGACTTGCTACAACATTAAATGTATACGTTCCGGCTATAGTAGTATTAGGTGTTGGGGTCTGAGTAGAATACTCCACGTCGGAGGAAGAAAATTGCCAGTTAAATATTCCCAAAGAAGTAGGTGCCCAAGCTGCAATAGAAGGAATTGGCCCGGTAATTACTACACCATTCCCTTTAAAAATAGCATTGGAATAGGAAAGCCCGGTTTGTCCCCAGTGAAGATCCGGACCATCAGAATATTCTAATGTATAGTTATTCCCAACAGGTACATCTAAATTCAACTCAACAACGGTTGCGGCTACCGGAATACCGGTCGAAGTAAAATTATGAATGATACTTCGGTTGGCAATTATAGTACCCGATGAATTTCTTATTCTAAAACTCAGAGTACGATTACCTGTATTATATATGTAAGGAAAAACAGTAACACTCTTTAATTTAATATTCTTCTCTACATTAAACATCGTTCGAAGTTCATTACTGTTTAATGCTCTTTGTCCTCCATTGGAATAGGAAGAACGATTTGAAGGGCCAAGGTTTTGAGTCGTTTCCACCGCATTAACCCATAAAAGATTGTCACCCTGGGCTGATAAAGGTGTCGCTTCAGAATTCAAACAATACCTTACCGGTGTAGTTACCTCAGGTTTGATTGGGTTTGGTATCGTTAGAACAGCAACATTGCTCAATTCAGTATTTACTTTGCAATCATAACTTCCTGCATTACTTGCATCTACATTAGATATAGTATAACTGGCATTTGTGGCGCCACTAATGTTGACACCATTTTTTCTCCACTGGTATGCCGGAGAGCCTTGATTACTCACCACGCTAAATGTTACAGAACTTCCCAAACAAGCAGTTTGGCTTTGAGGATGTGTGGTAATTATGGATTGTACATTATCATGAAATTCTCCTGACCTATTCTTTGCATGGGAATTTAAAAATGACAACATAACTATGATGAAAAATAATACTTGCTTTGTCAGCACTTCTTTGCAGAAAAGGTTAGTATGAACAAGTCTGGAATGTCTTAAAGTATCAGGCATCATAATAGCGTGGATTTGATTACTTGAATTTTATCTTAATTAATAAGAGTTTTACCTGCACTTATCAATTGATTATACGAGTATACCTTGCTTTAAGATATTATTATCCTATCTAAATAAAAATAAGTTCCCGTAATGTGCTTAAGCTTAAATAAATACTAGAGGAAAATAAGAGGGAAAAATTCAGATAGTATCAGAATTCTTTTAACAAATGTGAAGAAATTCATTCCTGATCCGGCTTAATGAACCGGGAGCTATACCAAGGTATGAGGCTATATCTTGCATGGAAATTTGCATAAAAATTTCTTTAGGAATACTTTCCATCAAATACTGATAACGCTTTTTAGCCGTCATCGTTTGCATCATACGTACACGCTCAAACTGGCATGAAAAGGCTTCTTCCGCAAGAATTCGGCCAAGTCGCTCCACTTTGGGAAACCGGTCAAACATGCCGGAAAGAAATTCATAGGGAAAATGAAAGAGTTCACAATCATTAACAGCAATGACCGATTCATCCGAAGGTTTATTGTTAATCAGACTATAAAAAGACGTTATAAACATTCCTTCCCAGGCAATATGCGTGTTCACTTCACGCCCATTTTCATCAAGCATAAATAGGCGAACAATACCTTTATGTATATAAAAGACATCTTTTACAGGCTTATGGGCATGAATTATAACCTCGCTTTTCTTTACTTCACGATGTTCCGCGACAGAGAATATCAATTCCATTTCTTCGGGTCCAAGGTGACTAAGGTACTTTTGATTTATAGGAATAGCATGCATTAATCCTTTATAAGTGTATTTAAAAGTAAAGCATCTCAACAACTTTACAAAGTTTTTTTTAAAGGCGCAGTTTACCTGAAAACGAATCGCCCGGTTAATTAATTAACTCAAATAGCTATGAGTCTAACAGTTCGGCGGTAAAACATAAAATTTTATTTATTTTGTTCTAAATTTGTGCATGGAAACCAGCAGCCAATGTATTAAATCAAGCCAGTATGAACTGAGGATTCAGGATGGTATTTTATATGCTAAATACCTCAAGCCTACAACTGTAGACCTTAACATAACCAAAAAATCTTTTAAAGACCGAAACAAACTTACCCAAGGGAAAGCCTACCCTATTCTTGGTGATGTTAAAAATGTAAAGTATTGGACAAGGGAAGCTCAACTATTTCATTCCACTACCGAATATTCGGAATCTGTTAAAGCTTTGGCCTTAATAATCAAGAACCCGGTGGGTGGATTTCTAATAAACTTTTACCTCACCTGTTTTCCCAAGCTATTTCCCGTTAAAACATTCACCAGCGAATCCGAAGCATTAACATGGCTGCAAAAATATAAGGAGTAACAGTGCATTGCCCTTTGAAACATGCCTTAATCTCTGGGATACTTAGTCTTTAATCTACCAATTTCTGATGTAGCCTCTTAAGTTTTTATAGCAGGACACTCTAAAGACGCAGTTTAAAGAAGCCAGCGAAAAATCCCATCCGAGAATGGCATATTAAGCATAAAAAAATCCGCAGACCCTTATGGGCTGCGGATTTTTTAGCTTTTATATACTTGTAATTTCTGTTAAAAAAGAGATTTTTCTATTCTATAAATAAGGTTTTAAAGCATTGCTTCTTGAAACGTGCCTTAATCTCTGGGTTGCTTTCTCTTTAATTTGACGTACCCGTTCTCTGGTGAGGTTTAGCTTTAGTCCGATCTCTTCCAGGGTCATTGAACTTCCACCATTAAGGCCATAATAACAGGCAAGTACATCTGACTCCCTTGCAGTCAGGGTGGCTAATGAACGTTTGATTTCTTTACGTAAAGAGTCATTTAACAATTCAGTATCCGGTTCGTCAAGATTGTTATCGGTAAGTACATCAAGTAAGCCATTTTCTTCTCCTTGAACAAAAGGAGCATCTAATGAAATATGGCGTCCGGAAATTTTCAGGGAACCTGATACTAATTCTGGTGTCATTTCAAGCACTTCGGCCAACTCCTCTGCGGAAGGTTCACGTTGAAATTTTTGTTCAAGATCAGAAAATACTCTGGAAACTTTACTGATGGTTCCTACCCTGTTTAAAGGAAGCCTAACTATTCTGGACTGTTCCGCAAGGGCTTGTATAACCGACTGGCGTATCCACCATACGGCATAGGAGATAAATTTAAAACCTCTGGTTTCATCAAAGCGTTGCGCAGCCTTAATTAATCCAAGATTACCTTCATTTATAAGATCTCCAAGCGTAAGACCATTATTTTGATACTGTTTAGCAACAGAAACAACAAAACGAAGATTTGCTTTTGTAAGCTTTTCAAGAGCCTGCTGGTCACCTTCACGTATCCTTTTGGCAAGAATCACCTCTTCATCGGCAGTGATCATTGGCAGTTTACTTATTTCCTGGAGATATTTATCAAGTGATTGATTCTCACGATTGGTAATCTGTTTTGAAATCTTTAATTGTCTCATTAAATATAGTTAAGGGAAAGTTATGTGTGAAGCCTGCACAAACAATAATAGGAACCAATAAAACACTTCGATTCCTAAATAGCTAAATAACCCATGCAACGACACAGGTTAAAAATACTTTCCGTGATTTATGATAAACTAAAGGTACGAAAATTTACTTATTTTGTTTCATATTATTTATAATTTCTACTTTCTTTCTTCCCATCCATAAACACCACTTTATAAATCCGGTTATCATACAAAGCTTTTTGTTCAACATGTTTGATAAAATACAATCATTTATATTATCCGGTGGAAAGAAAATTATCAGCAGCATTGGGTTTATCCCCACCATTGTTGTCAGTATTCTTATAGCACTTAGTATATTCTTACTTTCCATAGACGGCCCTGTGGTAGAGTGGAAAATTTTTGATAGGATACCCTACATAAAAATTCCAAATCCGGATACGGCAAGGTCACTGGTTTCAGCCATTCTCGCAGGAACCATTTCGCTGATTATTTTCAGTTTTACGATGATGATGTTTGTCCTCCAGCAGGCCGCAGCCAACTATTCGTCAAAGGTGATTGGCAACATCATCACTCAAAAGTCTAACCAGATTGTACTAGGATTTTACATTGGTACAATTATCTATACAATTATACTATTAATGCAGATAAGAGGAGAAGATGAGTTTGACAAGGTTCCACATCTTACCTTGCTTACAGGGGTGATCCTTTTTATTACGTGCTTTATATTATTTATTAAATTCATAAACGACATTTACTCTTCGGTTCAAATTTACAATGTTATTCATCGCATATATAAACAAACGCTAAAGGAACTTAAGAAATATGACCCATCAAAAGACATAAGTCTGGATGAAAGCAATATTGCCTGGCACCAACACATCTCAGGAACTTCAGGATATTTCCAGGGTATCACCAAAGAGGTACTACTAAGTTTCGCTGTGAAAAATAATCTGATCATCAAAATAATTCCTCCTAAAGGATTTTATAATGTCATAGGAGCTCCATTGTACCAACTAAGCAAGGAGGTAATTGACAAAAAAAAATTGGCGCATATTGAAGACGGATTTTTATTGTACACTGGAGAAAAAATCAGTGACAACGATTTCTTTGGAATAAGACAAATCAGTGAGATAGCTTTGCAAGCACTCAGCACAGGCATCAATGCCCCAGGCACAGCCATTGCCTGTTTGGA
>JBKBXU010000067.1:0-16544 GCA_046313675.1 Cytophagaceae bacterium
TGTTCTGCCGGAAAGCCATTGTACCGTCGGCATTGGTAGGCAGGATATCATTGGATACGAAAATGGCGATGGAGTTTGGTTTTAGATAGGAGATAAAGTTTTTCCTGTTATTTTTGAACAATTCATTATTTATCGTTTCGTATTTCATAAGGTTGTGAAGAAGTTGATATATTGCACTTAAATTAATGTTTATGAAAAAAGTTTTTTTGTTGCTTGTCCTTGCTGTTTGTTTCAATCTTTCTTTTGGACAAAGCAGGTATTGGATCGAATTTAAAGATAAAAATATTGAAAATTATGATTTCAATAATTATTTAAGTACCCAAACCATCGAAAACAGGATCAAGTTTGACCTTCCTTTATATCAATATTCAGATGTACCGGTAAATGTGGTTTATCTTGACAGCTTAAAAGGCATGGGCATTGAGTTGCATGTAGCATCAAAATGGCTGAATTCTGTTTCGGCTTCATTAAGCAATGAACAGATAAATCAGGTTCAGCACTTGGGTTTTGTAGATACTATTTATGGAATTGATCCAAATATAAAAATAACCTCTGCAGATGTAAAGGTAAATGCTGCAAACTATGCCTCCTACCTTAAGCAGATGAATGCACCGGCTTTTGCCAAACAGAACCTTACAGGGAAAGGAGTTCGTATAGGTGTAATTGATGCCGGGTTTTTCCGGACCTATTCCGATAAATCCCTACAGCATTTAATGAAGTATGATAGAATTAAACTACAAAGGGATTTTGTAAACCCTGATCGTAAAGATATTATCAATGAGGCGGCAAGTGACGCTGACATTCATGGTACCATGGTCTTAAAGAGAATTTGTGGTTATGATGAAAAAGATAATACGCAAAGTGGCCTTGCTGTAAATGCCTTTTTCTACCTGGCTCGTTCAGAAGACGGATCAAGGGAACACAGGGGCGAAGAAGACCAGTGGATACAAGCTATGGAATGGATGGACAGTCTTGGTGTACGCCTTATAAATACGTCCCTTGGCTATGCTATCAACATGGATGATGCTAAAGATAATTATACTAAAGAAGAAATGGATGGCAAGACAGCAAGAATCTCCCGTGCTGCCCAGATAGCGAGTGATGAAAAAGGAATTTTTCTTGTAGTTTCAGCGGGTAATGAAGGGAATAATTCCAAATGGGGTATTGTTTCAGCACCTGCTGATGCGGAAGGTGTACTGTCTGTAGGTGCTACTAAAGAACGAGTATGGGAACGCATCGGGTATAGCAGTATTGGACCTGACTTTCTTCCATATTTGAAGCCTAATGTTTCATGCTATTCTCCAAACGGCACATCTTTTTCAGCACCGGCTGTTGCTGGTTTTGTAGCTTGCCTTATGGAGAAAGCGCCTGATATATCTAATAAGGAGCTTAAGAAAATAGTGGAGAAAAGTGCCCATCTTTATCCTTTTGGGAATAACTTTCTTGGATATGGGGTGCCTCAGGCAGACAGAGCCTTAAAATTACTTGAAAATCCTTCACACAAGTTCACCTTTGCAAGTGAAAAACATGTAAAAGACAATAGTTATGTAGTTAAAGGGAAAAGAAAATACCTTAAAGATGCTGTAGTCTTTCATAAAAGTAATGAGCGAATTGTTGTAAAACAGGAAGTGCTTAGATTGGAGAAGCCTGATAAAAAGAAGAAAAATGAAGTGCAATTTGAGATCTATATGGATACAGAGGTGGGCGAAGCACCAAAAGATTTGACAGAAAAGCAGCTTAAGAGGTATAACAGAAAGCAGGCTAGAAGAGATAATAAAATAAAGCGTGTTAATTTAAAAAGGCCTGAGGGTGTTAACCGCAGTACAATCATTATAAATAACAGTGTTCTTGAAGTGATCTGGGAGTAAACCCGGAAATTTTTTAACTATGAAAATAGCTTTTGATGCCAAAAGAGCATTTAATAATACGACCGGCCTTGGAAACTACAGCCGTTATATTATTAATGCTTTTTTGGCTTTATATCCTGATAATCAATATTATTATTTTAATACTGGCGAGGGAATTGACAGGCAAAAGGTAATTACAGAAACAGGTAATTACAAATTGGTTTTTCCAGAAGGGCTTGTAAAAAAAAGCTTTCCGGCTCTGTGGAGATCATCTTTTATAGCCGGTGATTTAAAAAAGATCAAACCTGATTTGTACCATGGCTTGAGCAATGAACTTCCCGGAGGAATGAGGAAAAATGGCATACCTTCTGTTGTAACCATACATGATCTTATTTTTTTAAGGCATCCGGAATGGTACCTGAGCATAGACCGGTATATTTATAAAAAGAAGTTTCTTCATGCCTGCATCGAGGCAGATCTGGTTGTAGCCGTTAGTGAGCAAACCAAGGCGGATTTAATTGATTTTTTTAAAATTTCGGAAGATAAGATCATGGTTCACTACCAGGATTGTGCATCCACATTTCACAAAAATCCTTCGGAGGAACTGGTTGCTCAGGTAAAGGCCAGGTATAACCTGCCACAGAATTTTGTTCTTTCTTTATGCACCATGGAGCCCCGAAAAAATCAGAAATTGATATTAAAGGCGCTTAAGATTATGGCTCCGGCAAAAAGGCCTTTTGTCGTTATTGCTGGAAAGCCTACAGAATATACGAATGAATTACAAAAGTATATCAAAAAGCATAAGTTGGAGACTTTTGCACGAATAATTGAATATGTCCCGGATAATTTGCTGCCTGCATTGTATTATTCCGCTTCGCTTTTTGTTTATCCCTCTATTTTTGAAGGCTTTGGTATACCTATACTTGAGGCTCTAAATTGTGGCATACCTGTTATTACCAGCAAAGGTTCATGCTTCCCTGAGGCAGGGGGAGAACATTCTCTATACATTTCACCGAACTCTGCGGAAGAACTGGCCCAGGCTATGGAGGAAGTGTTGCTTCACCCCGGAAAAGCTGCAACAATGAGCCAGGAAGGTAAAAAACATGCTCTTCGTTTCAGGCGAGAGAATACTATGCCATCTTTGATGGATTCGTATAAAAATTTATCTAAGTAATCGTAGATTTGCAGGATGGAGGAATTTGATATTTTAACCCTTAAGAATGGAATCAGGGTGGTTCATAAGCAGGTAACTCACACCAAAGTCGCCCATTGTGGTTTTGTTCTGGATATAGGCAGCAGGGACGAGGAAGAAGGGGAAGAAGGGTTGGCGCATTTCTGGGAACATATGGTTTTTAAAGGAACCGAGAAGAGGCGGTCTCACCATATAATTAACCGGCTTGAAGTGGTGGGAGGAGAATTAAATGCCTATACCACTAAGGAGAAAGTTTTTTTCTATGCTTCTGTATTGGATCTGCATTATGAAAAAGCCATAGAACTTCTGAAAGACATTACCTTTGACTCTGTGTTCCCTCAAAAAGAAATTGAAAAGGAGAAGTCAGTTGTTCTTGAAGAAATGTCAATGTATCAGGATACTCCTGAAGATTCTATTCTCGATGATTTTGAGGATATGGTATTTGCCGGCCATTCATTAGGTGTTAATATACTTGGGACTCAGGAGAGCATCAAGCAATTCAATAAAGAAAAACTACAGGCATTTATTAGGAAAAATCTTAGTACGGACAGAATTATATTTTCCTCCATAGGGAACATTCCTTTCGCAAAAATTAAAAAATTTGCTGAAAAGTATTTAAGTGATATTCCTGCCATTGCTCCAAAGAAGAAAAGAGAACGATTTACACAGTACGTTCCGGCCTGTTCAGATGTATTAAAGCCTATAAACCAATCTCATTGCATGATTGGCAATACCGCTTATGCCATAGAAGATCCCAGGAGGCTGCCTTTTTTTATGCTGGTTAACATCCTTGGAGGACCTGGTATGAATTCTAAACTGAATATGTCCCTGCGTGAAAAATACGGGTACGTTTATAACATCGAGTCATCTTACACTCCCTATACAGATACCGGACTGTTTTATATTTATTTTGGTACTGAAAAGAGCCAGTTAAATAAAAGCATCTCATTGGTTTATAAAGAACTAAAATACTTAAAAGAAAAACTTTTGAGCCCTGTTCAATTACAGAAGTATAAGGAGCAGCTTATGGGGCAACTTGCCATGTCTGAGGAAAGTAATCTGAACTTTATGCAAATGATGGGCAAGAGTTTACTGGATTTAGGAAGAATTGACAGCCTTGAAGATATTTTTTTAAGAATAAATAAAGTAAGCGCTATTGAATTGCAGGGTCTGGCTCAGGAAGTACTTGAAAAAGACAGACTCAGCATATTAACCTATAGACCAGAAAACTAAAGCAATATTTATTTTTTAACAGTTGAATACTGACTATAATATTATTACTTTTAAAGCAGATTTTTATAGCTTATTCCGGTAATGTCAGAGATTGAAAAGTATATAGAACAACATACAAGTGCCGAACCGGAACTTTTAAAACAACTTAACAGGGAAACATACAGAGATGTGTTGATGCCCGGAATGATTTCAGGACATGTGCAGGGCAGATTCCTTTCTATGTTCTCATCAATTCTTCGGCCTGAAAAAATCCTTGAAATCGGAACTTTTACAGGATATTCAGCTATATGTCTAGCGGAAGTGTTAACAGAAAATGGTCTATTGATATCAATAGACATCAATGAAGAATTGGAAGATCTGGTCAGAAAATATATTTTAAAAGCCGGTCTTGAAAATAAAATTCAACTCAAATACGGTAATGCCCGAAACATTATACCTGATATTAAGGAAGTATTTGATCTTGTTTTTATTGATGCGGATAAAGTTAATTATTCTATTTATTACGATCTTGTGATTGACAAGGTCAGAAGTGGGGGAGTTATTATTGCCGATAATGTATTATGGAAAGGGAAAGTGGTGGAAGTGGAAACAAAAGACAAGGATACCCGTGCGCTTGCGGAATTTAATTCAAAGGTTCAGCAAGATGAAAGGGTTGACAATACAATAATAAATGTCCGGGATGGGTTAATGATTATAAGAAAAAAATAATATGAACAGATTACTTCTTTTTTGCTTTTTATTCACAATCAACGTTTCCTTGGCTCAGGAAGTAGAAATCCCTGAAAAGATGACCTTTGCCAATATGGAGCTTAAACTTACCGATCAGGTAAGAAAGGTACTGAAATCAGAAGTTGAGGCCATCAGACGGAATCCGAAATACTTTCAGATAAAAGTTGAAAGAGCCAATTTATATTTCCCCATAATTGAAAAGGTTTTTAAGCAGGAGAATTTTCCGGATGATTTTAAATACCTGGCTTTACAGGAAAGCAGTCTTGTTTCTGATGCTGTCTCCAGTTCAAATGCTGTAGGTTATTGGCAATTCAAAAAAGAATCAGCTCAAGAGGTAGGTTTGAGAGTGGATAATGAGGTGGATGAGCGAATAAACCTTGTTTCTTCTACCCTTGGTGCGACTAAGTACCTTAGAAGGAATAACGCTACGTTGGATAATTGGATATATGCATTGCTATCTTATAACCTTGGATTAGGAGGAGTAAAATCTCATGTAGAGAGCAAATATGTAGGGGCAAGGCAAATGACCATTGATAAAAATATGCACTGGTATGTTATTCGTTTTCTGGCACACAAAATAGCTTATGAGAATGAAGTAGGTAAAGCTGCTCATTCTGAACTTCGCCTGATTGAATATACTAAAGGAAGTAATAAGAGTTTATCTGATATTGCTTCAGAGGTAAAGGTATCCGGTGATGATCTTGAAGCTTACAATAAATGGTTGCTTAAAAAGAAAATACCGGATGACAAGGTATATACAGTTATAATACCCGCAAAAGTGGGTCAGGATAATTTAATTACTCTTGAGAATGATCAGGAAGAGTTAATATCTGAAAGGGAACCTGCTGATGATAAGGGTAAAAAAGGTAAGAAAGGTAAGAAAGACAAATCAGGAAGAAAGAATATTTTCGCTGAACCTGTTAATGACAATCCTTATTTAACCAGCTTTAATGAATTAAAAGCAATTAAAGCG
Source organism: Cytophagaceae bacterium (assembly GCA_046313675.1). Classification (GTDB taxonomy): domain Bacteria; phylum Bacteroidota; class Bacteroidia; order Cytophagales; family Cytophagaceae; genus JBKBXU01. Next base: position 5,975 of record JBKBXU010000067.1, read on the forward strand.
CAGGATGGTGATAGCTTTGATGATCTGGCTTCCAAAGCAGGCATCGGGGTAGTTGATATTGCTAAATTCAACGAATTGCGAAAGCATGATAAACCAAAGGCCGGAATGTACTATTACCTTCAGCCTAAAAGATCTAAGGCGCTTGTATTATCACATACTGTGAAAAAAGGAGAAAGCCTATGGGATATTTCCCAAAAATATGGTATTCATACCCGTGCTATAAGAAAGAAAAACCGCATGGGGCGGAATGAGCCTGTGGAAGAGGGAAGGGTTTTATGGCTTAGAAATAAGATACCAATGAATTCTCCTATACAGTTTGAAAATACGGAAGAATCTAAGCCCGCTGCAAAAGAAGAGGTTAAGCCGGCGCCGGTTGCCAAAGAAGCACCTAAGCAACCTGAGAAAGAAAATATTGATAACAAGGCAAAAGAAAATCCAAAAGAGAAGATCGTAATAATTAACGGGGGTGAACAAGGGAGTAGTGCACAGACTAAAATCAAATACCATACCGTTGAACAAGGGGAAACTTTATACAGTATTTCTAAGAAATACGGAGCTTCGGTAGAAGATTTGGTGGTGTGGAACTCTATGGTAAACACCTCTCTGAAGCCCGGTCAAAAGTTAATTGTTGCAAAAGGAACACAGGAAGAAGATGATGATGCTACTTATCATATTGCTGAGCCTGGAGATACCATTTATAAAATATCCCGCCTTTACGGGGTTTCTGTAACTGAAATAATGGAGTGGAACGGCAAACAAGATTATACTATTTCTGTTGGGGAGAAAATCAAAATAAAGAAATAAACGCAGATGTATGACATTTGATGAAGAAAACGTATACATCCATGAATTAATTGATGATATCAGTTTTCCTGTCATTATCAGCGATACCACGCTTTCCATATCATTATATAATAAAGCAGCTGAAATAAGCTTTCCCGGGCTTAACGAGCTGCGTTCTCAGTCAATTAACAAATTGATTGGGAATAGTAATTTTTACTCTACAGACAATATTTCAGAATTTTTAAATAAAGAACATCAGGGCATCATCTTCTTTAACAGCCTGCAAAAGGCTGCTAATATAGTTGTTAGCGTATTTGATACCGGTAGCTTTAAAGGGTTTATTTTTAAAATGAAACCTTTTGTTGAAAGTGCTGAGGATGTTAGTTATAAGCACCTTTTTAATAATGTACAGGAAGGGATTTTTATTTTTGATAATGTAGGCAAAATTATCGATACTAATCCTGCTGCAAGTGAGATTTATAATATCTCAAAAACTGAGCTTTTAAAAAGACATGTTTTCGATCTTTTTCCGCATAAAACAGAAAAGGAGACCAGGTTAATTTGGGATGAATTTTTAAAGACTGGTTCTTTGGCCGGCTTGTATAAATATAAGATCGGAGACAAAAGTACCTACATAGAATTTAAAACCAACAAGGACTTTATACCCGGTTTCCATCTTGCAGTTTTTTCAGATGTAACTTCTCATAAGATTACAGAAAGGGCTCTAAAAAACTCAGAGGCCAATTTAAAAGCAGTTTTTAATAACAATAACCAATCATTGTTTTTGGTAGATCTTGAAGGAAAGGTTATTACCTTAAACAGTAAAGCTAAAGAAACATCCCTTTTTTATCGTGGAGAATCAGGAGCACTTCGGGAAGGTGATTCAATCTTCAAGGATGCAGGACCGGATGTGTTTAAGGGTATCTCCCCATTATTTGAGAAAGTTAAGGGGGGAGAAGTGGTTCAACTGGAAATAAATGCCTTTTGGATTAATCCTAATCTATGGTTAGAGATATATGCTAACCCCGTCTTTGATGCTTATGGTAAAGTAGAAAGTATATGTTTATCTTCCAATGATATTTCTTACCGTAAAAAATCAGAACTTACACTGAAAGAAAGTGAAGCCCGGTTCAGATCATTGGTACAAAATTCATCAGATATTGTACTGATTATTTCTCAGGAAGGGAAAATTATTTATGCCAGTGCATCTTTGGAAAACATAACGGGTTATCAGGAACATCAGATTGTCGGACAGAGCTTTGCAGACTACCTGTTTCCGGAAGACCTAAATAGATTTGATTCAAGTGTAAAAAAAGTTTCCAGAAATGTCGGTTTGTTACTTACCGTAGAATTTCGCCTGAAACATTCAGAAGGTCATTTTTTCTTCCTGGAAGCCACCCTTAACAATCAGTTTGATAATAAACATATAGAAGGTATTGTCCTCAATGCAAGAGATATTACCTTAAAAAAGGCACAGGAAGAGAACCTGCTTCTTTTGGAAAGAGCAATTGATTCCAGTACAAATGGTATTATAATAAGTGATCCGAATATTCCTGACAATCCTATTATTTATGCGAATAAGGCCTTTGAAAATATTACAGGCTATTCGTATCATGAGATTATGGGAAAAAATTGCAGGATGCTTCAAGGCAAGGACAGGGAGCAGCCTGAATTGGAAAAGTTGCGGATTTCCCTGGCTCTGAATAAAAGTGTAAATGTGGTGCTAAGAAATTATAAGAAGGATGGAAAACTCTTTTTTAATGATTTAAATATTTCTCCTGTTTTTAATAAAGAAGGACAACTTCTGAACTATATAGGGGTGCTGAATGATATTACCGACCGAAAAATTGCCGAAGAGTCTTTGCTAGCCATTTCCCAGGGTGTTTCCGGTAAAGATTTTTATTTATCCCTTGCCCGCCATCTTGCAATAATCCTGGAAGGTGATATGATTATGATTTCGGAGTTGGAAAACAAGGTCTTTAAAACGAAAGTTTTGTACAAAGACGGCGCATTAGTGTCTCCGGTCCAATACCCGGCTGACGACAATTCCGGATGCACCATTCAGGATGGTAAGTTATGGTACTATGAAGACATAAAAGATCGCTTCCCCAAAGATAAGTTTATTCAGGAAAATAATTTTTCCGTAAGTATGGGAATACCTCTTACAAATTCTTCGGGTGAACGAATAGGTATTATGTGTATTTTAAACAGACAAAGATTTAGAAATCACTCGTTGGTGGAAAGTCTGTTAAATATCTTTTCTGTTCGTGTAGCCGCTGAATTGGAACGTGAGGTAAATCTTAATGCCTTGAAGTCAAGTGAACAGAAATTCAGAAATCTTGCTGAGAATTCTCCTGATTTTATATACATATTGGATCTCGCCCCGAGAAAAGTAATATACTTTAATAAAACACGGTTTCTGGGTTATCCAAGTAAGGAATTTGAAGAGTCAGAAGCCTGGTTCAATATAGTTCATCCGAATGATCGAAAGAGAGTGATTAACCATTGGAATAACTTTCTAAAAGATAATGTTAATCGCACTTCATATTCTGAATATAGAATACTTAATAGCAAAGGTTACTACGAATGGGTTGTAAACCGTCATGTGCTTCTTGAGAATGTTGAAGGCCGTGAGAAGGTAGTTTTGTTGAATCTGACGGTGATTACAGAAAGAAAGATGGCTGAGGAGCATTTGAGAGAAAGCGAAGCAAGGTTGTTGGCATTAGTTGAAAACACCTCAGATCTTATCTGGTCAATCAATGAAAACTATGTTTTAACCACCCTTAATTCGGCCTTTAAAGTTTTCTTTGAAATTAACTATAAACATAGTCTTAAGGTTGGTGATAACCTTTTTGATATTTTGCCGGAGAGCATCAAAGAGGAATGGTTGCAAATGCATGAAAAAGCCCTGCAAGGAGAGCGGTTTTCGACAGAATTTATAAGCTATCAGGACCATAACCCCCGGTCTTATGAAATTTCATATAATCCTGTGTATTCTGACATTGGCATAGTGAGGGGGGTGAGTGTTTTTGCCAGAGATATTACGCAGCGGAAAATTACTGAGAATGCTATTATTCGGACGAATTTTGAATTGGACAGCTTTGTTTATCGGGCTTCCCATGATCTTCGGGCCCCTTTACGCTCCATGTTGGGTCTGATAAATCTCATTAAAGTTGAAAAGCAGGAGAAGCAAAGGAACAACTATCTGTCACTAATAGACAAGAGTATAGATAAACTTGATAACTTCATTTCAGATCTTACGAATTTCTCCCGCAACAGTCGGCTGGAAGTTACACCTGCAAAAATTGATTTTAAAAAGGTTTTTGAAGAGGTTAAGGATAATTTAAAATTCATGGATAACGCAAATGCCGTTTATATGGAGCTAACTATAAACGGAGATGAGGAATTTTATTCCGATCCGATGCGGATTTCAATTATATTCCAGAATTTGCTTTCCAATGCCATCAAATATCAGAACAGGTACATTGATGATTCCTTTTGTAAGGTGCATGTGCATATCACAGACAAGTTTTCAATCATTGAATTTTCAGACAATGGCATAGGAATCAGAGAGGAATACCATTCTAAAGTTTTTGATATGTTTTTTCGTGCCTCACATGACTCCTATGGCTCCGGGCTTGGTTTGTATATTACCCGGCAAGTGGTGGAAAAACTTAATGGCGTAATTTCCGTATACTCTCAATTAGGCAAAGGAACCAGGTTTGAGGTTCGTTTGCCCAATTTGTTGAGTTGACAAATTGGCTCAGTTCGATTAATACATGATGCAATGCCAAGTAGCATGTTTGCTGCCAGAAATACAAAAGAAGATCGATTTCTTACTGTTCTCCACCTATTTAGAATAGTTTTTGCCGTCTGTATCGTATTTCCGGTCTTCTTTAAAGCTTTTTTTGCTCATAGCCTTCCTTACCTGAAGGATCCGTGGGAGGGAAGGATACTGCTGAGTCTGTTATCTTTTTTGTTTTTTGGTGCAACTTTTTATGCTCCGCTTTTCAAGAAATTTCTGCATATAAATTTTGTACTTCCGGTTTTATACTGTATTTACCTGGTTTATTTACTTTCCTGCAATGGTTTTCATTTTGCTTTCCTTGCAGAATTTATTGTCGTCCTGCTTATTACCGGAGTTGTTTACTATAAGAAAGTATACCTTGCAGCCTATTTAGGATTAGTAACCCTGAGTTTTTCTATCTCCTCAATTATATATCTGGAGGATATGCGTACCGCCCTTCTTTATTCAGGTCTTGTTTCTTTTTTTAGTATCATTCTTTTAGTTTTTTTTAATGAAAAAGTGAGAATTGATAGTAGGGTATTTATTCGGGAGCAATTGTTTAATACCGTGTTTAATGGGTCTCCAGATGCTCTTTTCTTACTTAATATTGAAGACTTTACAGTGACAGCCTGTAATAACAGGGCCGTTTCAATGTTTAATGCTGTTGGTCATGATGAGTTGGTGGGTAAGGATTTTAATCAGTTTCTTAAATATCCTTACACTGAAAAAACATGGCATGGTATAAAAAAACAGCTTGATGAAACCAGCTACCTTACCAATGAAGTTGAGTTTCTTACCATCCAATCAAAGCCTTTTTTAGGAAGTCAGGCTGTATCTGAAATTTTTAGCAATGAGGAACAAGTTTTATTAGTGAGGGTTTCTGATCTGACAGAAAAGCTTCAGGACAAGAAAACTGTTGAAGATCACCACAACATGCTTTTACAGGTGATCAACTTACTGCCTCATCAAGTATACCTGAAAGACAACAAAGGAAAATACTTGCTTGCTAACCAGGCGATGATGGATAGTTTTGACGAAATTCCCGGAGGGTTTATAGGGAAAACTGATTACGATTTATACCCGGAACCGGAAGCTAAAAAGATATCCATACAGGAACTTGATGTTATCTTAAAAGGCCGTACCCGCTTGTTCCCGGAGGAAGTAGTGTTGAATGGAAGTGGGGAAGAAAGGATAATGAATACGGTAAAAATGCCTTTGTATCTTAATGGGAAAGATGAATATTGCCTGCTTGGTATAAGTATGGATGTCACAGAATCTAAAGTTGCTGAAAAGGCGATTAAGGAGAGTGAACAAAAATATAAGATTGTCATAGAGCAGGCATCGGATGGAATGTATACCTGTAACGCGGATGGTGAAATACAGGAAGCAAATGGGAAAGCCTGTGAAATATTCGGGTATAATCAGGAGGAATTTCTGCAACTGAACATAAGAGATCTCGTGGACTTGGAAAGTTATTCAAATCGAGAAGTTGAGGAGAATAAACTTATTGATAAGCATCCAGTTATGTTAGAGCGAAATTGTAGGAGAAAGGACGGGGTCAAAATTGTTGTTGAAATTAGTGCAAACTTTCTTGAAGATGGACGAAGAATGGCCATTGTCAGGGACATCACGGAAAGGAAAAAATACGAGCAATTGCATCTTGAAAATGAATTGAGGTTCAAGGCTCTGATTGAAAACTCATTTGATGTTGTATGTATATTTAGTGAAGATTTAAAGTTTACCTATGTTAGTAGCACTTGTAAACGAATTTTGGGATACGAACCAGAAAGCCTCATTGGAAAGCTTCCATTTGAGTTGGTACATCCTTCTGATATAGATTTGACGTCTAAAGCGTTTCATGCAGTATTGGAAACTCCCGGGAAAAATTATCCTGTTGATGTCCTTAGGGTAAGGAATTCAACCAATAGCTATATGTATTTTGAAGTTATAGGTGTAAATCTGCTTTCTGACCCTGTGGTGAATGGAATTGTTGTTCACCTTCATGATATTACCAAACGGGTACAGACTGAAAAAGAATTGCTAAATAGTAATTTTGAGTTGGACAGCTTTGTTTATAAAGCTTCTCATGACTTAAAAGCACCTTTGCGCTCCCTGACCGGCTTGATAAAGTTGGCAAAATTAGAATCCGGGAATGATAAGTCGCTGATTAATTATTTCCAAATGATGCAGAAGAGTATTTCCAGTTTGGATACATTTATCAGGGATCTGACCCAGTTTTCCCGAAATAGCAGAATGGAAATTTTGCCTGAAAAAATAAATTTTGAGGAATTGGTGAATGAAGTTCTTAATAATCTTAAATTTGCCGAAAATGCGGATAAGATTAAAATACGCAAGGAGATAAATTGTGAAATGAATTTCTATTCCGATCATACACGAATAGGAACTATAATAAATAATTTACTTTCCAATGCTTATAAGTACCATAGGTTTGAAAATAATAATCCGTATATTAACATTGTAATAAATACCGATTTTGAGCAGGTAGAGATAATAGTGGAAGACAATGGACAAGGTATTGAGGCAATTTATTTAGAAAGAATTTTTGAGATGTTTTTTAGAGCATCTGAGAATGCTTACGGTTCCGGCTTAGGTTTATATATAGTAAAAAGTGCTGTAACAAAACTTAATGGAAAAATTCACGTAGATAGTATCGTGGATCAAGGTAGCAAATTTTTAATACGTATTCCAAATCTGATAAACGATTTACAATATAATGACAGAGAGCAAATTAGTTGAAAGCGTAATGCTTGTGGATGACAATGATACAGACAACTTTATCCATAAGCGTGTGATCGAACTTACCGGTTTTTCAAAAAATATTATTGTCAAAAACTCAGGGAAAAGTGCCTTAGAGTTTATTGATCAACATAAGAATGATCTTAAGAATATTCCGGAAATTATTTTTCTTGATATTAATATGCCTATTGTTGATGGATTTGTATTCTTATTTGAATTTGAAAATTTCCCTGAGGCACTGAAAGAAAAGTGTAAAATTGTAATTCTTTCAAGCTCAGACAGCAAGAGGGATATTGACCGTATTGTAGATAATGAGCATGTAATAAATTTTATCACCAAGCCCCTCTCTGAGGAGGCCCTCGATGAGCTTAAAAATATTCTTTAACCTGACATATAGGTATGACAGAAAAACGAATCTCCTAAAGATTCGTTTTTTTTTATTTTTTACTAAAAGTTTCTTCCGTAATTTTGGCATTAAATTATAAGTTTTCCCGAAAACTATTTCTTTCATTCGCTTGTATACCTTATTTTATTTGCAAATCGAGGTCTCTATAAGATTCCTTTTATGAAAAAAATACTTATTGCCTTTCTTTTCTGTTTACTAAATTTAAATTTGCTGGCTCAGGATACACCGATTCCTCCGGAAGAGCCGGATACAGCAAAAGTATGGACATACGGCGGTAACAGCAATTTTTCTTTTGCTCAGGTAGGTTTGAGAAACTGGGTTGGAGGGGGGCAAAGTTCTGTTTCTATAAATAGCATTCAGTTGTTATATCTGAACATGGAGAGGGAACGGGTGATGTGGAATAATAACCTGGAACTTGGGTTCGGTTTGATTCGGCAAGGTAGGGCGAAAGAAAATGTCTTCCGTAAAAGTGATGACCGCTTGATTTTTCTTTCTAAAGTAAGTCGGAGAATTGTCGACAATTGGAATATTAATGGGTTAATTGATTTCAGAACTCAAATGTATGCCGGTTTTGAATATCGTCAGGTAAATGGAACGGAAATTAGTACTATGATTTCTGATTTCCTTGCTCCTGGTTTTTTAATCAAATCTATTGGTTGGGAATACCGAAAAAGTGACAACCTGTTTTTCTCCCTATCTCCTCTGACCTCTAAAATGACCATTGTAATTCATGATGGTTATGCTGCTGAAGGACGCTTTGGTGTAGAGCCTGGCAGAAACCTCCGGACAGAAATTGGTGCGTTTCTAAATGCCAGGTTTAAAAGGGAAGTCTATGAAAATATTACACTTGATACCAGATTGAATTTGTTCGGTAATTATGAAAACATTCAGAGCATAGATGTTAACTGGGAACTTCTTGTCCTAATGAAAGTCAACAAATATGTGACCGCAAGCTTTTCGACTCATTTGATTTATGATGACGATATTCTAATAACCAGGGAAGATGATACCATAGGCCCGGCCACCCAGTTGAGGACGGTGCTTAATGCAGGACTTATCTTTAAATGGGAAAAATGATCAGGAGTCGTTACAAAATAATAGAGGCTTTCTGATTTACAGAAAGCCTCTATTATTTTTAATAGGTTAAATACTCAAAAGCTCTGCAAAATCGAATTCAGCGTGGCGCTTGGACGCATGGCTTTTTCTGTTTTCTCTGCATCAGGATGATAATATCCTCCCAAATCTACGGCCTTGCCTTGAGCAGAATTTAATTCATTTACGATTTTTGATTCGTTCTCGGTCAACTCTTTAGCAAGCTTCTCAAATCGCGTTTGTAACTCTTTGTTTTTGGTTTGTTCTGCCATAGCCTGAGCCCAGTACATTGCCAGATAAAAGTGACTTCCTCTGTTGTCCAACTGACCTACTTTACGGGACGGCGATTTGTCGTTTTCCAGAAACTTACCATTGGCCTGATTCAATGCTTCTGCAATTACCTCAGCCTTATCATTTTTAGTTTTTTGAGCCAGGTCTTCCAGTGAAACAGCAAGGGCTAAAAACTCCCCTAAAGAATCCCAGCGAAGGTGGTTTTCTTCTACAAACTGCTGAACGTGCTTAGGCGCAGAACCTCCGGCTCCTGTTTCAAATAATCCACCACCATCAAGAAGAGGAACTATGGAAAGCATTTTAGCGCTGGTTCCAAGCTCAAGAATCGGGAATAAATCCGTTAAGTAATCACGAAGAACATTTCCCGTTACAGAAATGGTATCTTTTCCTGACTTGGCACGCTCACAGGTAAAGCGCATGGCTTCTATCGGTGACATGATACGTATGTCAAGTCCTGATGTGTCGTGATCTTTCAGATAGCGCTCTACTTTCTTTATAAGGTTTGCATCATGAGCTCTGTTTTTATCCAACCAGAATATAGCAGGGGTGTTGGTGATTCTTGCTCTTGTAACAGCTAGTTTAACCCAGTCCTGAATCGGAAGATCTTTTGTCTGGCACATTCTCCAGATATCACCTTCTTCAACCTTGTGCTCAAGTAAAGTTTTTCCGCTTTCATCAACGACTCTTACTGTTCCGTTTTCCGCTATTTTAAATGTTTTGTCATGAGAACCGTATTCTTCGGCTTTCTGAGCCATGAGTCCTATATTAGGAACAGTGCCCATTTTAGTTACATCAAATGCACCGTTTTCTTTGCAGAAGTTTATGATTTCCTGATAAATTCCTGCATAGCAACGATCAGGGATGACAGCTTTAGTGTCACGAAGTTTACCATCAGGGCCCCACATTTGGCCTGAAGAACGGATGGCTGCCGGCATCGAAGCATCAATTATCACGTCACTTGGAACATGTAAATTGGTTATTCCTTTATCTGAATCAACCATGGCAATTTCAGGTCTTGCTTCATACACCGCCTTAATGTCAGCTTCGATTTCTGATTTTTTAGCCTCAGGCAAGGATTTTATTTTCGCATAAAGATCTCCCAATCCATTATTCGGATCTACGCCTAATTCCTTTAGGGTGGAAGCATGCTTGTCAAATACATCTTTGAAGAATACCGTAACAGCATGGCCAAAAATGATAGGATCTGACACCTTCATCATAGTTGCTTTCATGTGCAGTGAAAACAGCACGTTTTCTTTTTTAGCATTCTCTATTTCTTTTTCAAGGAAACTTCTTAGCGCTTTTTTGCTCATCAAGGAAGCATCAATTACTTCACTTGCCTGTAAGGATAGTTTTTCCTTTAAAGTACTTACTTTACCATCTGCAGATACAAATTCAATTTTCACATTTCCTGCCTTCTCCATAATCTGTGATTTCTCACTTCCGTAGAAGTC
>JBKBXU010000068.1:0-2793 GCA_046313675.1 Cytophagaceae bacterium
CAATGAAAATGTGGCCATCCTTTTTGGTGATATATGTACATGTCTTGTTTTCTAAGAACAAAAAATACAAAAAAAATCGTGACCCGCAAATTATTCTCCGCATTTTTTGCGGAGAATAAACCGTGTATTCTCCGCAAAAAATGCGGAGGCATTATCTGATTGAACCAGGGCTGAAAAACATAGTGACTGAAAGAACGTAGCCAAAGTTAATCTAGCCAATATGTTATATTGTTTGAGCCTGCGCTGAGAGGAAATCTTATTTAAAAAATTCAAACAACCCCTATCGATCAATTTCCCCCATTACAATGTCAAGGGGACCTAAAATCGCTACCAAATCCGCAATCATAGTACCCTTAGCCAATTCAGGCAATACGGATAAATTAACAAAGCAGGGAGAGCGGCCTTTGCACCGGAAAGGAACATCATACGTACCTGTAGACCTAAAGAAAAAACCCAATTCTCCTTTGGGAGATTCTCCCCGTACATAGAAATCCATGGCCTTGGGACGTATCTTTTTAGGCACCAAAGCCTGTGGGTTAAAATCACGGGTTCGTTTATGATCACCCTGCAGGCGGTCAAGGCACTGATCCATTATCTTTAAAGACTCCCAGCATTCCCTTACACGTACATAATTCCGATCCCAGCAATCACCTGTTGTCCCAACCTCCCCTTTTCCTATTGGAATATCAAAATCCAATTCGGGATAAACGGAATATCCATCCACTTTCCGTAAATCATAACGCAGTCCGGAGCCCCTTAAAACTGGCCCTGAAACACCATAATTTATCCCCAAATCCAATGGCAAGACACCTACGTTAGCAGTTCTCTGGATAAAAATTTTATTGTCAACGATGATTTTTTGAAGCTCAGAAAGTTTCGGCTTAAGGTATTTTATAAATTCCCGGCATTTTTCTTCAAATCCAACAGGAAGATCATAGAACAAACCTCCAACCCAGATATAGTTGTATAGCATCCTTGCACCGGAGACCCATTCAAGCATACGGTTGATGTGTTCTCTGTCGCGCATTAACCATAAAAATGGTGTAACTGCACCTATATCCAAACCATACGTTCCAATGGCCAAAAAATGGGAGGCAATACGGTTCATCTCTGCTACTAAAACCCGAATGTATTCTATGCGGGGCGAAATATTTTTTTCTATTCCTAGCATACGCTCGATCCCCATCACAAAAACGTGCTCTGAATTCATAGCAGCCATATAATCCATACGATCTACAAAAGGGATTGTCTGATTATACGGTAAATTCTCGGCATGTTTTTCGAAACACCGGTGAAGGTAACCCATATGCGGGATAACCTCTTTAATTATTTCTCCTTCGGTAAGCACCTCCAAACGGAGAACGCCATGGGTAGAAGGATGCTGAGGACCAAGGTTAATAATCATTTGGCCTTCTTTCAAATCCTCTTCCCTGAAAAACCCAGGTTCAGAATTCTTAAGATTGTCTTCTTTAAATATATGTTGTATATGATCGGTAGGCATTAATAGACTGTTTTAATACCATGATAATAATCCTGCAATTTATAATCTTTGCGCAAGGGAAACCCTTCCCAATCAGCAGGTAAAAGTATTCTTCTCATATCAGGATGTCCATCGAAAACAATTCCTAAAAGGTCAAAGGTTTCCCGCTCATGCCAATTGGCCGACTTCCAGACAGAGACTAAACTCGGGACTGAAGGAAGAGGCTCACCTTCTAAGTTTCGCCTAATGATTACTTTTAATGTTAATGCATGGCCATAGGGAATGGAATATAGATTATAAATCACTTCCATGTTTCCTTTTTCCGGTCCATTGTCAATTCCTGTTACGCAACTAAGGAAATCAAAATAGGTTTTTTCGTTCCTGAAAAGCTCAAGACAAACCTCCACAAGGCTTGAAGCTGGTATAACAAATTGTGGCTGATGTCCGGGGGTTTCTTCCAGAACAACTGCATCACCAAACTTTGCTGTCAATAAATCTTTGATCTCTTCAAATGTCACCTTAAGATTGATTTTCTCGGTTCATAATAGTTTCTAAAGCTTTCGGCCTCTGAATAGGTTGCTCCTGCCGAATTTTTTCCTGCAGTTTTAAAAATCCTCCGATCAAAGCTTCCGGCCGGGGAGGGCAACCTGGTACATATACATCAACCGGAATAATCCGGTCAACTCCTTTTACCACATGGTACCCATGATCCCAATAAGGACCGCCACAATTTGAGCAAGATCCCATAGAGATCACATATTTCGGTTCCGGCATCTGTTCATAGAGCCTTCGTATCCTGTCTGCCATCTTGAACGTCACCGTTCCGGCAATAATGATCACATCCGACTGACGTGGTGATCCTCTGGGAAAAATCCCGAAGCGATCCAAATCATACCCGGAGGCATACGTAGACATCATTTCTATAGCACAACAGGCAATACCAAAGCCCATAGGCCATAAGGAAGAAAGACGAGACCAGTTGATCAGATCTTCAAGTTTCGTCACGACAATGCCTCCTGCCCCGCTTTTACCAGACATCATGCCTGTACTAGAAAATGAATTATTTGTAGCGTTCATTAATCTTATTGTAAAGTGCTCCGGGCACCGGTGATTTAAAATCAGAAACCTCTTGCTTCGGCTTAATCCAGTCCAAATGTCCTTTTACCCAAGCATAAGCCAGGCCCAGAGCAAGGATGGCAACAAACAAAAAAGCTTCACCTAAGGCAAACCAGCCCCAAAGCCCATTGGTTTCTTCAATCAACTCTTTCTGGCCAAAGACTACCGCCCATGGAAACAGAAAAACAATTTCCACC
>JBKBXU010000068.1:2803-16495 GCA_046313675.1 Cytophagaceae bacterium
CAAAAAGAAGAAAGATCAGCGCAATAATGTAAAAACGGGAATTAAACTGTGCCCATTGATTTCCAACTGCATCCTCACCACATTCATAGGATAAATTTTTCTCATAGCCCGGCTTTGAAGGACTCAACAATTTTGAAAAAGTCATTGCAAACAATACAAACAAGAAGCCTCCTGCAATAAAAAGCAGGATGTAACCAAATTCAGAAATCTCCGGATTTTCCAAGGTTAAATGTTTGTTGTGGAACAAATCTACATATAATCGCTTAAACCTAAAAGGGCAATTCTTTAATTAAATGTGGTCAGAATTAGAAAATCCGTCACATTGTAGTAAAATAGACCTTGATTGTTTTTATAAAATGGTAAAAATATCAAACCTCATAATGCAATTTCTGTTAATACTAACAGTATTCTCTTCCTGTAATGAGAAACCGGAAAAACTAAACACCATGCACCCATTATTAAAAGCACCTGAAATAAACACTCGTCAAGGCTGGGTTAATGTGGAGGAAGAATATTCAATCAAAGACTTTCAGGGAAAAATTGTCTTATTGGATTTCTGGACCTATGGGTGCATTAATTGCCAACACATTGTTCCGGATCTGCAGAAGCTGGAAGATGAATTCAAAGATGCACTGGTAATTATAGGAGTTCATTCAGCAAAATTCGACTCAGAGAAGGGCACAGAAAAAATTCTAAGGGCTATTGAGCGATTCGGCATCCAACATCCTGTAATTAACGATGCTGATTTTAAAATCTGGGAACATTATGGAATCCATGCATGGCCAACCGTGGTACTGATAAACCCAAATGGAAAAATTATCGGCCAGAAGTCAGGAGAAAACTTTTATGGCCTTTTAAGAGATAACATACTAAAAATCAAAAAAGACTTCGGAGAGAAAATAAATACTGAACCGATAAAATTCACGTTCAAACATGAACACGATGAGCTTCTGAAATTCCCTTCAAAACTCGCAATCGATGAATCCGGCAACCTGTATATATCCGACAGCGGCCATGACCGGATCCTTATAGTTTCCAAAGAAGGAAAAATAACAGGTCAGATTGGCTCCGGAAATAAAGGGTTCAAGGATGGCTCGTTTGACCATGCCCATTTTTTTGAACCAAGGGGGCTAGCCATAAAAGGGCATCGCTTATATATAGCCGATACCAAAAATAACCGAATCAGAAAGGCAGACCTTGACCTGCGAGAAGTGACGACCATTTCAGGTTCGGGAGAACGCTCTTACTATTTTTACGAAGACAGTTGGGATGCACCAGTAAACCCCAATAGCCCATGGGATCTTGTGATCGATGGCAACAAATTATACATTGCCAGTGCAGGAAATCACCAAATCCTTTTATTAGACATGGAAACAAATCAGACGTTTCGCTTTGCCGGAAACGGCCGGGAAGCACTTTTGGATGAAACGCTACATGAAGCATCCTTTAATCAGCCCAGCGGACTTGCCCGAATAGGCCAAACACTGTTGGTAGCAGATGCAGAAGCGAGTGCCATCAGGAAAATCAGAATAGATGCTGATAAAGTAGAAACACTTGTGGGAAAAGGTTTATTTGATTTTGGAGATGAAGATGGCCAGGCAAATAAAGCCCTTCTCCAACATTGCGAAGGCATTGAGGCCAGAGGGAACAAAATTTACATTGCCGATACATACAACGGAAAAATAAAAGTGCTGGATTTGGAAGTTATGGAGATCCAAACCCTGGTAGAAGGTTTAAATGAACCTCAGGATGTTGCCATATGGAAAAACCTTCTCTATATTACAGATAGCAACAACCATCGAATAATGGTATATAATTTGGAAGAAGGGGTTTTATCAAAATTTAAGCTGGTGGAATAAAATGCTTCCGTGCTTTAAATTCTACACTGTTAAATATTACTTTTTTAACAACTTATAATTTTTAAACCCACCAATCTGATGACCACCTAAAAGGTGTTGTTCTATAAATGTCAGGAATCGATTTTTGAACTTCTCGTGCTTATGAAGGTTTCTGCCTTCCTGAACACTTCCGGAGTATTGCAATTTATCATGCCAGTCAAAATGATTAATCCAGTCATTCATCACGGATGGATGTGTATCTTTAAATTCAGGCAAATATTGAAGCGGGCCATAGTCAAACTCTTCAGGAGTAAGGATATTCATAGATTTTCCTTTGTTTTGTCCATGATGTAAACTGTCGTGATTGACTTTTTTCCCGGTCATCACCTGCGGCGGACGTACCCACCCGTAATGATAAATCTCGGCACCGACCTTTGCCACTCGTAATTTGCGGGTATTTTCTTTTCTGTAATATTCTTTCCAGTCTCCATCCCTGAAGTTTTCTATTATGCGAAATGACTGGGCATCGCGCCATGGATAAATATCCGGACGATTTCGGACAATTCGTATTTCCTTTGGATACCAGCCATGAGATACCTGATAATGGGTATAATCTCCCCAAAAATGTATGTAATCAAACAACAATCCTTCCACTTCCTCATCATTCAATAAATCCTGACAACGTCGTTGTATTTGCGTCAGATACTTCTCATGAACAACTTCATCGCTCTGAAGATAGAATAACCAATCACCTGTACAGGCCCTTTTAGCTATATCGGTTTGCCGGGCCAGTTCCGTGCTTTTAGGGAATTTTTGTGTATCCCAAATAGTAGTAATTATTTTTATTTTCGGAGAATTGATGGAAGTAATCTCCTCCAGAGTTCTGTCATCATCGTCACAATCACCTAATGCTATGACATATTCATCTACTATAGGCAGTATGGAAAGGATGGATTCTTTAATAGGAAAATAAAGTTTTGTCGCATTCTTAACCATTGTAAACCCACTGATCTTCATAGAATTTATTTCCCTATTAATTTTATTATTTCATTAAACAAGCAAACAAAAATAGCTAAATAAATCTTATTTTTAACAAAGGGAGGAGATGCCTTAGAAAGGGGCTTTAAGAAACTTTTAAAAAAAGAAATTCCGAAGCAAATCAAATTATGTAATAAAATACCATGAAAGGGATTTAGCAAGTGTTTGTTTTGGGATTTTAATTACATATTTTTACAGAAAACCATAAGCTTTTTTGAATATATGATTAACGCCAAGCAGATCGAGATTGAAAAAACCAGTGGATCGCGTCTGAAAGAAACAGATTTTAGTAACCTGGAGTTTGGAGCAGTATATGCCGATCATATGCTGATTACCGACTATGCCAACGGAGAATGGCACAATCCAAAAATTACACCATTTGGTAAAATTTCCATGAGTCCGGCAACCTCGGTCCTTCATTATGGCCAAACTGTGTTTGAAGGGTTAAAAGCCTATAAAGATGATAATGGCGACATCGTATTATTCAGAGCTTTGGATCACCTGAAAAGAATGAACCGCTCTGCGGCGCGTCTTTGCATGCCTGAAGTCAGTGAAGATATTTATATGGAAGGGCTTTCGCAACTGCTAAAGCTCGATCACCAATGGATTCCTTCTGAAAAAGGCTGTTCGCTATACATCAGGCCATTTATGTATGCCTCTGATGAATTCATAGGCGTAAGGCCTTCAAAAACATACAAATTTATAATCTTTACCTCACCGGTATCCGGTTATTATAAAGGAAGTGTAAAGGTTATTGTTGAAACTAATTATGTTAGAGCCGCAGAAGGCGGAATCGGTTTTGCCAAATCCGGAGGTAACTATGCTGCATCCTTATTGCCTGCAAAACTTGCTGCAGAAAAAGGATATCAGCAACTACTTTGGACCGATAGTAAAGAACATAAGTACTTTGAGGAGTCCGGGACAATGAACGTTATGTTCCAGATTGGCGACACGCTTGTAACTCCTCCTTTATCAACATCTATTCTTGCAGGTATTACCCGGGACAGCATCATTACCCTTGCTAAAGACTGGGGTTTGAAGGTGGAAGAGCGGAAGATCAGCATTGATGAAGTACTGGAAGCTCACAAAAACGGAAGTCTGAAGGATGCCTTTGGAACAGGAACCGCTGCGACGATTACACATATTGCAGCCATTAACTATAAAGAACAAGATTATTATCTTCCGGAGCCATCGCAACGGGAAATTTCGAATAAGTTAAACCAAACTTTAAATGATTTAAAATTGGGGCTTATTCCCGATAAGTTCGGTTGGATTCAAAAAATCAAAATTTAAACTATTAAAACGCCGGTTCAAATCGGCGTTTTTTTTATATCCAACCCTCAAAAAACAACCGTGCCTCCGTCCTATTCATCCTGATTTTTTAAGGCTTTACCAAGCATCCTCATCATTCTTCTAAAAAATTATATACACAGGCACAGTTTTTGCGTAATATTAAGATCAATAAAGCCTAACAACATTTTATATCAAATTATACATTAATCATGCAGAAGAAAAATTTACTATTAGCAATTGCCGCATTACTCTTCCTTAGCCAGAGCTATGTGTTTGCTCAAAAAAGCATTGTTGACAAATATGGTCAGCTATCCATCAAAGGTATACATATGATCGGTGAGCATGGAGATACTGTTCAACTTAGAGGAATGTCGCTTTTCTGGAGTCAATGGATGGATCAATATTATAACCCTGAAGCTGTTAAGTGGCTAAGAGACGATTGGAAATGCACCATCGTAAGAGCTGCAATGGGGGTTGAAAAAGGAGGATACCTGGATAATCCTGAAGAAGAAGTCGCTAAAGTCGTAACGGTAGTGGACGCTGCTATTGATCTTGGCATATATGTCATTATCGACTATCATAGCCATGAAGCCCACACCGATCCTGAAGCTGCCGTAAAATTCTTTTCACAAATGGCAAAAAAATACGCAAGTGTGCCTAACATTATTTACGAAGTTTATAACGAACCCCTTCAGGATGCAAGCTGGTCTGATGATATAAAGCCTTATGCTGAAAAAGTTATCAAAGCCATCCGTGAGCATGATAAAAAGAACATTATTGTAGTTGGAACCAGACAATGGTCACAAATGGTAAGTGAAGCTGCTGCCGATCCTATCAAAGAAGACAACATAGCATATACGATGCATTTCTATGCAGCAACCCATGGAAAATGGTTGATAAACGAAACCAAAAAAGCCATGGATGCAGGCATTGCTATTTTTGTCACTGAATGGGGAACTAGCCCTGCAAGTGGTGACGGAAAACTAGACCTTAAGCGTACTCAGGTATATTTTGACTTTATGGACGAACACAAAATAAGCTGGTGCAACTGGTCAATCGCGGATAAAGTGGAATCTTCTGCAGCACTAAAGCCCGGAGCAAGTGGAAAAGGAGGTTGGAAAACTGATCAGCTTACAGAATCAGGACAGTTTGTAAGAAATGAATTGATCCTTAAAAACGGTCCTATCTTCGAAAGTCTTAAGAAAGAAAGCAAAGACAAGAAAAAGAAGAAGTAATTATAAAACTTCGATTTTATTTAAAAGGCCGGTTAAAAAAACCGGCCTTTTTTTATGGAAATTAATAAACTTCTTTTGTGCTTACCTAACCTTAAGTTTTTATATTAGCAGGAAAGTGAAAATCGTTTCTTTAATAACACCACACAGATCCATTGATGAAATTCTATATTTTAACCATACTTACCAGTTTCTGTTTTCTTACCTCTTCTGGCCAATCGGTGCAGGATGAATTAATCGCAGACTTTTGTCTGGAGCTTGAAAAATCGGGTGCTACGAAACATACTGTTAATGATCGTCTGCCTGAAATCGAACGAACCGTTTTTTTCTCTGATCAGAAAACCTTAGTAAAAATAGCTCATGAGGCTGATCAAAAAGAGGTGACTCTCAGAGCGTATTTCTCAGAGTTTTTTATCAAATTTTCCCAAAGCTGCCCCGCTTATCAGGCACTTTATTCTAGTTCAGAAATAAAACTAAAGAACAAAGATTTCTTTACTGAGAAATATTGTGACTGCTTTAAAGAACAGTCCGAAGGAGATATGACTGAAAGAAACTTCAAGATGTTGATGGAATCGTGCAACGACATTGTCTTGAACGACAAAGAATATAAGAAAAAGGTGCGCGAAGAATTAAAAAATAAGGACTTATCCGGAAATGCATTTTCACAAAAGGTTTCAGGCGATTTCCTTACCCAATGCGACCTTATTGCAGTGTATTTTTTCAATGAACGGATTAATTCATTGGCAAAAACCACAGAATTGAAATATCGTCAGAACCAGTCTGAATTTATAAACCAGGTGCTGGAATGGGTCAAAAACGGAAGTCAGGATTCTTTAAAAGCAGCTTTCGGGAATGACCAGAACCTCTTTAACGCTCATCAGGAACATTTTAAGAACGCAAGAAAAGCATTTGAGCTCAACCCGGAATATTCGGTTATGGGTTCCTCTCCGTATTCTTTTTTTGACACTGCGAATAACCTCATTTTCCAAATCAGAGCGGGCGTGGCAAGCAACCCGGATGGCACATTTACCCTTAGTTCGTTTTCTTTTATAAATGGAGATGCGGTCGAAAATAAGTCAGAATTGGAAATGATCAAGGAAAGCTTGCCTCCAGCACCCAGCAAGGAAAAGTAAAAGGAGTTACTTTCCTCCCACCACTACTTCCGTAAGCGATTCTATGGACAGGTATTGCCTTGTTGTTTCAAGGACATCTTCAGCACATATATTTTTTAAGGAATCCATGTATTGATCATAAAATTCATAACCCAGGTCATGAAAATATATCATTTTAAAGCGATCGGCCAGTGCAAAAGGGGTATTAATTGAATTTAAAAATGAACCAATAAGGTAGTTTTTAACATTGGTCAGCTCTTCCTCAGAAACCTTTTCAGACTGTAATTTTTTGATCTCTTTGTGAACTTCAGCAATGGTATCGGAAGTAAACTCTTTTTTTACGTCCGTACCAATTACCAGAAAAGCTCCGTTTTGCATTGCTACATGACTTGAAGAAATCCCATAGGTATATCCTTTTTCTTCCCTGATATTTTTCATCAGCCGTGAGCCGAAATACCCCCCAAGGATTTCAATGGCAAGATTCACCTTGAAATAATCCGGATGGCTGAGGCCAACAGACGGCAAACCCAGGCGAATGGAAGATTGCAAGCTATCACTCTTTTCTATAGTTTTAGAAGATGCCTTATATAAAAATTGAGGACTTTGCTTTCCACTGATGACTTTTGATGGAGCCAATAAGCCGAAACTTCTATTTAAGGCAGAAAGAACATTCTCCCCAATTAAGCCTGAAATTACAATGACACAATTAGATGTTCTGTAAAAATCATTAAAATAACCGTTAAGGTGATCTACCTTAACGTTGTCAATATCTCCTTCTTTCAAAAACCTTCCATAGGGATGGTTCTCCCCAAATACAGCCGCACGAAATGTCCTGGATGCTACATAGGAAGTTTTCTCCATGTTTACTTTAAGGTTCTGGGAAGTAATATGGGCAAGGTTTTTAAATTCAGAGGAAGAAAATGCGGGTTCTGTTACTATTTCAAGAACAAGAGGTAAAAGCGAGGCGAGGTGTTTGTTGAGTGAATAAAGAACAATCTTAACCCGATCCAATCCACTTTCAAGATCCAGGAAAGCTCCATACTGAGCAATGATGTCCTCAATTTCTTTTGCTGAATGTTTAAGAGTGCCTTCGCCTAACATTTTAAGCGTAAAATAGGCTTCACCGTTCGCATTTTCATACCATGAGCCGGCAGAAAAAATAAACTCCAACCTTACAACCTCCTGATGGCCTGCATTAACCATAAACACCGGAATCCCATTATCCAGTTGCTGAAATTCACTCTTTATAAGTTCAACTTTATCTGGTATCTGAAATTCCGGTGCTATGGTTCTGTCAAGCATAAATTTATCTGTCTCCTATGGATTCTTCCACTCCCCTGTGTGCCATATTAAACAACAAGCTAAAGCGTAGTGTTTCAGCAAGAGGATGGTTCTGCTGCAGAGGTACGAGGTAGGCAAAATCTAAACCAAACACCTGATACCTGACACCGAATCCCATGGTAAAATATCTTCTGTTACCTTTAAATCTGTTTTCGTGGAAGAATCCACCCCTGATTGCAAACAGGTCGTTATACCAATACTCAATGCCCAGGGAGTAATAAAGCTCCCTCAGCTCTTCCTGAAAACCTCCCGGTGCATCCGAAAATGACCCCAACATTCCGCCAATCATTGACCTGTCGCTGTTATCACTTCCTGCAATTATAACTCTACGTCCCATGGAGTCAACACCATATGCAGGGGGTGTAGGCACCATAAGTTTATTTACATCCGCAATGAACGTAACTTTATTGAATGCATCAAGCTCAGTAGTAAAGGCTGCTCCCACACGAAGGTTCGTAGGAATAAAATCTCTTTCACTTGTATTGGTGTAAGAAATCTTAGCACCAATGTTGGTGATGGCTGCCCCTAAAGCTAAGTGAGACTGGTTGCCACCAATCATCAAGTCGTTGTTCCAGTACCACCCTATATCACCACCGGCGGTATTTCCCGGTTTGGTCTGCGTGCCTGTAGAAGCCATAGTGAAATTTCCTGCAAGGTTAGAATGAATATACTTTAGACCAATTGCCACACCCATATTTTCACTAAGTTTTCTGGAATAAGTAAGTCCTGTTGAAAACTCTTTAGGCCTGAACTCCTGCATAGCAGCACCCTGTTGGTCAGTAAACTGAATAGACCCAAGGTTGAAATACATTAATTGGAACCCGATCGCCTGTTCTTTTGTTATCTTTTTATATGCTGTGAGGTAAGAAAGGGACATGTCATTCACAAGCTTTCTAAGCCAAGGCGTATAGGATATAGAAGCACCCATTTCGTCTTCTATAAAGACCAATTTCGCTGGATTCCAAAAGATCGAATTGGCATCCGGAGAGGTTGCTGCACCCGCATCACCCAAAGCTCCGGCTCTGGCATCCGGAGAAATTGTCAGAAAGGGAACAGCCGTTGTTATTGCTCTGCCTTCCTGTCCAATCAGATCCTGAGCATTTGGATCTTGCAATTGCGCATAGCCGGCCAGACAGGATATGTTCAGCAGACAAACAACAAGTAAAACTTTCTTGCACATATAGTCTTTAAATTAGAATTTCAAATATAAAGGATTATTTTATGATTTCTTTAATTAAGTATCACCAATTTTTGGTATTGGAAATTGGTAGAACCATCTCTTAATGAACGCACGTTTACCTTATACACATATACACCTTTTCCAATCTTATCACCAAAATCATCCCTGCCGTTCCAGTGAATATCACCCAGGTGCGTAGGACATCCATAACATCTTCCCTCCAAAGTCCTCACCAGCTTTCCTGAAACCGTATATACCTGAATCAAAACATCCAGATCGTCTCCTGCACGGTTATGGTCAAAATGAAAGGTTGTACTGGTAGAAAAAGGGTTCGGGTAATTTAGCACATGCTTCAACGCCAGCTTTGAATCAATAGCGACAATAAACTCCAGGTAGGCGTCTGCCGGATTGTTATGCGTATCCCAGGCCTTCAGCTTTAAAGAATGCATTCCCTCAGGCAGATCCCGGAAAGGATATTCAACTCTCCCTCGCTTATAATCATCCAGGTTTGCTGTATAATAGTCATTAAGAATAATAACATCACTCTTATTATCAAGATTGGCCGATATTTCATGACCAACACCGGTTCCTGCCACGTTGATGCCGCTTTCATCGAAAAGTTTTACAATAAGCTTGGGGTCCGGCCCGGTCAAACCGCCAAAAACAAACGTTTCATCGTTAAGATAAAGGCTAATTTCAGGAGGCGTAGTATCTTCTGCCGCATTAGGGTCACTTCCCCCTATAATAATATCTGATTTATGGCCATGTGCATCCGAATAAGCCATTTCTCTTTGAGCATACATACTTACTTTCCCATTCCCATAGTGATAAGCAATGTCCTTTGGAACGATAAACGACAAACTAAACGATCCATTGCTTACCGTAGCTTGTCCATCGTAAATAAAATTTCTTTGAACATTAAAAGTGATGGGTTGAGAGCCTTCTGTTCCAAACGTCCTAACGATGGTTTTCTTTTCAAAAACGGTAATATGTGCTTTGCCATTAAAGTCATTGATTTTGGCACCACTTGCGTTTCTTATCTCCCCCTCAAGTGTAATTTTACTCAAGGCTTTCAGTGTATCACTCTCCAATGCGCCGTTGCTGATTTTTGTAATAACCATGTCATGTTTAGGATAGGCAAGGCTCATAGATGGGTCACCCAACAAAGCATAGTTACGGTTATTTACGCCACTCTTACTATCATTCTTAGCTTCTTTCATCACATATCCTAACAAAGGCATTCCCCCGGCAACCTCAGAGAATATATGCTTATAGAAAGCCATATTGATGGCAAGGTTGGTAGAAGCATAAACCGCCCTGGTAGAGGTAAGGATACCAATGCTTCCTCCCTGCGCAGAAACCAACGTGTGTTCTGCCCCGGATTTTACCGCCGGATCATCATAACGGCCAAAATCACACGTTGCCGTAACCAAAAACATAAGGTTATCCATGTTCCGCCACCGGTTGACCATAGGTATATCAAGAATATTCTCCTGTGCCCAACCAAGCACCCCACCATGTCCGCTGTAATTCATTATAAGTGTTCCTTTATCTGCCGCCTGGTCAATGGCCCTGTTAACTTCAGGTGCTATCTCTCCCCCGGGAGAAGAAATCTGAGGATAGGCATCCAAATATATTTTATTTATATTATAAACCTGACTGTTTGATAGCACAAAATCAGATAATTGATCAGCATGGTCTAAATGCAAATTTCTGTCACCATCGTCAGCCACAAACGTTAGCCTGTTTCTCCAATTGCCCATAGAGGCCGGGTTATGATAGTGAATGAGTTTATTTACCACCGCTTCAGCTTCTGCTGCTGAGTTCACCGGAAGGCGTCCTATTCCAATATCAAGATTATGGTCTCCACTACTGTTTTCAATCCATTCTCCTTCGGCATCATCCAGAAAGCCAAAATAATCGTCAGACGAATGTGAGTCAACATTATGCAAAGATTGCCGTGACTGGTAAACCGGCACATAATTGGAGTTGGACGCAATGCGATTTTTATAATCATACGAACAATCGCCAAAAAGCAACAGATACTTCAAACGATCTCCTGAGGGTCCATCATATAGGGATTTCATAAAATCACGAATGGCTGATATATCCTGTGCTCCTGAGGAAAATTCATTGTATACCTGCTCCGTAGTTACAACTTCAACAGATATACCATTAGCATTCCTCCTGTGATGTGCCAGCTTCTGAGCCTGACTCAGAAACTTCTCATTTGCAACTATTACCATTACAGGAACATCTTGCGAAATACCATGTAAATTCTGATTAGGAACTTTCCGTACAAAAGTAGGCCTATCAAAATTGCTACCTGAGAAAACAATGTATTCCTGTAATTCAGTGCTTGGAGCATAAAACACAGCCTGAGATCCATTATAAGTAAAAACCTGATTTCTTGGATTCAGCGGCTGCGTAATATTCCATATCTTCAGAGCTCCGGAAGTCGCAGCAATAGTATACCGTGCTGTAGGTGCAGACAAACTTTCTATGGATCTAAAAGCCGTCTGATTTCCATAAAGCCTCAAGTCCCTAAGGGCATTTACTTCGAGATAATTTAAGTATCCAACAGCGGAGCCCATCCCACGTTTGTCATACGATACAGAAATGTTGAAGTTGCTGTTATTCCCAAAAGCACTGCTGTTGATCGTAAAATATCGGATGCTGTTAAATCCTTTTATCCCATAGATTCTATTGGGAATACTGCTATCAATTTCGTGATTACCAAGGCTTTGTCCATTGATATTCAACTGAAAACGGCTTGATGCAATAGAGGAAGACATCACAGCAGACCTTATCTTGACCTGGCTGTTTCCTACCAGGCCGGGGAAACTAAAACTAAAATTCCTCTGGGTAATAAAATCAAACTTTTCTCCATACCATTCCCTTCCTGACTTAAGAAGGTTCTCCAGATCCTGATGATGGAAAATTCGTTCATTAAATCTATTGATTGTTTGGGATGCAGAACCAAGGTCAGGCATGTTATTCACTCGCTCACCATAATCCGGACTAATCGTCAAAAAATAAAAAGTATGGTCAGAATAAATGTTTTTTGTATGGTTAAAAACCCCTTCGTCGGCATTGTAGGACCAAGTATCAGGGCCCTCTGCATAAAATAAAATGAAATCATTCTGATTAAAAACACCATCACCTTCCCCTTCAACATAAATAGCGTTCTCTACCAGATCATCATACCTTGCTGCACTATTGGCCTGCGGCAACATTCCTCCTCCATTTCCATAGATTTTAATTCGCCTTGGATCCAGGTTAGACACATTCAGGCCTATTTCCTGCAAAAGGGCATAATCAATCTTATAAATTCCACTTTTGCTAATTTGGAACTTATACCAGTCACCCTGAGACAATACTGAAACATTTGTCCCCGAAATACGGGCATTTGCACTTGAAACTCGCGAGTTAAGCCTCCTCTCAACCTTTACAACCGGAGGACTTCCTAATTGACAGGCATATGAAAAGCTTAGAAGTTTTTCACATTCTCCCTTACTTTGGCTATATCTGATAGGAACGATCTGAATGTATGAAATTGGCCTTTTGTTTTCCCATGCCAGGTGAATGCGGGTAGAATAGGTATTTTCTTTGTATTGTTGAAGAAGTTTTCTTTCTGATTCAGAAACTGCTTCTGTCACCGTTTTTTCGATTTTAAAATCCGTTACATACCCTTCAACTTTTACCTGAAGGAACGGTAGAAATTCATTTTCCTTAATATGAGCTGCGCCGGTAAAGGTGGGCATAGATATACCTCCTGCATCACCCAAAACCTTTACAGGTTCAAGCCAATGGATTTTTACTTCACCTGTCTTCTGGCCAACAGCCCATGTGCTACAGAGAAAAAATAAAAAAAGTAAATAAAGATATTTAATCCTGAGTTTAGTCATCAAGATATTGGATATACCTGCAAAAGCATTTGTTTAGAACGCTAATTGAACGAACATCAAGTCCTTTTATTTTACTGCTTCGTTAATTAATAAGTACACCCTTCCATTATTACATTCGCTATGATTCCTGCAATAAACTTTATGAGGTATACCGTTTTTCAATTAAAGACAAAATTATATATATAATTATAATAAACGGTATCGAAAGCAAATGAAAAATTAAGAATAAAACTATTGATATAATTATTAATAAGTAGCGAAAGACATTCTCTTTCCATCCGAATCCTTTAAATTTTAGTGCCAGCAAGCGTATTTCTGACACCAACAATCCTGAACTGATCAGTATAATCGCTGATAAATAATAGGGATTCCTCAAAAACCCTAAAACAAAAACATCCGATGCTCCTTCAAGAATCAGAGCAAGGGAAGCAATGAAAATAGCATTTGCAGGAGTAGGCAGTCCCAGAAAATACTCAGACTGACGAGTGTCAACATTGAATTTTGCCAACCTTAAAGCAGAAAATACAGGAATGAGCAATGAAATAAAAACCCAGAAATGATCATATTCCTTTCCGTAAACTCCTGTTATATTCAATAAAAGAATTCTATACATAATTATGCCGGGAAGCACCCCAAAGGTAACCACATCAGCCAATGAATCAAGCTCTTTTCCTATTGGAGACATGACCTTAAGTAGCCTGGCCGCAAAACCATCAAGAAAATCAAAAACGCAGGCAAGAAATATTAAAT
>JBKBXU010000069.1:0-16346 GCA_046313675.1 Cytophagaceae bacterium
TAGGTATAAATAGTCGTAAGTCGTAAGGCTTAAGGCTTAAGTCGTAAGTCATAATAGTGGTAAGGCGTATTAAGTCATGAGTTTATTCAACTCCCTTTTCCTTACGCCCTATATTAGTCGTAATAAGTGGTAAGTCGTAAGTCAAAAGTTTATTCACCAGCCTTTTTACTTACGCCTTATTCCTTATTACTTTTCCTTACGCCTTATGCCTTTTTAATAGTCGTAAGGCTTAAGTTGGTAAGTCGTAAGTCAAAAGTTTATTCAACAGCTTTTTTACTTACGTCTTATGCCTTATGCCTTTTTCCTTAAATCTTAATCAACAATTATTGTTACCTGATTTTGGCGTGCCCTGTTGAGGGTATCGGTTTTTATGCCCCTTTCTTCATTATTCATTTCCCCCTTCTCGGCTCGTACATAGTAAGGAATGGTTTCCAGGTTTCGGAAGATGGCGTTGCCTCTTCGGTCGGTTGTCTGAGCATCTCCTACCTGGTTTTGATTTTGACTATAATCTTCTTCCGATTGATAAATGGTAACTTTTGCTCCCTGAACAATATTGCCCACCTCATCTCTTACGGTAACTCTGAGGGATACAGGCACTACCTGGTAACTCATAATCAGAAAGCTTAGAAAGAGTATTGCGGCTGATTTTTTCATAGTTTATAGGTTTTGTTTAGTTTTCTTCTCCAATAATGGTAATAGTTAAGGTGCGACTGCCACCTCTGTCACGGTGTTCACACAGATAAATACCCTGCCAGGTGCCAAGGTTGAAGCGTCCATTGGTTACCGGCACACTCACGGAGCTTCCTAAGAGGGAAGCTTTGATGTGTGCTGGCATGTCATCGGATCCTTCCAGGGTATGCTTATAATAAGGGGCATTTTCCGGCACCATTTGATTAAAATGTCTTTCAAAATCACCTCGTACGGTAGGGTCTGCATTTTCATTTATCGTCAGGCCTGCGGATGTGTGATGTATAAATAGTTGAGCGGTCCCAATTTTTATCATTTTAAGCTCAGGGATTTCTTCCATGATCTTATGGGTTATCAGGTGAAAGCCCCGACTGAAGGGAGATAAGTGTATGGTTTTTTGAATGACCCTCATAGTTCTTTAGCTATAAAGATAAAAAACCCACAGAAAGTGTGCCAAAAAGAAATCAATTAATGTTCGTAAGCCCCAATAGAAGGTGGGCTTGGCCGGGTTTTGCCTGCAAGATCCGTGGTTATTCCGGCATCGATGGCTGCTGAAATGGCTGGAGAGTTCTCACGTAAAACAAACGTGCCTTGTCGCGGACTGTCAAATTCCGGGTCAGTATTCAGAAGGTTGTTTTCGCCGGTGATACCAAGCCTGGTTCGGAGAAGGCAGTTTGTAAAGCTATGGTCCGGAAGGCCGGAAGGCGACTTGGTCATGGTCAACTCTTCTGTTTTATCACCCCAAATTATGCAGTTGGTAAAATTTGCAGAAACAGGATTTTGAACTTTCGTCCCGTCTTCGGAGAAATATGTATCTGAAATTAGCAGAGTCGTTCCGTTTCTAAAGAAATTAAAGGAGTAGTTTGCTAAGGTCACATGAAGGAGGGTGTAGGTGCCCCCACCACTTCCCTGGAAAGCATAAGCGGCACAATTATGTATCAACGTATTTTGCACAGAAACATGAGCGTTTATGGCCTTAATTCCATTGAAAGACATGTTCTCAATAATAACTTTATCCAAGACGAGAGATGGTGTGGCCGGATTTCCGGAGTTTTTGACGCGAATACCATTTTCTGCATTGCGTATTTTTACCTTTTTCAGCTGATTTCCGGTACTTGAAGAGCCAAAAATGATTCCACTCCATAGTCCTGGCTGATTTTTTAAGCGTTGTGTAAGTTTGTCACTGGAAAATATTACCTCATTTTCTTCTTCCCCCTCGGCTATGAGTGTGCCGTTTACCTGCAAATGTGATTTTTCACTGAATAAAATTCTTGTGCCGGGTTTAATCGTTAAGCTGCAACCTTCCGGAATAGAGGCATGTCCATAAATGACGTAAGGCTTAGGACTGTCCCAGGTTGTGTTGCAATCGAGTGTTTTATTAGTGATAAAATTTGCGTCCTGTCCATAGGCTACCAGCATTACCTTCTGAAGATTACTGTTGGTTAGGAATAGTATGGAATCTTTGACCAGGTAAGGGAGTTCCTGGTTTTGTGGATTAATGTTTACACGAACGAGGATAAAAAGGCTGTCTTTGCCTCGTAGCTCTACATCGGATTCAAAATGACTTTCCCTTCCGTTGATAATCACGTTATATTCGGAAGAAGCCAGCCCTCCAACATTAATGCTGCTGATTTTCACAGCATTTTCATTTGGGTTAAAAACGGTTAAACGCCTGAAGGAACTTCCTATTGAAGTAAAAAGGGTGTCAAAAAGTATGGTGTCACGTGAAAACTCCAGGCGGGCATTGCTGTCCGGGGTAATTTTTTCTGATGCGGGCTTACAGGCATAAATGACCCATGCCAGAATGATTAGTACATTTATCCTGATAAATAGTTTCACCATATAAACTGTGCAGAACTACCTTGTTACCCCTTCTTTGAGCTTCTCGGAGTTTTCTGCAATTCTTAACTGTTCAATAAAATCTTCCACGTGTCCATCCATAACGGTGGGAAGGTTATAAACAGTATATCCTATGCGATGATCGGTTACCCTTCCTTGAGGGTAATTATAGGTTCTTATTTTGTCGGAGCGGTCTCCTGAGCCAACCATGGACTTTCTTTGTGCGCCGACCTGGTCGTTGTGTTTTTGCAATTCTATCTCATATAAGCGGGAACGAAGTACTTTAAGCGCTTTGTCAAGGTTTTTAATTTGGGATTTCTCATCCTGGCATTGCACCACAAGTCCTGAAGGAATGTGTGTTAATCGTATGGCTGAATAGGTCGTATTTACAGACTGTCCACCGGGGCCGGAGGAGCAAAAGGTGTCTTTACGGATATCATTCATGTTGATTTCCACATCCACATCTTCCATTTCCGGAAGCACCGCAACTGTGGCGGCAGAGGTATGGACTCTTCCCTGGGTTTCTGTGGCAGGAACCCTTTGTACGCGGTGTACCCCGGATTCAAATTTCAGCTTTCCGTACACATCGTCTCCTGAAATCCCGGCAATAATCTCTTTATAACCACCGGATGTTCCTTCCGTTGCATCAATTAACTCAAGCTTCCAACCTTGTCTTTCCGCAAATCTTTGGTACATACGGAAGAGGTCTCCTGCAAATATAGCCGCTTCATCACCACCAGTTCCCGCACGAACTTCGAGAATGACGTTCTTGCTGTCGTTAGGATCTTTGGGAATTAGCATCTCTTTTAGCTTTTCTTCAGCAAGTTCACGTTCTTCTGTGAAAATTTCCAGCTCATCTTTAGCAAGCTCCCTAAATTCGGGGTCTTTTTCTGTGGCAAGAATTTTTTTTGTATTCTCTATATTTCCCAAAATGTTCTGGTACTTCTTATATTCAGCAACAATTTTATCCAGCTCCTTATACTCTTTGCTGAGGTTGGAATATTTTTTCATGTCTGCCATAACATCGGGAGACACGATCTTTTCTGCCACTTCTTTAAAACGATTCTCTATTTCTTGTAGTTTTTCTAACATAATCAAGCTTAAAACACAATTACAAAGATAGTAATTCCCATTTTAGTTTTTTCTTTCAGAGGAACAATAAATAATTTAAATTTGGGTTTCTCAAGCAAATATTCTCCCTATGCGTCTAAAATATCTACCTATAATACTTCTCATATCAATTTTTTTTGGTTGTGATGAGGGTAATGGCATTGATAAAAGAACATTAAAAAAAGCCATTGATGAGCGGAAAATCGTTCGCTTATCGGATGCAGAAATGATGGATATGGCCAATGTGTTCGGACAATGGATCGCTGATTCTTTACTTATCCCGGGGGCAGATTCGGGCCGCTTTGTCTCATCTGTTAAAAACGATTTTGACCTCCGGATAAGCATCTTGTCTCTTAGTGATAAATCATCAGAAATGCCTGGTATAGAAAATGAACTGATAGAAGCTTATAGGTATAATATGGAAAACGGACTTCCGCTGGAGTCTAACCTTCAAAAGCGAAAAGAAGATATCGTATATACGGCCCCCTTAAAGGGTGAAGGCCATAGGGTCTGTTTTATTTATTTCAATAAAGCAGGCCTGGTAAAAAACAGGGAATTGTATAAAGAACTCAGTTCAGCAACTGAATAATTTTTGCAGTGTTAACGGGTTTTAGGATGGTTCGGTGGAAACCCATTGAATTTAATTTTTTCTGATCGTTAACAGTAATGCTGTTGGAAACTACGACTATGCGTTCTTGCCACAAGGTTTTTGTGCATAAGGTGTTCAGGTTCTCCAGAAAAGTATATCCATCCATCACAGGCATATTTATATCCAGAAGTATTAATTCGGGCAATGGTTTATTTTCCGCTTTTAGTTTTCTAAGGTATTCATATCCTTCTTGCCCATTTGAAAAGCAATCAATGGATTTGCATAAGCATTCTTTATTTATTGATCGCTTAACTAAAAAGTTGCTGATATCATCATCATCTATGACTACGATATGCTTTAGTTTGTCCATCTTTTATAAGCCTGCCACCCTTTTAAGATGGTTAAGGTTTAGGATCAGTATTTTTTTATCTATAAAATCAATGTAACCTTCTTTTCTTAATTCCGATAGCATTTTTATAGCTGTTTCGGTATTGGTCCCTACTAAATTTGCATAGTCCTCTCTACTTAGGGGTATGGTTATTAGCACAGTGTCGTCTTTGTTTTCTCCATATTTTTCCTGCAACAGGACGATGTTCGATACAAGACGTTCTTTCACTGATTTTTGTGACAGCTCGAGGACTTTCGATTCCAGCATTATGACATCATCACATATGTATCTGGCAAAAGCAGCAGAAAGTGGGCTGTCTTTTGTTGCTTCCAGAAATATTGCTTTTGGAATGTGTGAAACAATGGCCTTGTCCAAGGCGATGGTCGTTGTGGTGTAGGGGTCTTCACATCCCACTTGCTGCCATCCTACCAAATCGCCAGGTTTGGCAAGATAGATAATTTGTTCCTTTCCATCTTTCCCTGTTTTAACTCCTTTTAAATGGCCAAAATGTACGCAGTATACTCCTGTGGGAGATCCTCCTTCACTAAACAGACACTCCCCTTTTTTTAAATGAACAAGTGTGCGGGTTTCTGAAATCAGACGTTTTTTGGCATCATCCAGATTTTCAAATAAAACACATTCTTTGCCATTTAAGATATTTTTTGCCTCCATATCCCATTATCAAGTCTCTATAAAAATAAGCTTCAATACCTATCTATTGTTATTTAACTTTAACTGGTGATCGACAAATAAATAACAAATTTTTTTGTATAAATATGAAATTTTTCAGGTTTTGAAGATTTTTCAGGGTTTTTTGAATTTTATGTTAAGGAAAATATTAACAAGAAGTTTTACATGAAGGGAGGTTTTCCTCTACCATCAAGACCGTAAATCTTGGACTGCAGATTAAAATTCTTTAATGTGCCACGTTTATTTCGCCAAATTTGTTTCATGGGACAAGTCGTATGCCTAAATTTATCCTGAAAAGTTTATAACAAGACCTGGATGTCCTTTATTAAAAATCTTTCAATATCTCAGAGGCTTTTTTTATCATATCTTTCCATAGGTGTTGTTGCTGTGGTTGTATCCGGCTGGTTGTTTTTTATGGCTTTTCGAGAAGCCATTATTGAAAGGACACTTGCCCAATTATCGTCTATTAATGTTTTAAAGAAGGCCAGAATTGATGATTACTTTGCAGGTCGAAAGCGGAGTTTAGCGTTGATTCTTAACGATTCGCACTTTCAGGAAGCCTTCAGTTTTTACCTTTCCAATCCTTCTGATGGCCAAGTGGGTGGCTCTGTTGAACATTTTGAAGTAATAAACAACCTGGTTGTAGATCACCATTATCAGGATGTATTGTTTCTTAACAATGTTGATGAAATCATTTATACTCAACGTGATGATGCGTTTTTGATTAAGATGATAGTTTCAGATAATGAAGAAATAAAGCACTTTTTAGAAAAAGCAAGAAAAGGAATTACCCGAATAGATGTTAGCATGCATGGCAATCTGGCAGAGACCATTATATTTATTGGAGCTCCTGTCTATTCAGAAGATAATAGGTTTCAGGGTACAATTGTACTCCACAAAAAATTCACCCGGATTTCAGATATTCTGCATGAACGGACCGGAATGGGAAATTCAGGGGAATCCTACATTGTAGACAGGGACTTTCGAATGAGGTCAGTTTCCAGGTTTTACCCTGATAAGCCACCATTAAAAATTATTGTAAATACTGAAGCTGTTTCAAATGCCTTTGCAGGAATAGATGGCAATCATATACTTGCGGATTACCGTGGAGTTTCTGTATTGAGCGTTTACCGGCGATTAAATATGGAAGGCCTGGACTGGGTCTTGATTTCTGAAATTGATCTTGAGGAGGCAATGTTGCCCGTTACAAGAATTCGTGTTTTCATTGTTTACGTAAGTGTGTTAGTTATTATTCTTTTAATATGGATAACTTTGCTTCTGGGTGATAACCTTACCAGGCCAATTCGTTCTTTGAAAGTTACCATAGATCGTTTGGCAAGAGGAATTTTGCCTGACAAGGCACAGGAGCCAAAGTATAATGATGAGATAGGGGAAATGGTTCTTGCCGTAAACCGCCTGGCTGAGAGTTTTGAACAGACCTCCAAATTTGCCAGGCGCATAGGGAATAATGAACTGAATGCTGAATATCGGCCACTAAGCGAGGAGGATGTCCTTGGCATTTCTCTGCTTCAGATGCGAGATAGTTTGAAGAAATTGAAAGAGCAGGAAAAACGCCTGAACCGGCAGCGATCTGCCGCTTTGATTGAAGGGCAGGAAAACGAAAGGCGCAGATTCGCCCGTGAGATTCACGATGGATTAGGCCAGATGCTCGTTGCTATTAAATTTAAAATTGCCGCCCTGGAAGAAAAAAGTGAAGCTAAAACTGAACTAAGGGATTTGCTGAATGAAACAATAGAAGAAGTACGTAGAATATCTAATAATGTGATGCCAGGGGTTCTGTTGGATTTTGGATTAGAGGCAGGGTTAAATCAGTTATGCCAGAATCTCAAGAAAATAACTAATATAAATATTACATTTACATCCTTAAAAGACGAAGAGCAAAATCCTTTGGATTTTGATATTACGGTAGGCTTGTATCGTATTGCACAAGAAGCGCTTAATAATATTGTTAAATACGCTGAGGCGTCCAAGGCAGAAGTAGAACTTGTGCATGATAAGGAACTTGTGATGCTTTTGATAAGTGATGATGGTATTGGGTTTGATTATACTGAATGGCAGCAAAATAGCAATAGGGCCAATAATGGGATCAAAAACATGAGAGAAAGATCACGATTAATGAATGGTTCTTTTTATATTCATGCTGAAAAACAAAAAGGAACCACGATTAAAGTGGAAGTGCCATTGCACGTTAAAGAAACAGAAGACGATCATTTAATAGAAGAGTAAGTTATGAGTAAAGTAAAAATTGCACTTGCAGATGACCATAAGTTGGTAAGGGACGGAATTAAATCCCTACTAACAAAGGTGCCTGATTTTGTAATTACAGGCGAGGCGGATAATGGAGAGGAGCTTATGCAGTTGCTTAAAAAGGCCAAACCGGATGTGGTGCTTCTTGATATCAGTATGCCTAAACTGAATGGACTTGAAGCAATACCTTTGATTAAAAGCTCATATCCTAACATCAGAATCATTCTGCTTACCATGCATGCAGATCCTGATTATATCATTAAAGCTATTCAGGCCGGCACACATGGGTATCTGCTAAAAAACGTGGAGCCGGAGGAATTAGAACTTGCAGTAAAAACAGTAAGCAGAGGAGAAAAGTACTTTAATGCCACTATATCCAATATTATGATTGATAATATTAGTCGGTTGGAAGAAAATAAAAATGATTCAGTGTTAAGCCCCAGGGAATTGGAGGTTTTGTCATTAGTTGCGAATGGCTTAAGTACAAAAATGATTGCAGATAAACTTACCATAAGCATTCGGACTGTAGAAACACACCGTCTTAATATTATGAAAAAACTTAATGTAAACAACACAGCCGAGCTGGTTAGAAAAGCCATTGAGAAAAATATGATTGCCTGAAGAATGGATCCACGCATCAGGCATTTCCGAAATTTATATAAAAGGCACTTTAACTGTGTCTTTTTTTGTGGCCTCCGCATTACTTACAATTAAACATCCCTCAATACTTCAGGTTATTTTTGTATGGAGTTTAAAACGGTTCCTGTTCTTTATAATGATAAAGGGGAGGTCAGAAAAGTTGGATTTGAATTGGAGTTTGGAGAACTTGATCTAAAGGAGGCAGCTTCCTGCATTATGAACCTTTATGGCGGTGAATATGAGCGGTACAGTAATTTTCTTCAGCAAGTAAAAAATACCAGCATAGGGGATTTTATATTAAAAATGGATACCAAGGTACTTACAGAAAAATCCTATGAAAAGATTTTTGAAAGAGCTGGTATAAGTATGGAAAATTTTGGTTTACAACTTGAAGGAATTGCGGAACGGATTGCTTCAAGTTTAGTACCGTATGAAATAAGTATTCCACCCATACCTATTAATGAAATTGAGAAGGCCGACCTGCTAAGGAAGGCGCTTTTTAGTAAAAAGGCCAAAGGTACGGGTGCGTCCATAATGAATGCTTATGCAACGCATCTGAATCCGGAACTGCCTTCTCTGGATGTAGATACCATTCTAAAGTATAGCAGGGCATTCTTCCTGCTATACCCTTATTTATTTAAAATAGGTGAAATTGATCTTGCCCGACGGGTTTCGACGTATATAAATCCATTTCCCAAAGAGTATATTTTAAAAGTACTTCCGCCTGGCTACAAACCCGATCTTAAGACGTTTAGTCTGGACTATCACTCTTACAATTCAGACAGGAACAGGCCTCTGGACTTATATCCGGTACTTGCGTATATGGATCAGGAATTAATAAATTCTTTTCATGATATAGGAAATGTTAAGGCACGCCCCACCTTTCATTATCGCTTACCCAATAGCAATATTGATGATGAAAACTGGTCTTTGGCAACAGAGTGGAACCGGTGGGTGGAAATAGAGAAACTTGCCTGCAATGACAACTTGCTGGAACAACTGTGTCTGGAATATTTGGCTCTTAATCAGGATGTGTTAATTGGCTTCAATGTCAAATGGTTGAACAGGATAAAGGAGGTGATTGATGTTTAAATTTAACCGACCTGCCATTGGTATTACCGGCCCGGACAAGGGAGGAACGGCAGCATGGATTTTTACCGCATTATCGGTTTGGTTTTCCGGAGGTAGGCCCATACGGATTACACCACGTCGCTCTCGTACTGCAAAAGGATTAAAGGCTCTTATAATAGGTGGAGGGGCTGATGTAGATCCAAACACCTATGAGAAGGAACATTTTATGGAAGAGTACCTTGACAGTACTATCCGGAACAAGAGGATATCCTTATGGCTTAGAATTAAAAGCTTTTTCCAGCTGTTGTCTTTTCCTGTACTTTTCTTGATCCGTCGGTTATTTAGTAGAAAAAGTCATAAATTGGATAAAGACAGAGATGAGCTTGAGTTTAACTTGCTGGAACAAGCTGTTGAACTTGGTATACCGGTCTTAGGCATTTGTCGCGGAGCGCAATTAATAAATATCTATTTTAAAGGATCCCTTCATAAAGAAATAGAGCCTTTTTATCTGGAAGAACCCAACAGAGCCAGCATTTTTCCTGTTAAAGAAGTTCGGATCGATCAGACGAGCAAGCTGGGCATCATACTTAATGTAGGCAAATCAAAGGTTAATGCACTTCATCACCAGGCTGTAAAAGAGCCTGGACAAAGCATCAGAGTTACCGCAGTAGAAGATAATGGGATTGTGCAGGCAATAGAAACCAATGATAAAAGATTTATTATTGGAGTTCAGTGGCACCCCGAGTACCTGTTAAGTCATAAAATACACAGAAGGATATTTCGGGCTCTTGCCAGTCATGCTCAGAATAAGCATATTGGCAGTGAATATGATTTTGAAAGAGTAGCAGTGCAGAACAGGAATAAAAACGGTATGGAAAATAAAGAGGATAAAAAAGTTACTATGCCGGATACGCCTGTGCCACCCCAAAGGCAAATGCCTCTTGAAAGGCACGATTCTGAAAAAAACAACGATTTATATCAAAATGCCAGTCAGAGCCGGGAAAAAGGTAAATAAGAAAGATCTTGAGAATAGGAATCAAGATCTTTCTTTTATAATTTCATTATGAGCCCAATAAAAACTGAAAGCGATGTTGCTTTGGCGTCTCGGTTTTGGTAAGCAATCCTGCCATTACTTCAAAGGCTCCTAAGCCAACAAATGCTTTTTTCAAGCGGTCATCCATTTTAAATACATAGGGTGCTAATCCTAAAAACAAACCACTCGCCATGTCGATTCCCAGATGCACCTTCATCGGGACTTTTTTAATAAGACCCAGCTCATATTTAGTAAATAAGCTGTAAGCAGTTGCTCCGATTGCCAGCCCAAGTGGTACATAACGTTGCGCCGGCCTTTTCTTTACTTTCTTTTTATTTTTGTTTGGCCCAAGGAAGGCCATGCCACTCATAAATGCACCAAATCCGTAATCCATCATTCCATGAACTTTCGTTGGTATAAATCTTAAATTCCTCATCTGTCTTACCTCCAATAGTTAAAATTTACACTTTACTTTAAGAACCCTTGTGGGGGGCAATAGTTTTGATATATAGATGATAGTGATGTTTATCTGTTAAATGTAGTTTTTTTGCAGAGACGCGATTAATCGCGTCTCTGCAAAAATATAAAAACCGCAGCCTTCCTTTTGATATAAATTTCTCTTTTTAAAAATTATTAAAGGCGATTAGTTAACGCTGCTCGTTTCTCTGGGTGTGGACACATTTTTTTCGAACTGTTGCAAATCACGGGTGTTTTTCTGAACAGCAATGGCACCAAATAGTGAAAGAAGGAAAGCAAAGGCGTAATATCCTTTTTCGCTTGGCAGAATTAATGCATTCCATAACCCAATTGTTAATAAGATTATGGAAAGAATAGTTGAAAACCAACTTATACCATAATAGATATCTGTTACAGGAAGTCCTTCCAGGCGATCTCGTACACTCTTCTGTACTGAAACTACGGCAAAAAGGCCATACATTAATACGGTAAAGTAATATCCTTTTTCGTGTAAGGACATCTCGGCTATCCATAAGCCGATCAAGAAGCCGGCCATACCTGCTCCCAAGGCAATCCAGGACGCAGCTATAAACGCATTTGAGGGTTTTTGAGTCATTTTTATTGTTGTTTGTATCTATAAACCTACTAAAAATTAAGGGTTTTACAAACGAATTTTTTTTACATGCCTTTTCCTAATAGATTTTACACCAA
Organism: Cytophagaceae bacterium; assembly: GCA_046313675.1. Taxonomy (GTDB): domain Bacteria; phylum Bacteroidota; class Bacteroidia; order Cytophagales; family Cytophagaceae; genus JBKBXU01. The sequence continues at coordinate 11,482 of JBKBXU010000069.1, forward strand.
ACCCATAACTAACCATCCACCTGTCAGTTAATAATAAATAGGAAAAGAGAACGGGGAGGGCATAATATGTGGAAGTACCTTTATTTAATACCATTGCTGTTGCTAGGCTGTGCCAGAGAAATAAATTCCAATGTGGTTCGAGGGGTAAATTTTCAGGATTTTAAAACTTATGCCTGGATATTGCCTACCGAAGAGCAATTGGAAGATTACATTGTTTACAGAAACATTCACCATCATGTTAATAAAGAAATGCATGAAAGGGGCTTTGTCGCAGATAGTGTCGATCCGGACATTTTGCTTGATTATCGGATTCAGATACGCGAGCAGGCAATTATTACATTAAATCCGGTATATCCCGAAACCCCTGCTCCAAGGCCATACTGGCATCCGGGACCTACCTTTCGAGAGCATTTACCAATGGAAAAATTTTATGAGGAGGGCCTGCTTTTTATAGATGTGTATGAACAAAGGAGCAACCGGCATATCTGGAGTGGATGGTCCGAAGAGCCGATAGGAGACAAAAGCTTTTCCAGAACACATTTGTCATCTACGATAAGACGGATATTCAGAGAATTTCCGAGAGGGAAGTGAATAGCTATTATTGGAAAGGATGATTCTGGATAGCTTATCCATTTGAAAAAAATATAAAGTAATACCTTATTCTCCTACATATTCAAACCGTTGCATCTCTTTACCATCTGCATTTATTTTTTCCTCAAACATAGACAGAGGCCTAACCCAAAGGTCAAACTCTCCATATAGGCATTGGTAAACCACCAGCTCTTCCAAAGACTCACTATGCTTTGCTAGTCCTATAACTTTATAGAGCTTTCCTTTATAATGACGGTATGTACCGGTTTTAATTTTACTCATTCTTTAGCAGGAATAAAATCCATTGAAATAGAATTAACGCAATGTCGGGTATTTTTGGGTGTAAATCCTTCTCCTTCGAAAACATGGCCAAGATGCCCTCCGCAATTGGCGCATACTATTTCGATTCTATGTCCATCCTGATCCGGGATTCGTTTTACAGCCCCTTCTATTTCGTCATCAAAACTTGGCCACCCGCAACGGGAGTCAAATTTATCTTCGGAGCGATACAAAGGAGCATTGCATCTTTTGCAAATGTATGTCCCTTTTTCTTTATTGTTGTTAAACCTTCCTGTGAATGGCATCTCTGTGCCTTTATAAACAATTACCCGTTCTTCTTCCGGATTCAATGGATTAAATTTTTCTTTTTCAGTGCTCATAGGTTTTGGTGTACATGAGATTATCAGAACACATATGCATAAATAGTTCATTATTTATCTATAGAACAAATTAAGATGGCCTTAAGTTTTGTTGCGATTTAGGTGATGAAAAATATTTTGTTTAGCAATATCGCATTGAATCGTTATAAATTTATATATTGCTTAAATATAATTATAAGGAGAAAAAATGAAAAAAAATTACATTCTTGCGTTTTTTATTGCAGTATTCTTTGCCTTTTCTGGATCAAAGGCTTACGCTCAACAGGAGTGGGGTTTGGGTGTCCGATTTGGCGATCCTGCCGGAATTTCTATAAAACGTTATCTGGGTGACAATGCCTTGGAATTTAACTTTGGAAGAACCGCTTTCTGGGGGGGACATCGTAGGTATGGTTATTATGGTAGCAGATTTTATGAATACGACCGTTTCAGAAACAGAGGTTATGAATACCATGGGTATGACCGAAGAGGTGCCTGGGGCGCTCAGTTGCGTTACCTGATTCATAAAGATCTTGATCAATTATTGGATGGATTGAAGTGGTATTATGGCCCGGGAGTACAGGTAAGGCATATTGCACATACCTATCATTACAGGTATCGCCATCCGGTTACAAGACATTGGATTTATGAGCAGGAGCGCATAAGTGATTTGGGCGTTGGACTGGATGGGGTAATTGGCCTGGAATATACGTTCAAGGAAATTCCAATTTCCATTTCGTTGGATGTAAATATATATATGGAACTTTTCAATAATCCATTTCATTTTCTTGGCCAAAGTGGATTGGGAATACGGTATAATTTCTGATAAAACATGAATATTAAGAAGGGGCTGGCAGAAAATTGTCAGTCCTTTTTTTGTTTATAACGGCCTTATATACAGGTTGTTGTTTTGTGTTATTTCTGTCATTAAACAATTTTTATTTGCTTAAGTTCTTGAAAGAGAAATAAAAATGTAAGAGAGATGACTAGAATAACGCAAAGTTCATATCAAGAAGATGATGCTTACAGCCACGTGAGAAGGATATCATGGAGTGCTGTATTTGCGGGTGCGGTGTTAGCCATCGTAACTCAGATTACCCTTACTATTTTAGGTATGGGTATCGGAATAGGTACAATAGATGTCACTGCAGCCAATCCAGCAGAAGGGCTGGGAACGGGTTCTTTGATTTGGTGGGTTATAAGTAATATAATTTCCATATTTATAGGAGCCTGGGTAGCTGGAAGATTGGCGGGGATTCCCCGGCCATTTGAAAGTATATTGCATGGTTTGCTTACATGGGGAGTATACTCCTTGTTTAGCTTTTATATACTTACTACCGCTGTTGGTTCTTTACTAGGCGGGGTTGGAAGTGCCGTAGGTCAGGTAATGGATACTGCAGGCCAGGGGATTACACTTTCAGACGAAGACCGTGAAAGAATTGAAGAGGAAGGCCGCGAAGCCATTGCGGGAGCAGATGATGAAGAGACCCGGCAGGAAGTACGGGCCTTTGGTGATGAAGCTACAACAATGGCCTCCCGAATTGGAATTTTCCTGGGCATAGGGTTAATTCTGGGTGCCGGAGCTGGGGCAGCCGGAGGTAAATTCGGAGAAACACATGATTTGGAGTACGATGGACGTACGAAAAGGTCATAAGGATGCTTAGGTAGTTAAAACAACAAAGCCTGCGCAAGTGTGCAGGCTTTGTTGTTTTGGTCGTGATTATTTTGTCTATTCTGCCAGCATGCCTAATTCTTCTCTGATAAAATGAGGAGTGTGGCCATTCTGTACTAGCGCCACTTCTTCTGGTGTTCCAGAGGCTATAATCATTCCCCCCTTTTCTCCACCTTCAGGACCAATGTCAATAATATGGTCAGAGACTTTTATTACATCAAGGTTGTGTTCAATAATCAAAACTGTATTCCCTTTGTCTGTTAGCTTATTCAATACATTTAAAAGATGTAAAATATCCTGGAAATGTAGGCCTGTAGTAGGCTCATCCAAAATGTATAATGTTTTACCAGTATCTTTTTTTGATAACTCAGAGGCAAGTTTTACTCTTTGAGCTTCTCCTCCTGATAAGGTTGTTGCATGTTGGCCCAAAGTGATGTAGCCAAGCCCTACATCGTTCAGTGCTTTGACCTTACGAAGTATTTTGGGCTGGCTATCAAAGAACTCTACAGCTTGTTCTACGGTCATCTCCAAAACATCGGAAATAGATTTGCCTTTAAAGCGCACTTCCAGTGTTTCCCTGTTATAGCGTTTTCCTTTGCATGTTTCGCATGGCACAAGTACATCGGGCAGAAAGTCCATTTCAATTAATTTCAAGCCTCCACCTTCACAGGTTTCGCATCTGCCACCTTTCACGTTGAAAGAAAACCTGCCGGGTTTATAGCCTCTTATTTTTGCCTCAGGCAGCATGGCAAATAAGGTTCGGATTTCAGTAAAAACCTCTGTATAGGTGGCAGGGTTGGATCGGGGCGTTCTTCCTATAGGTGATTGGTCAACTTCTATGACTTTGTCAATGTGTTCAAGCCCTTCTATTGATTCATAAGGTAATGGATCCCGCCTGGATCTAAAAAAATATTTATTGAGAATAGGGTACAGGGTATCGTGAATCAGGCTGGACTTGCCACTGCCGGACACGCCGGTTACACTGATCATTTTTCCGAGAGGGAGTTCGAGGGTAACGTTTTTGAGGTTATGTCCTTTTGCTCCTTTTAAAACAACTTTTTTGCCATTACCCGGTCGCCTCTTTTCTGGTATCTCAATAGCCAGTTTGCCATTGAGGTAACCAGCAGTAGTGGTGTTGTTCTTGATAAACTCTGATGGTTTTCCATGGGCTACTACGTTTCCTCCATGTCGTCCTGCGCCAGGCCCTATATCAATTATATAGTCGCTATTGAGCATCATGTCCTTGTCGTGTTCCACGATCAAAACGGTATTCCCAATATCTCTTAGGTCTTTTAATGCTGAGATTAGCTTTACATTATCTCTTTGGTGCAAGCCTATGCTTGGTTCGTCGAGGATATAAAGCACCCCTACAAGTTGTGTGCCTATTTGAGTCGCCAATCGTATCCGTTGAGCTTCCCCACCTGATAAGGTACGCAAGGGCCGGTCAAGGGTAAGGTAGTCAAGGCCGACATCAAGCAGAAAGCCGATCCGTTTGCGTATTTCTTTTAATACTTCTGTAGCAATTACTTTTTGACGGTCGCTTAGCCGGTCTTCAAGATTTTCTGCCCAGGCCGCAAGATCATTAATGTCGAGATTTGCAAGCTGGGATATGTTTTTGTCGTCAATTTTAAAATGCAAAGACTCTTTCTTAAGTCTGGCCCCATTGCATTCAGAACATACTTTTATTTCTTTAAAATCATCCAGCCAGTCTCTGGTACGTTCAGAATCGCTGTTGTTCTGACCTTGCATAAAGCTGATGATGCCATCAAATTTGAATACCACCGGAGTGGTTTTGTCATTGTTTCTGATGGAGGTTATTTCATCACTTCCATAAAGCAAAAGATTTCTCAGATCTTCAGGTAGCTCCTGGTATGGAGTTATAACGGAATAGCCAAAGCGTTTTAAAATACCATCAATCTGTCTGAATATCCAGATGTCTCTGTATTCACCAATGGGAAGTATGGCGC
>JBKBXU010000070.1:0-16101 GCA_046313675.1 Cytophagaceae bacterium
ACTGTTTCAAAGGCTTTTGCCCGCCTTATAAAAGATGGAAATTATGAGGAAGCCTTGGCCGTAGCTTTGGGGCAGGTAGAAGGCGGAGCGCAGGTGTTGGATGTTAACATGGATGAAGGTATGCTGGATTCCAAGGAGGCTATGAAAACATTCCTGAATCTTATAGCTTCAGAACCGGATATAGCTAAACTGCCCATTATGATTGATTCATCAAAATGGGAAGTAATCGAAGAAGGACTTAAGTGTGTACAAGGGAAAGGCATTGTCAACTCGATAAGCTTGAAAGAAGGCGAAGAAAAGTTTATTGAAGTAGCTAAAAAAGTCAGAAGATATGGAGCAGCCTGCGTTGTTATGGCTTTTGACGAACAAGGACAAGCCGATTCTTATGAGCGTAGAATTGAAATATGCAAAAGAGCTTACGATATACTTGTTAATAAAGTAGGCTTTGATCCGGTGGATATTATTTTTGATCCCAATATACTTACCGTTGCCACAGGAATTGATGAGCATAACAATTATGCCGTAGATTTTATAAATGCCACCCGATGGATAAAAGAAAACCTGCCCGGGGCTAAAGTGAGTGGTGGTGTCAGTAATATTTCCTTCTCCTTCAGAGGTAACAATGTTGTTCGTGAAGCTATGCATTCAGCGTTCCTGTACCATGCTATTAAAGCAGGATTGGACATGGGAATCGTGAATGCCGGTATGATTGAAATTTATGAAGACATACCAAAAGATCTTCTTGAATTAGTTGAAGACGTTCTGCTTAATCGCCGGGATGATGGTACTGAGCGTTTGGTAGAGTTTGCTGATAAGATTAAAACAAAAGGAAAAGAGGTTGTACGAGATGAAGCATGGAGAAAGGAGCCAGTTGGAAAGCGTTTGAGCCATGCCCTGGTAAAAGGTATTGTTGAATATATTGATGATGATGTAGAGGAAGCCAGGCAGCAGTACGACAAACCATTGGAGGTCATAGAAGGCCCGCTAATGGATGGAATGAACATTGTTGGAGACTTGTTCGGAGCAGGAAAAATGTTTCTTCCACAGGTAGTTAAAAGTGCCAGGGTGATGAAAAAGGCGGTGGCATATCTGCTTCCGTATATAGAAGCAGAAAAAAAACTGAGTGGCACTGAAAGTAAACCTGTTGGTAAAATTCTTATGGCTACCGTAAAAGGGGATGTTCATGATATTGGTAAAAACATTGTTGGGGTGGTGTTGGCATGCAATAACTATGAGATCATAGACATGGGGGTAATGGTTCCTTCGGAAAAAATTCTTGAAAAAGCCAGACAAGAAAAAGTGGATATTATTGGGCTTAGCGGCCTGATTACACCTTCTTTGGATGAAATGGTTCATGTTGCGAAGGAAATGGAGCGGGAAGGGATGAAAATTCCGTTGTTGATAGGAGGAGCTACAACTTCTCGTATACATACAGCAGTTAAAATTGATCCACACTACAGTGGGTCTGTTGTTCATGTGCTGGATGCCTCAAGAAGTGTTCCGGTAGCAGGGAATTTGCTTGGTGAAAACAGCTATACTTCTTTTCATGAGCAAATTAAACAGGAGTATGAAAAGATGAGGAAGGATCATGCCGGGCGACAAAAAGATAAAAATTACATTTCCCTGGCAAATGCGCGTGCCAACAAGAGAAAAATCAATTGGGAAGAAACAAAAATAACCAAGCCTACTTTCTTGGGGAATAAATATTTTGATGATTTTCCTTTGGCTGAATTGAGGGATTACATCGATTGGACTCCATTTTTCCAAACCTGGGAGTTGCAAGGGAAGTTCCCTAAGATTTTTGAAGATTCCTATGTGGGTACAGAAGCAAAGAAACTATATGAAGATGCCAATAAGCTGCTGGATGAAGTAATAAGTAAAAAATTACTCCAAGCCCGAGGTGTAATTGGTTTTTATCCTGCATCAAGATTAGGTGATGATGACATAGCTCTATTTTATTTCAAAAAGGAATTGGTACAGGATAATGGCCAGACCTGCGAAGCTTATCAAGAGGACAGGAGCAAGGTTATAGAGGTTATTCACAGTTTGAGACAACAGGGCTTAAAAGGTAAAAATATACCTAATATAGCCTTATCTGATTATATCGCACCGGAAGATTCAGGCCTTAATGATTACATCGGCGGATTTGCCGTGACTGCAGGAATCGGAATAGAGCCACTTGTTGAGAAATTTGAAAAGGATCATGATGATTATAACAGCATTATGATTAAGGCCATTGCAGACCGCTTAGCAGAAGCCTTTGCGGAATGTATGCATGAAAAGGTAAGAAAAGTCTATTGGCCTTATGCTCCCGAAGAAAAGCTGGATAATGATGGATTGATACGGGAAGAGTATAAAGGGATCAGACCGGCTCCCGGGTATCCTGCCTGTCCTGATCATACAGAGAAAACAACCTTGTTCAAGCTTCTTGATCCGGATCAAAGAACAGGAATTTGCCTGACAGAAAGTTTAGCAATGTATCCTGCATCCTCTGTTAGTGGTTTGTATTTTTCGCATCCTGATTCCAAATATTTTGGATTAGGTAAAATTGAAAAAGATCAGGTTGAGGATTATGCTAAAAGGAAAAATATGACTGTGGAAGAAGTTGAGAAATGGTTGGGGCCTAACCTTAGTTATGATTAAGGGCAAAATTAATGAAAGAGGCTGTAAATATTGAAGCCTACTAAACCTTGAAATATGGCAAAGTTCAGATTTTGGCCTAAGCTAAGTATAGTGAAATTAAAATGCCTGTTGTTTATTAAGAACAGCAGGCATTTTTAGTTAAGGCATGTTTTCCACAGGTGTTTGAGAAACCATTTCTGAGGTTTTACTTTTTCTGAATTCCTGCATAAAAGTATTAACTTTATCCATTAAAGTATTAACCTGTTTTGTGAAATTCTGAATTTCAGGAACCACATCCTGTGCAGATTTATTAAGTTGATCTTTAATTACTTTTCTGGTGTTTTCTCCTTTGTCAGGAGCCAAAAGCAATCCAGCTACGGCACCGGCTGCCATACCTATTAGTAAATATTTACCAGATTTAGCCATGATAATTGTTGTTTTGGGTTTTACATTTAATATAAAAAGAATTTTTCCTGAAAAATGTTTACCTGTCAGTCTAATTCATACTTTGGCTATTGGTGTCAGTCAACTCATTCCCGTTGCCATATTTATTTACCAACGTAAAGGCAGATTCTTTAATTGAATTAACTTTCCCTACACCTTTTTGAATACTGGAGTTTACATCATCCCTGAATTGGTTTGTTTTTTTTGTTATATTGTTTCTGGTATTTTTTCCTTTGTCAGGCGCAATTAATATACCTATAATAGTTCCAACAGCCAATCCAGCCATAAATCCGACCACTACTTTTTTTCTGTTTGTCATAATCTTGATATTATATTAAACACTTCTTGAACCTTATTTTATGAACCTGTTTGTTATGTATTTTCACTAATAATTGCTGAGTTTTTAGCTTATTCAATTTGTTTTTAAAGCGTTGAATCAAAACAAAACCTCCTGTTGATTCTTTAGCACTAAAAAACTGCTTTTCATAAGCGTAAAATATGGTTGTAATAAATTAACCTAAAAATGCTTTATTTGTTTGGCTAATAGGCCGGGTGAAATAAAAAAGCTGCCCGGAGGCAGCTTTTTTTATAGGAATTTATTAATTCCTGTGATCAAAATCTTTATCTTTATCAGCATCCTTTTCTTCGGCAGCTTCATCCTTGTATTTTATCATAACTTCACCATCTTCGTTTTCAAGAATGTTTAGCCTTTCGTCTTCGCTTTTATAAACGGACTCAAATTCCTCTTCATCCAGTTGAGCTTCACCTTCTACTCCATAACCTTCCACACGTCCGGTTCCTTCCATGTCATCGTCATCTTCGGTAAATCCTTCTTCTTTGTAATTGATGATCACGTTTCCTTCCGGGGTTTCCTGAATTCTCAATCTTTCGTCTTCACTTTTGTAAACAGTTTCAGGATCTTCACCAAGACGGGTTTCGCCTTCCATACCATAGTCTCTTTGTTCACCTCTTACGTCTCCTTCATGAATGCCGGGTTGTGTGCCCATCTCATCATAATCTTCTTCAAGGCCAAAGTCCTGCTGTTCACCCCTTTGTTCCATTTGAGCATCGCCTTCCTGCTGAGGGCAATGTTGAGCACTGGCGGTTGTAACAACCGCAAACGCAAATATTAAAGCAATCAGGTATTTCATATCTCTCTCATTTTATTTAAGTCCAACAACCTGTTTAATTATACTTACTTAATCAACTTGTGTAAAAAAAAATTAGTTCGGGATAGTACTTATGATGAAATATGGAACTTATTTATTTGTTTAATATTTTGATTTTCAATTAATTGATTTTTTAAGTATCTCGATGTATAACCAAATTGAATAATTAAAGTTGATTTGTGTTATTAGTTCAAAAAAGGCTATTTTTGCACGTGCATTTTTAATATATATATTGGTAAATGAAAATAACAGAGCATTTAAAGAAAGCAAAAACTACACTGTTTTCATTTGAAATTCTCCCTCCATTGAAGGGAGAAGACATAAATTCACTATTTGGAGCCATAGATCCTTTGATGGAATTTAAACCTCCGTTTATCGATGTTACTTATCACAGGGAAGAATATGCCTATAAGAGCAGAGAGAATGGTTTGCTCGAACAAAGGACAATCCGAAAAAGGCCTGGCACAGTTGGGATTTGCGCTGCTATAATGAATAAGTATAAGGTTGATGCTGTCCCACACATGATATGTGGCGGTTTTTCGAAAGAAGAAACTGAGAATGCTCTTATAGACCTGAATTTTCTTGGAATTGATAATGTCCTTGCCTTAAGGGGTGATAATATAAAAACGGAGTCTACATTTATTCCGGATCCTGATGGCCATAAATTTGCCTCTGAGTTGATTCACCAGATAAAGGATATGAATGAAGGCAAATACCTTGATGAAGACCTTTTAAATGCCAAGGCCTCTAATTTCTGTATAGGTGTGGCAGGATATCCGGAAAAGCATTATGAGGCGCCAAACTTAACTACTGACTTAAAATACCTAAAACTAAAACAGGATTTGGGTGCTGAATATGTGGTTACACAAATGTTTTTTGATAATACGAAGTATTATGAATTTGTAAATAAGTGTAGGGAATTTGGGATAACCATACCTATTATTCCTGGATTAAAGCCACTGACAACTGAAAAGCAATTGACCGTACTTCCGAGTATTTTTCATATTGATATTCCCGAAGAACTTTCTGACGAAGTGGCTAAGTGCAAAAATAGTGAAGAGGTAAAGCAGGTAGGTATTGAATGGGCTATTAAGCAATCCAAAGAATTGATGAAGTTTGGTGTTCCTTGTTTACATTATTATTCAATGGGCAAATCACAAGCCGTTAAGCAGATCGCAAGTGCATTATTTTAATAGCTGATATTGGAATGACAGTAAAAGAAAACAAATACAATCCCCGGGAGGCGGAGGATAAATGGTATAACTTTTGGAATGAAAAAGGTTTTTTTTCCGCTCAGCCTAACCCATCTAAAGAACCTTATACCGTAGTAATCCCTCCTCCAAATGTTACAGGTGTGCTTCATATGGGGCATATGCTCAATAATACCATTCAGGATGTATTAATTAGAAAGGCACGCATGCAGGGAAAAGAGGCCTGTTGGGTTCCGGGAACTGACCATGCATCCATTGCTACCGAAGCAAAGGTAGTGGCTATGTTAAGAGAAAAGGGGATTAAAAAAAGCGAGATAGGTAGGGAACAGTTTTTGGAGCATGCCTGGGAGTGGAAGGAAAAGTATGGAGGAATCATTCTTTCCCAGTTAAAAAAACTCGGAGCTAGCTGTGATTGGAATCGCACAAGGTTTACCATGGAGCCGTCTTTGTCAAAAGCGGTTATAAAGGTATTTATCGACCTTCACCAGAAAGGCTTTATTTATAAAGGTGTGCGGATGGTCAATTGGGATCCCCAAGGAAAAACAGCCTTGTCGGATGAAGAAGTGATACATAAGGAGGTCAATTCAAAGCTGTATTATATTAAGTATAAGGTAGAGGGGGAAGATAAATATATTACAGTTGCAACTACCAGGCCGGAGACAATACTGGGTGATACTGCTGTGTGTGTAAACCCAAAGGATAAAAGATATCAGAATCTTAAAGGTAAACGGGTACTTATTCCCTTGCTAAATAAATCCATTCCTGTAATATTAGATGAGTATGTTGATTTGGAATTTGGAACGGGATGCTTGAAAGTTACACCTTGTCATGATGTTAATGACTACAATCTGGGTGTTAAACACAACCTGGAGATGGTAGACATACTTAATGAAGATGGATCGTTAAGTGAAAAAGCCACCATGTATGTAGGTGAGGATCGGTTTATAGTGAGGAAAAAAATAGCCAAAGACCTGCAGGAAGCCGGTTTGCTCGAAAAAGTAGAAGATATAAAAAATAACGTTGGCTATTCTGAACGTACCGATGCAGTTATTGAGCCTCGTCTTTCAGCCCAATGGTTTGTTGATATGAAGAAATTCATGGCTGCTAATCCCGAAGTTTTGGACGCCGTAATGAATGACGACATCGTTTTATATCCTGCCAAGTTTAAAAATACCTATCGCCATTGGTTAGATAATATTAAAGACTGGTGTATTTCACGCCAGCTTTGGTGGGGACATCGGATTCCTGCCTGGTACCATTCTGATGGCAGCTATGTAGTTGCTGAAACATCCATAGAAGCCGTAAAAGAGTTTAAAGCTATAGGTAAAACTGTTTCGGAAGCGGAACTTAGACAGGATGAGGACGTTTTAGATACCTGGTTTTCTTCCTGGCTTTGGCCAATATCCGTATTTGATGGGTTTGACAATCCTGATAACCCCGAAGTAAAGTATTTTTATCCTACAGAGGTATTGGTAACGGCTCCGGAAATTCTTTTTTTCTGGGTGGCACGTATGATCATGGCGGGATATGAATATAGGAAGGAGAAGCCATTTAAAAACGTTTACCTTACTGGAATTGTGCGCGATAAGGAAGGACGTAAAATGTCTAAATCTCTCGGAAATTCTCCGGATCCTTTGGATTTGATTGATAAGTATGGTGCTGATGGGGTGAGGGTAGGAATGCTGTTTAGTTCTCCTGCCGGAAATGACCTTCTGTTTGATGAGAAATTATGTGAACAGGGCCGGAATTTTAGTAATAAGATTTGGAATGCCTACCGTTTGATAAGTGGTTGGAATGTGGATACTACCCTTGATTTTCCAAATGAAATTGCTGTTGAATGGATTAAATCGAGAATAAATCATTCACTTACAGAAATAGAAGATCATTTTACTAAATTCCGTTTATCGGATGGCCTTATGGCTATTTACAAATTAATATGGGATGATTTCTGTAGTTGGTATCTGGAAATGATAAAACCAGGGTTTGAGCAGCCGATTGATGTCCGAACCTATAAAGAAACACTGTCCATATTTGAATCTTTGCTTAAAATTCTTCACCCATTTATGCCATTCATTACAGAGGAGTTATGGCATGAAATAGGGGAGCGTAATGAGGAGGATTGCATTATGGTATCTTCCTGGCCAGAAATTGGTTTAATAAATACAGGAGTACTTTCTGAAATGGAACAGGTGCTAGAAATTATTGGAGGAATCAGGAATGTTCGTAATACAAGGCAAATTGCCAAAAATTTAAAACTTGATCTTTATTATAAATCTTCCGACGGGAAATGGCTTCAGTCGTATTATTCTGTAATTGGGAAGCTCGCAGCGATTTCTGCTGTTTCACAGGTTGAAAATGGACCGGAAGGATCTGCCTCCTTTGTTGTAAAAGCAGATGAGTTTTTTATTCCCCTGGAAGAAGGCATTGACATCGAAAAAGAAAAGGAAAGATTGGCGAAGGAATTGGAGTATACCAGAGGTTTTTTGAAGTCTGTGGAGAAGAAGCTTTCCAATGAAAAATTTGTTAATAATGCGCCAAAACAAGTACTTGATGGTGAACTAAAGAAAAAAGCCGATGCGGAAGCAAAATTGAAAGCTTTGGAAGAAAGTCTTTCCAAAATAAAATAAGATAATTATAATTTTTTGTATCTTAGGGTTATCTGTTTCAGGTAACCCTTTTCTTTTATTTTCGTATAGCTTACAATCAAATTAATTTTGAACACTTCATATATCTACCGCATGAGATTGAATTTTACTTATTTTCTTACCTTTTGCCTTCTTATAGGTTGTTTTTTTTCAGGAGTTGAAACGGCTACCGCACAAAACAGGAAACAGACTAAAAAACGAGTTAAAGCTGCAAAAAAGAAAAAACCTAAGAAAGAGCCGTATGAAATTGTTTGGACAGACAAGGACAGCGATGGTGATGGTGTTCCTGATAAAGGAGACAGGTGTCCCAATTCTCCCAAAGGTGTGCCTGTAACGCCATTTGGTTGTCCATATGATACGGATTTTGATGGAATTTACGATTATGAAGATTCTTGTATTCACGATCCGGGCCCAAGGGAAAATTTTGGATGTCCATGGGGTGATCGTGATGGGGATGGTATTCCTGATAATAAAGATAAATGTCCGGATGTAGCAGGAGTTAAGAAATTTCAAGGATGTCCTGATACCGATGGTGATGGAATCCCGGATCATGAAGATGATTGTCCTGAAGTCTATGGAATTGTAAAATACAAAGGATGTCCTCCACCATTTGTCGATAGTGATGGTGATGGGATAAGCGATTACGATGATCTCTGTCCGAATACGCCGGGTGTAAAAGAGAACCGGGGTTGTCCTGAAATTAAACCTGAAGAAAAGGCTGCTCTGCAAAGAGCGTTTGAGAACCTTCTCTTTGAAACCGGAAAAGATGTGATTATGTCGTCTTCTTACAGTTCTCTAAATGAATTAGCTAAAGTGTTGGTGAATAATCCTAAGTATAAATTACACCTGGAAGGTCACACGGATAGTGTAGGAGATGATGACGACAACATGGAATTGTCAAAGAACAGATCTGCTTCAGTGAAGAGGTACTTAGTTCAGAAAGGTGTAAATGCCAATAGAATTACAACGGATGGATTTGGTGAGACTAAGCCAAAAGCAACCAATGATACCGATGAGGGCCGTCGCCTGAACCGGAGGGTAGAAATGAATATTATTTATGAATAGAATATTAAAAAAAGAGTAATGCATAAAAAAAGAACCGGCTAAAACCGGTTCTTTTTTTATGCATATTATAGATGATTTCTGTAATGGAAGCCAGCTTTATGAAAAGAATTTATTCATCATATTTTGTAGCTTAATCTCTGTCAAAGGTTTGTTTATATAGTCTGCTACTATAGATGATTTTACTCTGGTTACATCACTGGGATTTGTGGATGTGGTGAGCATGATAATGGTTATTTGACTTTTATTTTTAAAATTAAGCTCTTTGAAAGCTTCCAGAAATTCAAATCCATCCATAACAGGCATGTTGATGTCGAGGAGAATAAGCTCCGGAAAAAAATCAGGATCAGAATCTACTTGAGATTGCAGGTACTTTATTGCCTCTTCGCCATTTAAGAGAATTTTAATGTCCTGAGAAAAATTGAGTTTCTTTAACAACTTTTCATTAATATAATTATTAATTGTGTCATCATCTATTAAAAGGACATGATTTAATTCTAAAAATTGCATAAAGTAACTATTTCGAAGTAATATTATTAAAAATAATAGGTAATATAGTGGAAATTTTATTAAAATTTGGCTTACGTTGAAATATGACATGCGAAAGGAACAACCAATAGGTATTTATGATAGCGGAATAGGTGGCCTTACTGTTGCTCATGCGGTAAGACAAAAACTTCCTAATGAGGGCATTGTTTATTTTGGAGATACTGCTCATTTCCCATATGGAGATAAATCTACCGCTGCCATTCAAGCCTATGCTGTCAAAATTTGCGATGTTCTTTTAAAGCATAATTGTAAGGCCATATTAATAGCATGTAATTCTGCCTCCTCTGCCGCATATCGACTTGTTAAAGAATATGTCGGAACTAAGGCTAAAGTGGTAAACGTTATAGACCCTGTTGTGCAATACTGTTCATTAAACTACTCAGGTCAAACCATTGGCCTGATAGGCACAAAAAAAACTGTTAACAGCAATGTTTATCAAAAGAAAATTGATAAACTTGAAATGGATATTGCCTTAAAAGCTTTAGCCACACCTCTGCTGGCACCTATGATTGAGGAGGGATTTTTCAATAACCGCATAAGTGAAGAGATTATTCTTAATTATCTTCAGGATTCTCGTTTAACAGATATTCAGGCTCTTATTTTGGGATGCACACATTATCCGCTTATTAAGAACCAAATTGAGAATATATATAAAGGGAAAATCCAGGTTTTAGATTCATCCACAATAGTTGCAGATTACCTTTACAAAGTTTTAAAGAATTCAGACTTGCTTCATGATCAACAGCCTCCTTTTTGTAAGTTTTTTGTTTCAGATTATACCCATTCTTTTGCCGAAACCTCAAAAATTTTCTTTAAAGAAGACTTAACTCTTGAATATTATCCTCTTTGGGAATAAGAATTTTGTAGTAAAAAATGCTGCATAATTGTTTGAAAATGTTTTAGTTAATCCTAATTGTGCCAAAGATTTCGTCATAAGTAGCAAAATTGCAATAAATCAGTGTACTTGTGTAGTATAACCACCCCCGGGCTCTCCTAATTTAGAAGGGGCTTTAATAATGCTAGGGCTGAGACGCAAATGAGGGCGAAGCGGCCGTTATGATTTGTTACGTAATAGAAAGTTCTTTTTACATAGTTCAAGTTTAATGTTCATGAAGTTAACCGACTGGCAACAAACATAAGAAGGAAAGAAAGGAGGGCAAGGGAAATCAGAATACTTAAAAAAGCTACCGAAAAGTTTATAGTATCAGCAAAATAGCTTCTATGTACTACCATGACTCTTTTTTTGCGGGTATAGAGGAGGCCTCCGAGGAGTGAAATGGTAAAAAAAAGCATCAGCATAATACCCTGACTATGGCTGAGTAAAACTTTATTGATCCAGAAGATGCAAACAGTAAGAAAAGCTAAAACACCTGAGCATATAATTTTTATCCACGGTTGCTGTACTTTTGCCAGGCTCATAACTAAGAAAACAGCAATAAATGCAAATAAAAAGGCGAACAGGAAAAGAAATTTTATAAGGGAAGGGATAGCGGCCATGGGGTCATAAAGAATTTATTTTTGTTGTCTATTGGGCGGTTTTCTTCAGGATGGTCATAAAAGTATAACTCATAAGCACCAGGATTTATTTGACAATAGAAACCGGGGGCAATCAGCCATAAAAGAAGATCAAGCCGAAAAATCATATTTTAAAAGATATGCTTGATCTAATGTAGCATATTTATTTAATTAAAATTAACTTTGTCCAAACAAAAGTAGATGCTTGCATTTTTCATAACCCTTCTGTTAATCCCACTGTTTGCGTTGTTTGCCGTTTGGGCAGAGAGAAAAGTGTCTGCTTACGTTCAGGATCGATACGGACCCACAGAGGTTGGGTTTAATGGATTGTTACAGACGCTTGCCGATATAATCAAACTCTTTCTCAAAGAAGATGTTACCCCTACAGATGCGGATAAAAGACTTTTTCGTTTTGCTCCTCTTATAATTTTTGCGGCGGTTTTTGCTGGTTTTGCTGTAATTCCGCTTAGTACAGATGTTATGGGTTCCGGTGCTGAAGCCGGAGTTTTTTACTTGTTAGCCATTGTTTCAATTGATATTATAGGACTTATAATGGCTGGATGGGGTTCCGGTAGCAAATTCTCAGTTCTTGGTTCCTTGAGGGCCATAGCACAGGTTATATCTTATGAAATTCCTCTTGGGTTAAGTATTGTTGCCGCCGTAATGATTTGTCAAAGTCTGAATCTTCAGGAAATAAGCATTCAACAAGGCATTTTTTTTCATGAATCTAATTACTTGTTTGGCTTGAGTTTTCTGGGTATTGATATGAAAAATGTTGGAGGAATTTTTACCTGGAATATTTTTCGGGCACCCGTACTTATACCTGTTTATGTTATATTTTTTATAGCTTCACTTGCAGAATGTAATCGTGCGCCATTTGATCTGCCAGAGGCGGAATCTGAGTTGGTTGCCGGATATAATACTGAATATTCAGGTTTTCGGTGGGCTTTACTTTTCCTTGCAGAATATGCCCTGATGTTGTTGGTGGCAATGCTTGGGGTTATACTGTTTCTGGGTAGTTGGAATACTGCTTTTCCAAATATTGGTTCCCTCAGACTTGCTGACTGGACTAGTGGGATTCCGGGAACATGGTCGGGCAACCTATGGTCATCTTTCTGGCTGTTCTCAAAAACTTTGCTGATTGTTTTTTTGCAGATGATGGCTCGTTGGACGTATCCAAGGTTACGGGTTGATCAGCTAATGTATCTTTGCTGGAAAGTTTTAACCCCTGCCGCATTGGTTTTAATTTTCCTTTCAGGTGCATGGCGGTTGTGGATGATTTAATAAATAGTATTGAAAAAGAATAAATGAGTAAAGGCGCAAATAATACGTATTGGGGGAATATTAAGGAAAGTGTCTTTTCCTTATGGAATGGCATGCGCCTTACCTTTCGCCATTTATTTGATGCCCGAATAAAAAGAAAACAATTTTCTGTTAAGGAAAAGGAATATTTTGAAGAGGATAAAGGTGTTTTTACCCTGCAATATCCATTTGAATCCATGCCGGTTCCTGACAATGGCCGGTATCGTCTACACAATGAAATAGATGACTGCATTGTTTGCGACCTGTGTGCTAAAATTTGTCCGGTCAACTGTATTGAAATAGAACCTGTAAAATCTGCTGAGGAGATTGGTAAAACTTCCGATGGCACTACCAAGCGTTTGTATGCAGCCAAGTTTGATATTGATATGGCCAAGTGCTGCTATTGTGGTTTATGCACCACTGTATGCCCTACAGAATGTCTGACGATGACCAAGACCTATGATTACAGCGAATTTGATATTCGTAACATGGTCTATCATTTTACAAATTTAAGCCCGGAGGAAGCGGAGGAAAAGAAGCTGGAATTCGAGAAACATCAGGAAGTAAAGGCTCAGGCAAAAGCAGATTCTGCTGTGAAACCAGTGCAACAGTCACCTGCCAAACCGGTAATAGGAAAACCTGCCATAAAACCTCAAATACCTAAACCTTCCGGAGCTCCTTCTACAGGTTCAACTAAACCGGTAATCAAGCCTGTAGTAAAGCCTGAAACGGAGGAACAGGTTAGTTCTGGAGAAAATGTGGCTAAGCCTAAACCTGTAATTAAACCGGTTATTAAACCTAAAGGAGAAGAAGCTTCCGGTACTACAGAGTCTAAAAAAGTTTTACCAAAGCCGGTTATTAAGCCTGTAATTAAACCGAAAACAGAAGAGAAGAATGAGATGGAGGAGGACAAAAAGGCAACTCCTAAGCCGGTAATTAAACCGGTTATGAAACCCAAAAATCTGACAGGGGATAAGGGTAATACATCAGGAGACAATGTTCAGGGAGAGGAGAAGAAAGTGCCTAAGCCAATTATAAAACCGGTCATTCCTAAAAAGAAAAAAGACGAATGATGCTTTCAAAAATATTACTTTACGTTTTTGCACTGATAACCACATTTTTTGCCATATACATTGTGTTTACAAAAAATGTTCTATACGCAGCATTTGCGTTGCTGGGGACTCTTATCGGCGTTTCGGCTTTGTACGTTTTTGCCGGCGCAGATTTTATCGCACTTACTCAGATTATCATATATGTTGGTGGTACACTGGTTTTGATAATGTTTGGTATAATGCTGTCTAACAGAGTTTCAGGAGATAAGAACATCATCTCTCCTTTTAAAAATCAGTTTTTAGGTGTTTTGGCAGGCATTACAATTTTTGTGGTATTGTTTTTAGGGATATTAAGGGCTAATTTTGCCGCTGTTTCAGCAGAATGGGGGAAAGGAAGCATAGATGGGACAACCATTCCTCAAATTGGTAAGAATCTTATGACCACCTATATACTTCCATTTGAAATTGTTGCAATGTTGCTTTTAGTAGCTTTAATAGGTGCAGTATATATAGCCTCCGGAAAAATTAAAAAAAGTTAAGTGGAATTTATAGATCAGAACATCTATTTTTTTATCAGTACAATCCTTTTCAGTACAGGCATTATAACTGTATTGACAAAGAAGAATGCTGTTATGATGTTAATAGGAGTTGAGTTGATGTTGAATGCAGCGAATGTTAACCTTGTGTATTTTAGTAGACTTGACCCCTTTTTGTTACAGGGGCAGTTTATGACATTATTTATAATGGTGGTGGCAGCAGCTGAAGCTTCGGTTGGACTGGCTATAATAGTAAAGTTGTTTGAGCATCTGAAAACTTCAGATCCGGATGCTGCACATTCAATGAAGAAATAAGCTTTGAAAGCACAGATTATCAGTAATATTCCATTTATCTGCCCGGACTCAGTTACACTTCTGGCCCTGGTTGTTTTGCTGTTGCCTCTTATTTCCTTTTTCTTTCTTTTCTTTTTTGCCAATAAAATTCCCCGCAAAGGCGATTGGCTTGCTACCGGGGTCATGGGCCTTACTTTTTTGTTAAGTTTGTATTTGCTCTTTATGGTTTTATCCGGAGAAGAACATATACTCAGAGTGCCCTGGTTTAAACTTGATTTAATGCAAGGGGAACGCTGGTTTTCGGCAAGTATGCTTATTGATCGGGTTGTGGCTTTACTAGTGGTTATTGTAACTTTTGTTTCACTTCTTGTTCATCTGTACTCCATGGATTACATGAGGGGAAAAAGAAATTACGGCAGGTATTTTCCTTACCTGGGGGTTTTTACCTCTTCCATGTTGGGTATTTTAATGTCGGATAATCTTTTGGTTACTTTTTTTTGCTGGGAGCTTGTTGGTTTTTCTTCATACTTGTTGATTGGATTTTGGTTTGATAAAGAGTCAGCAATTAAAGCCAGTAAGAAAGCATTTCTGTTTAATCGCATAGGTGATACCGGATTTCTTTTAGCCATACTGGCAATTTTTGCTGCATTTGGAACCTTTGAATTGTCCATTATAAAGGATCATATTTTACATGAAGGAATAGATATTTCGGGAATTTACTTTACGCTTGCCGGACTTGGAATCTTTATGGGTTGCGTAGGTAAATCAGCCCAGTTTCCTCTGCAGGTTTGGCTGCCTCATGCTATGGAAGGGCCTACACCTGTGTCGGCTCTTATTCATGCAGCAACCATGGTGGCGGCTGGAATTTATTTATTGGCAAAAACTTTTGTATTGTTAAATATGGATGTTTTAACAATTATAGCCTTTATAGGCGCCATAACGGCTGTTGTGGGCGCTTTGCCTGCTTTAGTTCAAAACGATATCAAAAAGGTTCTTGCTTATTCTACCATCTCTCAATTGGGCTACATGGTGATGGCTATGGGCGTACAAGCCTATGAAGCATCTTTATTTCATTTAATCACCCATGCATTTTTTAAAGCCTGCCTGTTTCTTTCCGCAGGTGCAGTAATTCACGCCATGCATGAAATCAAACACCATATGTTTGATCAAAGGAACTATAATGACTTCGATGCTCAGGATATGCGTTTAATGGGTGGATTCTATAAGCGTATTCCATTAGTTTTTTCAGCCTATCTAATTTCCGCACTTTCGCTCATAGGTATCCCCTTGTTTTCCGGTTTTCTATCCAAGGATGCCATTTTAGAAGCAACATGGAATTGGGCTGCACAACAGGATTCCTCTTTTCTATACATTATTCCGGTAATGGCTTTTTTTACAGTTTTTGTCACTGCTTTTTATATGATCAGGCAGATGTTGATGGTCTTTTTTGGAGATTTTAAATTGGGGCATATCTATCCGGAAGCACAAAATGCATTTAATGAAGAGGGGCATGTATCACCGTTAATGAAAGCTCCTTTGCTTCTACTTTCTTTTCTTTCTCTTGGATTCGTATTCTCCCTTAATCCTTTCAGTAATACCACCACCTGGCTTTTAAATTGGTTAAAGGCGCCATATGCCACTATTCAATCTACCACGGTTGCTGGTCTGCACGATATTGTGCCAGTTTGGGTAATGATCAT
>JBKBXU010000071.1:0-16041 GCA_046313675.1 Cytophagaceae bacterium
GGAACAGTTTTCTAGCTGAAGAAGAAATTATAAACCACTTGAACAAGCATGGAATTAAGAATTCTGAAAAATTGTTTGTAAATAAATCACGAATTTTCAGACATATATTGAGCCATCAGAATATCTTTGCAAGCTTTTATCACATCCGAATAGAAGAATCCGTGGAAATTGCTGGCGGCAACTTCTACGAACCATCTGATATTCAGATGTTGCCAAAATCTGTGTTGATAAATAATTATTTGAAGGAAAATATTTTTTAGCTAACTTTATTCTATTAAATAAGTACTAGTAACCATTAAAAATTAAATAGAATTATGGCTGGAGTTAACAAAGTTATTCTTGTTGGGAATCTGGGTAGAGATCCTGAAATTCGTGCAGTAGATAGCGGTAGAAAAGTTGCAAACTTTTCCCTTGCAACTACAGAATCTTACAAAGACAGAAATGGAGAAAAGGTAGATCAGACTGAGTGGCACAACATTGTATTCTGGGGACCTGTTGTGGATGTAATTGAACGGTTTTTGAAAAAAGGCAGCCAGGTTTATATTGAAGGCAAGCTAAGAACTCGTTCTTATGACGACAAAGAAGGTGTAAAAAAATACATTACAGAAGTTATGGGACAGAACATGACGCTTCTTGGTGCTCCAAGAGGTTCTGAAATGGGCTCTTCTCCTGCGGCTTCTGAAAGAACAGCATCTTCACCGGCAGCTGTTGAGAATGTACCAGCTGACTCCGAAGTTGATGACCTGCCGTTTTAATTTTATAAAACAAAATATTTAATTATTGGAAGAGTTTAGTTTAAATTCAGAGGATCCCGGCGCTTATATTGACATTATAAGCGCCTCTCTTTTCTTTTATTCATCAAATTTCCTGCTTCTGTTATTTTTGTTGCTCCTTTCTGCCTTTATCTCCGGCTCCGAGGTTGCTTTCTTTTCGATCTCAGCAGGAGAAAAAGATAACCTTGTTACCAGCAACCGGAAAACAGATCAACGAATAAGGCTATTACTTGAAAAACCCAAAAGATTACTTGCCACAATTCTGATTTTCAATAACCTTATTAATGTTTCAATTGTAATAATTTCATCCTATCTGACCTGGGAATTGATTGGTGAAGTCCGCACAAGCGGATCAGCAGTCGTTTTGCTTACAGTAATTACTACGATACTGATTGTCTTCTTTGGTGAAATATTGCCTAAAGTTTATGCCAATCAAAAAAACCTTCAGTTTGCCCGAATGACCGTACATCTAATGGTTTTTGCCAACTGGATATTCTACCCTGTGGCCAACCTTCTGATTTCCTTAAGTAATATTGTTGAAAAGCGCGTCCAGAGAAAAGGATACAATATCTCCGTTGATGCCCTTAATTATGCCCTGGAAGTAACTGCCGGAAAAGAAACTACCGAGGAAGAAAAAGATATGCTGAAAGGAATTGTGAACTTTGGCACCATCTCGGTAAAACAAATAATGCACTCCAGAATGGATATCACGGCGTTTAGCATTGAGCTGGATTTCCATGAACTAATGGACAAGATTAACAAGTCCGGATTCTCAAGAGTACCAGTCTACCTGGACACTGTCGATAAAATCGAGGGCATCCTATATATAAAAGATTTATTGCCCTTCCTTGATGAAGATGAAAACTTTGAATGGCAAAAACTTCTGAGGCCCGGTTATTTTATTCCTGAAAGTAAAAAAATTGATGACCTTCTTAAAAATTTCCAGGAAAAACGGGTACATATGGCCATAGTGGTAGATGAATATGGTGGAACATCAGGCCTGGTAACCATGGAAGACATCCTTGAGGAAATCGTTGGAGAGATAAACGACGAATTTGATGAAGAAGAATTGAACTTTGTTAGGGTCGATGACAGTACTTACATATTCGAGGGCAAAACTTCTTTAAATGACTTCTGTAAAGTGATAGGTGTAGAGCCAGAGGTATTTGAAGAGGTAAAAGGCGAAAGTGAATCTCTGGGAGGATTATTACTGGAAATTAACTCCGACCTCCCAAAACAAGCAGATAAAATACAGTATAATAATTTTACGTTTACTATTGAGTCTGTTGATAAAAAACGAATTAAAAAAGTCAGAGTATATATTAAGGAGGAAAATGAGGTCAGGCAAAACACTATTAATTAACAGCTTACTTGTACTGGTTATAGTAATTTTAAATACCGGATGTGAAAGCAACGATTATTATCCAAAACCAAAAGGATATAACAGAATCGAACTGCCGGCCCACAAGTATGTACAACTTGCCGAAGATCATCCATTCTCCTTTGAGTATTCCGCTCATTCAAAAGTTGAACCTCATAAATCTGTCAATTCTGAGCCACATTGGATAGACATAAAATATCCTGAACTCCATGCAAGTGTCGAGCTTACCTATAAAGAAATCGACCGGAAGAGCCTTGATGAACTTATTGGCGATGCACACAAATTAAAATCCAAGCACAACATTAAGGCATACTCCATTGACGAAAGTTTTATGATCACACCAAGTGGGCAAACTGCTGTAGTATTTGAACTTGATGGAGAAGTACCCAGCCAGTTTCAATTTTATATTACGGACTCTACCCAACACTTTTTAAGAGGGGCATTGTATTTCCCTGTTGCTACTAAAAATGATTCGCTGAAACCTGTTATAGAATATATCAAAAAAGACATGGTGCACCTGCTGAACACGCTGGAGTGGAAAGAATAAAAAGCCAGGAGTTTTTTTATTTTAGCAAGGTTAGTATTGAGCTGCTCTATCGGTAAGGGCAGCGCCAGGCACGCTTAGAGCCGGCCTGGCGCAATGCTTTGTGGGAGGGGCGTCCTAAATAATCACTCTCTTTGACAAATAAATTCCCCCGAAAAGAACCAATACATCTGCCAGCCTCGAAAATAATTCAGAATGCATTATATTTGCTTTAATGGCAAGCTTTTTTGATACCCGAATAGAATTTCTTAAAGGAATTGGCCCACAAAGAGCATCCTTGCTAAATACCGAATTGTCGCTTTTTACGTATGGCGACCTTTTACAGTATTATCCATTTCGGTATGAAGACAGAAGTAAAATCTGGAAAGTCTCCGAATTATCAGATGAACTCCCTTACATACAACTTATAGGAAAAATACGAAATATATCCTTGATTTCCGCAGGCAAATCAAAGCGATTGGTGGCTCAGTTTACCGATGGAACGGGCATGATAGAACTGGTGTGGTTCCAGGGAATTAAATGGGTAACAGGGAACATAAAGCCCAACCTGGAATACATAATTTTTGGAAAACCCAACAGCTATAATGGCAAAATCAGCGTGATTCATCCCGAAATTGAACCTTATACAGGTGCGGCACCAGCTCTGGGTCTTCAACCGGTTTACCACACCTCCGAAAAGCTGAAAAAAAGATATCTGGATTCAAAGTTTTTTTCAAAAAGCATGTTTCACCTGCTGGAAGTTTCCCTTCCTCATGTGCAGGAAACATTGCCCCCACATGTATTGGAGGGAGCTGAACTCTGCGGAAAAAAGTTTGCCCTAAAAAACATTCACTTCCCTTCAGGTGCAGAAGATCTGGCCATAGCGAAGAAGAGGTTGAAATTTGAGGAGTTATTCTACGTACAACTAAAACTTCTTAGTCAGAAACTGATTAATCGAACCAAGTTTCGGGGGCTTATTTTTAAGAATGTCGAACTTCTCACGGAATTCTACAACACCCATTTGCCTTTTGAACTTACCGGAGCCCAGAAGCGTGTCATTAAGGAAATTTATAAAGACCTATGCAGCGGGAAGCAGATGAACCGACTCCTTCAGGGTGATGTAGGAAGCGGAAAGACCATGGTAGGCTTTATATGTATGCTTATAGCCATAGATAATGGCGCACAGACATGCTTAATGGCTCCTACTGAAATTCTTGCTGACCAGCATTACAAGGGATTAAAGGAGTTTGCAGATAAGCTGAATATGTCAATTGCCAAACTCACCGGTTCCTCAAAAAAGTCTGAACGAGAACATATTCAACAAAGCCTAAAATCCGGGGAACTCAAAATTATTGTAGGTACACATGCCCTCTTAGAGGATGTGGTACAATTCAATAACCTGGGCCTCGTGATTATTGATGAACAGCATCGCTTTGGCGTTGCCCAAAGAGCTCGACTATGGAAAAAGAATGACCAGGTAAACCCCCATGTGCTGGTAATGACAGCAACTCCCATTCCCCGTACACTTGCCATGACATTGTATGGCGATCTGGATGTTTCTGTTATTGATGAGATGCCCGCAGGCAGAAAGGCTATCAAAACCATCCATCGTTATGATAAAGATCGGCTTAAGGTCTTTGAGTTTATAAGAAGCCAGATAGAGGAAGGTCGCCAGATCTATTTTGTTTTCCCTCTGATAGAAGAATCAGAGAAGCTTGATTTAAAAAACCTAGAAGACGGATACCGCATAATTGACCAATATTTCAAGGAATACAAAAAATCCATGGTTCATGGCCGATTAAAGTCCAAGGAAAAAGATGAAGCCATGACTCAATTTGTGAAAGGCGACACACAAATTATGGTAGCAACTACCGTGATAGAAGTCGGCGTAAACGTTCCGAATGCTTCGGTAATGGTAATCGAAAATGCTGAACGTTTTGGCCTATCTCAACTACATCAGCTCAGGGGACGGGTTGGCCGGGGGGCAGACCAATCCTATTGCATACTCATGTCAGACTATAAACTAAGTAGTGACAGTCGAACCAGAATTAACACCATGGTACGAACAAATAATGGCTTTGAAATCGCAGACACTGATCTTAAGTTGCGCGGCCCGGGTGATTTGGCAGGCACTAGGCAGAGTGGAGATATAGAATTTCTGTTGGCCGATCTTTCACAGGATGCCATGTTATTGCAACAGGCTCGGGAGATTGCAGACCATATTCTTGAAAGTGACCCTTTATTTGAGAAGGCGGAACACGCTAACATCCGAAGACACTTAAGCTCCATGCCAAAAAATCAGGTAAACTGGAGCAGGATTAGTTGAGTTTCCTTATTGCCGTTGCCAGGATCCAAAAAAAGCTCACCTGTTACAGTGAGCTTTTGTATAAAGGCTTTAAAAGATTATTTCTTCTTCTCCAAAAACTTATTTAGCTCGGTTACAGAAGAAGAGAAGCTGAACGCATCGTTAATTTGCCAATAATTGTTTTTATCCACAGTAAAATCATAGGCAAACTTTGCAAAGTCAAGTCTGCTCGTTTCAAAGGAAAAAAGCTGTATCAACTCCTTTACCTGCGCCGTTGAAAGGCAATTGTTTTTGGTAATCTGCTGAGCTACCTGCATTTGTTGCTCAGTAAAGGATTGCTTCTGAATTGAGGCTTTTGCCGCATTAAAATCGGAGGCCGCCATAGCCTTAGTGCATTTCGGATCTTCTTTTTTAATTGGTTCAGGGGCCGGAGCAGGAGTTGGATCAGGTTTGGCTGTAGTATTTGTAGTGGTAGCTGTAGTTTCTGTTACCTGCACATTTACACCCGGATTCATTACCTCCTTAATGTTTACATCCATATTTACCTTGGTTCCATCAACATTTACATCAACATTGATATTTTCATTGGATGGATTTGCGGTAGAAGTTTGTGTGACAGTAACATTCTCCTGCTCTGTTTTTGTCTCTTCTTTTGGGCTTGGAGATTTTTGTTCACCGGTATGGAACGGAACAACCTCTTGGCCGGGATCAGCCTTGGCATTATTCGCTGCAGGTGTCGAACTATTTAACCTCATCACATACTTCTTCTTGTTTTTCCTAATGACATAGGTCGCATCATAATACTTTTCTTCAAGACCATTATATGTAAAAAGGTTTTGATCAAGACTTGGAATTCTTTCATCTTCAAAGATGATTTTCATCCTGTAATTGTGTGCAACCAAGCCGGTGATTTTTACATTGGCCTGGGGCTCTTTATTTTGTCTTGTTCCATTAATAATTACCCAAAACTTTTCACCGTCCTGAGAAAAAATAACAGCCGTTGCTGATTGAGCCATAGACTCTAGTGCTGTCAGCAGCATAAAAAGTAAAAAAAAGCTTAGCTTCTTCATAATGATAGATCAGATTATATTAAGAATTTATTTTCTGTTTTTATTTTTTGAGTTCTTAGCTGGAGCAGCCGTTTGGGTTTTTTCCTGCGGCTTTGGCGCAGGCTCGGGCTCAGCAACAGGGGCAGGGTCGGTATCCGGAACTTTCTTTATTGTAGGTATAACTACACTTTGTGGCGCAAGCGAAATTTGGCGGCCATAAATGAATTTGACATCCATTATCTGCTCACGGAAGGAAGGAATCTCGTCAAGGTAATCCAAAAGCTTATCAGCTAATTCATCAGGACGCTTACGGAATGTACAATTTAACTTGGTGAAATTATGAGCATTTACAATTTCTAACTGCCCTCCAAAATTTTTATCATTCCTCAATTTATTTCTTAACTCTCTGAAATCTCTAAAAGTCCCTGATTGATAAAACCGAATTTCAAATGGTGTTCCATTATTCACCCAATCGCCTATATATGCAGTAAATGTGGACATAAGCTTATCGCTTCCTAAATTGATGGCCTCCTCTACTCCTGTTCTTTTAGAAGCAGATGCATCTCTTGAGCTCTTCCAATCACTTTCCAATAAAAGCGTTCCCAGGCCTTCAGCTGTACAGTTATCAAATGCCCTGACCTCTATGGAAACTTTAGAGGAAGTTCTGGTATCGAAAGCCTCGCTTCTGGATGTTATGTTTATACCACTAACCTGAATAATAAACTGTGCATCAGCCATAATCCCAAGCTGTTGTACATAGCTAATGTTTCCGGCTCCGATATCATCCTCCATCATATTCATTGCTTCATTTTTTAAAGCATCAAATCTCCTTTTATCAATATAGCGATATCTTTTGGATGATAAGTAGCTGTTAACCCTTTCTACGGCAAAGTCATATAATTCTAAATCCTCTGCTTTCACTCCGGCAGGATCATACATTACCAAAAACCTGACTCCTCCGATGGCATTTGTCAGAAGGTTAAAATCTGCTTTCATAGGTTTGAGGCTTACTTTCGCACGGATGTTAACTTCATAATTCCCTGCCACCAAACCTTCCTTAACAACAGTATAGCTTTCAATATAGCCTTTAGTATTAGTTATAATAGCATCTCTTAATACCTCGAAGTTTTCTACAGAAGTCTCTGAGGATAATGCTACACCTGCAGCCTGAGAAACAGCTCCCCTAAGGGCATCCTGAAGGGCATCGTCTCGTTTTACGCCAATGCCTTTTGCGTTTACTTCTGTTGATTCACCATTTTGGGCAAAACAAACACATATGCTTAGCAAAGAACTTACTAAGAAAGAATAAAATATAGGTTTCATATTGTCGGTAATTTAAAAATTATAATAGCATTAAAAGGAACTTCCCGATTTTGGCCGCAGTACTACCAATCTTACTCCAGTTGACTTTACTTTTGGATGTATCAGCAACAACTAGTTTTCCTGGTTCTGTTCTGGCAATATCAACTATTTCCACTCCTTTATCAAAGCCTGCCAGTTCAAAAACGTCCCTTGTGGTATTGAAAATTTTAGGAAATTTTCCGCTTTTAGGATCGTATAAGGTGGACATATCCAGCAGGACTTTGCCATTCTCATCAACTACTACCGGGAACATGGCAGGATCATAATTTTTGCCATTTAAATTAAAAACAAACGGCTTATCTTCAGCGGGAGTGGGTGTGTATTCAGATGATGTTGGTACTATAATATTATCTTTACCGGCTGCCTGGGCTGATTTATGAACTACCGGAGCCAACCCGCTATTATCATAAATCCAAACGCGCATGGTAACTTCCATCATGCCAAACTTTTCTACTGGTTCTCCTACAGCTTGAGCACCCCGGATAACTCCTTCAACTCTTGTTTGAACAGCATCATTGATGGTAATCATGTCCTGAACAGTAGTTTCGCCTACGACATGAACACCTTTAATAATTTCCAAAAGATTTCTTTGGGCGACAACCTGAGCACCTCGTATGGCCATAGCACGTGCCTGTCCATAATTTTTAAATCGGGAAGTGTCTATTAATGCTTCTCCTTTTGCTTCGATATATTGATTTGTCCAGTCAATGTGTCCATGGGTTTCCTGCTGAACATAAGGTTTTGAAATCTGTAATAACTGTTCCTCTTCAATCTCTTTAGAATAAGAGTTTAAGGTTTCCACTGTTGGAATTACTTCCTTAGCCGGAGTTTCCACAACATCGGCGTTTTTCTTTTTGGACTTCTTATTTCTTTTAGAGTTTTGGGCTTCCGAAAGGTTTATACATAAAATTAACCCCAAGCAAATGAGTAAAATTTTTTTCATAACGTTTTATAAATTAGGTAAAAATACATTTGCCTGGAAGCGTTTCCAAAATTGTGCCAAAATCTTTTGGCCCCTTTAACCCACCTACCCTTTGATAAACCTTATAAATTTTGGAATGTCTGATTCCAGGTCTTTGCTTTTGGACAACATCTTGATAAAAGCACTTCCAATTATACCACCCTCTGCATATTGACAAGCATATGAAAAGGAACTATGGTCATTAATATTAAAGCCTATCATTATAGGGTTTTTAAGATTTGCAGCTTTAAGCTTCTTAAAATAAGACTCTGCATCCTTTAGGTTTTTATTATTCCCGGTGGTACTATCGGAGGACACCGCATAGATAAATCCATCTGATAATTCATCTATCTTTTTCAGTCTGCTATCTGATGTCTGAGGTGTTACGAGAAAAATGTTGGAAAGTTGGTTTTTTATGAAAATATTTTTGTAAAACTCTTCATATTCAGCCATCGGCAAATCAGGAAGTATAAAACCATCCACTCCTACTTCTGCAGCTTTTTCACAAAATTTTTCTATTCCATATTGCAGAACCGGGTTTAAATAACCCATTAAAATAATAGGAATTGAAACCTCCTTACGTATTTGGGCCAATTGTTCAAACAGCTTGTTTATACTCATCCCATTTTTCAAAGCCCTGGTGCTGCTTTCCTGTATAGTAGGCCCGTCTGCCAGAGGATCTGAATAAGGCATACCTATTTCGACAATATCAGCGCCGGATTTTTCCAAGGCTTTAATGATGGGTATCGTATCTTCAAGGTTTGGAAATCCGGCTGTAAAATATATGTTCAATAGATTTTTTTTGCCGGATTTGAATAACCGGGTTATTCTATTGTCAATGGTCGTAGTTTCCGTATTCATAATGCCACTCATCATATTAAAAGCCCTCTGATTTATTTAAAAATTCTTCTTTTTTAGTAATATAGGTTTGAAGATCCTTATCACCCCGGCCGGAAAGATTAATTACTACAACGTCATCTTTCTTCAGATTTAGATTATCAAGAACCGCAATTGCATGCGCTGATTCCAATGCAGGAATGATCCCTTCAAGCCTGCTAAGTAAAATCCCCGCCTTGTACGCTTCCTCATCGGTGATACTATAAAACTTTGCTCTTCCTGTTTCAAATAAATGTGCATGTATAGGTCCGATTCCCGGGTAATCCAATCCTGCTGAAATCGAATGTGGTTCTACAATCTGACCATCTTCCGTTTGCATAAGAAGGGTTTTACTTCCGTGTATTATACCCGGTTTGCCAAGATAGGTAGTTGCAGCAGAATAACCTGAATTAACCCCCATACCTGCCGCTTCAACGGCAATCAGGTTAACATCCTCATCGGAGAGATAGTGGTAAAAAGCTCCGGCAGCATTACTCCCACCACCTACACAGGCAATTACATATTGAGGGTTTTCAGCACCGGTCTTTTCTTTTAATTGCTTTCTCATCTCTTCACTTATCACAGCCTGAAAACGCGCCACCATGTCAGGATATGGATGAGGGCCTACCACCGATCCTATGATGTAATGTGTGTCTACTGGGTGGTTAATCCAGTCTCTGATGGCTTCGTTGGTAGCATCTTTTAAGGTTCGGCTTCCGGAAAGTGCCGGGATTACCGTAGCACCCAACATTTTCATTCGTTCCACATTAGGTTTCTGACGCTCCATGTCTACTTCGCCCATGTAAACAATACATTCCAAACCCATTAAAGCACAAACAGTAGCTGTTGCCACACCATGCTGGCCTGCTCCTGTTTCTGCAATAATTCGGTGTTTACCCAAACGTTTTGCCAATAAAATCTGCCCTAGTGTATTATTAATCTTATGAGCTCCTGTATGGCAAAGATCCTCTCTTTTTAAATAAATCTGCGCTTTATATTTTTCAGATAGCCTGGAGGCATAATATAAAGGAGTTGGCCGCCCCACATAATCCTTCAGCAAAGAATGGTACTCTTTCAGAAAGGTAGGATCACTCATAATCTCAAGATATCTTGATTCCAATTCCTCTACATTGGGATAAAGCATTTCAGGAATATAGGCACCACCAAAATTTCCATAGTACCCTTTTTCATTAACCTTATACGTCATAGGTCTCTAATGTTTTGTATGAATCCACGAACTTTTTCTACATCCTTTAGACCGGGAGTAAGTTCAAATTTACTATTTATATCAATGGCGTGAATGTTAAGCCAGTTCAATTTCATAAGATCATCCGCATGAGAGGAATTTATTCCCCCGCTAAGAAATATAGGTTTCTCATTGTCATACTTCTGCAGGACATTCCAGTCAAAAGTGACTCCGTTTCCTCCATAACCCTGCCCTTTTGCATCAAATAAAAAATAATCGCACATGGGCTTGTAAGCTTCCAAAACGGAAAAGTCAAAATTTGCATCAACGGAAAACGCCTTAATAACTTTTTTCCCGGCGTTCTTTACCAAACGACAGAAAGCGGGTGATTCATCTCCGTGAAGCTGAATATAGTCAAAACCAAACCGCTGTGCCTTCTTTAAAATAAAAACCAGGGATTGGTTTACAAACACACCCACCTTTTCAGTTCCTTGTTGTATGATGACCTCATCCGGAGAAAGATTGCCCACATCGCGTTTTGATTCTTCATAGAAAATAAACCCCATGTAATCCGGCTTATTTCCGGCGACCTGAGCTATGTTATCAGGATCTTTCATACCGCAAACTTTGATTTTCATTTCTTCAGCCCGCTTACAAACTCCTTAAATGCTTTTCCGGGATCTTGTGTTTTCATAAAGTTTTCCCCTATCAAAAAGCCATCAAAATCATACTCCTTAAGCTTTTGAATGGTCTGGATGTCATGAATTCCACTTTCGGATACTTTTAGGAAATCTTTCGGAATAAGCGAAGAAAGCCTTATAGAGGTTTCAATACTTACTTCAAATGATTTAAGGTTACGATTATTTACTCCTACCACATTCACATATTCGTTTATATGATCTTTTAATTCCTCCTCATCATGCACCTCAAGCAAAACTTCCATACCCATATATCTCACAAACTTTGCCAGTTCTTTTAGTCGCTGGGGTGTCAGAGCTGCAGCGATTAACAATATGATATCTGCGCCCAGAGATTTTGCCTCAATGATCTGATATTCATCAATGATAAAATCTTTTCTCAAAAGTGGACAATTGACCGTCAATCGAGCCTCTATAAGATCCTTATCTGAGCCCCCAAAGTATTCCTCATCGGTAAGTACAGAAATTGCTGATGCCCCGTTTTGATCATACATTTTCGCTACATCCTGCACAAGTGCTGTATTATTAATGATGCCTTTTGACGGGGATTTCTTTTTAAATTCCGCAATAATCCCATTACGAGCAGGATCTTTCAAAAAAGCAGATAGAGACAGCGTAGTTCTGTTAAAATAGTTGCTCTTCTCCAACTCAGAAACAGGGCATTCCTGACGCCTCTTTTCCACTATTCCTTTTTTATATTCAACAATTCTATCAAGGATATTCATCATATCAGGCATTTAAAGTCATTAATTTATCAAAGACTGCTTTAGCTTTTCCGGATTGAAGTGATTCGTTTGCCAGAGCAATGGCATCATGAATAGAAATTCCTGGTGAAGCACAGTAAATAGCTAAGCCCGAGTTAGCCAGCACCACTTCTTTTTGAGCTTCTGTACACCGATTATTCAAAACATCCATAAAAATTTTTGCAGCATCTTCAATGGTTTCTCCACCGTGTAATTCTTCAGGTTTGTGCCGTTTAAGATTCAATTCCTCCGGCTGATATATGGCTTCGCTTTTATTTGATATCATTTTAAAAGCACCGGTAAGGGATACTTCATCGTAACCATCCAGTGAATGAACAACTACAAAATGCTTCCCTGTATTCTGATATAGGTAACCATACAACCGGGCCAACTCCAGACTAAAAACCCCCACCATCTGATGTTTTGGGAAGGCCGGATTTACCATAGGACCCAACATGTTGAAAAAAGTTTTCACGCCTAAATCGCGTCTTATAGGTGCTACGTTTTTCATGGCAGGATGAAATAAAGGTGCATGCATTATGCATATTCCAGCCTGGTCAATCTGTTTTTCCAGGATATCTTTATTATTGGTAAAGGTATACCCAAAATGCTCCATTAAGTTGGAGGAACCACAAGCAGACGAAACCCCATAATTACCGTGCTTGGCTACTTTTATTCCCGCTCCGGCAACCACAAAGGATGATACCGTAGAAACATTAAAGGTATCTTTCCCATCTCCACCTGTACCACATAAGTCTATAGGGCTATACGAGGATAAATCGGTTGCCACACACAGCTCCAGCATAGCATCACGAAAACCTTCCAATTCCTCGACAGTAATATTTCGCATCATATAAACAGTCATAAAGCAAGCCATCTGGCTTTGATTAGCTTTACCCTGTGCAATATCCAGCAAAACCGTTTTAGCCGTGTCCCTGTCAAGGGCTTTATGTTCCAAAAGGTGGTTTAGTATATCTTTCATTTATAGTCTAGTATATTAAAAATATAAGCTGTTAAATTAATTTTCCAGCCAGTTCTTTAGCATTGACTTACCGTGTTCTGTAAGTATGGATTCAGGGTGAAATTGTACACCACGGACATCATACTGCTTATGACGCAATGCCATAATATTGTTTTTCTCGTCCTTTGCGGTAATCACCAAATTGTCAAGGTTAGAGTCAGGACTAACTGCCCATGAGTGATATCTTCCTGACAGAAATTGATCAGGAATTCCTTTGAAGATTAGATCCTCTGCTATTACCTGAGTTTTGATGCCAATGCCATGATAAACCTCATCAAGATTAATTAAAGAGGCTCCGAACGCTTCCCCAATTCCCTGATGACCAAGGCAAACGCCAAATATACTTTTCTCAGGCCCGTATTTCTTTATCAGATCCATAAGAATCCCTGCCTCAGAAGGAATCCCCGGTCCGGGAGAAAGTAAAATTTTATCGTACTTTGCGACCTCATCAAGGGAAATTTTATCATTTCTTATCACATCCATAGAATCTCCGTAGCCAAGCTCCCGGATGATATGTACTATATTGTAAACGAACGAATCGTAATTATCAAGAACAAGTAGTTTCATCGTATTAGTCTCTTCTAATCTGCTTTATTTTATTTCGGCAGCTATCTTAATGGCTGACCTAAGGGCAAGTAACTTATTATGAACTTCATTAAGCTCACTGTCTGTACTGGACTTATCTACTACACCTGCACCAGCCTGGTAAAACAACTTATTATTTTTACTTAGTAATGAACGAATTATGATGGCATGATTAAACTCTCCATTGAAACCTATGAAACCTATAGCACCTCCATAAAAGCCTCTGTTCCCATGCTCATACTTGTTAATTAAGGTCATGGCCATATGCTTTGGTGCTCCGGACAATGTCCCGGCAGGAAAGGTATCTGCGACCAAATCCAGAGTTCTGGTTTTTTCATCCAATACGCCTGTAACTTTAGAAACTAAATGGATAACATGCGAGTAATATTGTATCTCTTTAAAGTTTTCAACCTTTACCTCTTTTCCACTTCTGCTCAGGTCATTCCTTGCAAGATCAACAAGCATTACATGTTCTGAGTTTTCTTTAGGGTCGTCAAATAATTTTTGTGCCAATTCCGCATCCTGAAGGTCGTTTCCAGTCCGTCTAAATGTACCCGCAATAGGATAAATAATAGCTTTTTGATCTTTAATCACAATCTGTGCTTCGGGCGATGAACCAAATATTTTGAAATTTCCATAATCAAAATAGAACAGATAAG
Organism: Cytophagaceae bacterium; assembly: GCA_046313675.1. Taxonomy (GTDB): domain Bacteria; phylum Bacteroidota; class Bacteroidia; order Cytophagales; family Cytophagaceae; genus JBKBXU01. The sequence goes on from JBKBXU010000071.1 coordinate 14,123, forward strand.
GAGACGGATTAATAGATCTCAATGCACGGTAGACATTAAAATCATCGCCTTTAAAACTTTGAGAAAAACGTCGGGATAATACAATTTGAAAAACGTCTCCACGGTGGCAATGATCTTTCCCTTTCTGTAGAATTTCAAGGAACTCTTTATCCTGAAAATTTGAGGCCTCATCCTGGCCGGGATAAAAACGATAACTGGCAAAATTCTTATTGCTGATCAAAGATTCAATAACATGAATGCTGCTTTGCTCGTCATTTAAAGTATGTTCAAAGATGTATAGCTCTTCCTTGAAATGATTAATTACAAGGATGTACTGATATACATGGTAAAGCAGATCAGGAATTTTACGCTCATCCGTCTCATAGGTATCCACTTCTACATCTTCAAAGTACCTGATGGCATCGTATGACATGTAGCCGAAAAGTCCATTATTGCTGAAGTTAAAAGAATGATCTTCCGTCGAAAATTGATTTGCAAAGCTATTTAATGCAGATATAACCTGTCCTTTATCTGTTATCTCTTTTTTCTCTTCCTTACCATCCGGAAACTGAGTAAATATATTTCCGTCGGCAACTTCAAACTTAGCTATTGGCTTAATACATATATAAGAATAGCTGTTATCATTGCTATGATAATCAGAGCTCTCAAGCAATATGCTGTTCGCAAACTTGTCGCGAATTTTCAAAAATATACTAACCGGTGTAACGGTATCAGCCAGTAATTTTTTGTATGTTGTTTTAAATTTATATGTTTTCATTATGGTACGTATTAAAGAAAAAAAGCTTGCTGTGTGAACAGCAAGCCTTTATTTTAAAACCTATATTTTTATAAATTACATAAGGATAGTGTTCACATTTCGATCAGGAAATCTGCCACCACCAAATATTATGTAATTGAAAATTCATGTTCTTACTAAAATTATGACCAAAAGTAATGATAATTTTCTAAAATTAAAACATCATAACTGTATTCTTCAATAAATATTTCCTCTTATTATTTAACAATCAACTTAAAGCTCTCTCCGGTATCTGTAACAAGGTAATACATTCCTGGATTAAGCTGGCTAATATCCATTGCCTCCTTATTCTCTTCAACTTTAAGAAGATCCCCTAGCGTATTATAAACTTTTACTGAAGCCTGCTTATTGAAAAACACATGAGATGTTCCTACTGCAGGGTTAGGGAAAGCTATAAATGCTGTACCTAATTTTTCTGCAAGAACGGAATTTGGATCATCCGGATCGGTGTCACCTAATGAGCTCTCAATGCTCAGGTTGTCTATCCGATTATTCCCAAGCAGACCAATGGTTTGACCTTCAAAACGTATTCTAATTTTAAAATTAGCATTATTATTTGCCGCCTCAATAGCAGAAAAATCAAATTCATACAAGTGGTAATTTGTCGAAAGCGAGACCTCATTATCCGTCAAACCTTCTGATGAAAAATTCTCTCCATCCACACTGTATTCCACAATATGCCTTTCCATCCCATTTGAGGTCCGGTTGGCCGCATATTTAAGTTTAATATTTTCATGACCTGTAGTCGGAGCCGTAATTATGAAATCTCCGGCCGGATTTCTTAAGCGCAGAGCCCTGCTTGAGCTGCTGCTGTAATATTCATTGATGTCGGTGTTGTCGTTTACATCATCCCAATCGCTGTCATAGTTCAGTGATGCATTTCCAATACTATACGTTGGGTAAATCAAATTTTCAAAAGATGAATTATCGTTGAAGTTCCAGTAATGGATAAGATTCTCCGGGCCTGCCACCAGAACAAAATTATAGGAATTGTCTGCATGAATACCAAATGAGCCAAAGTGGGTAAAGAAACCCGTTGCCCGTATGCTGTAATTGTATGTTCCTTCCGCTACCTGCACAGAAGCGGCTCCATTAGCATCTGATATACCTTCAACATCTCCTA
>JBKBXU010000072.1:0-15961 GCA_046313675.1 Cytophagaceae bacterium
CCAGACATGCTCTTTTTCTTTTTTCCTTTTAAAGAAATAAACATAGCCGGATTTGTCTCCCAAGGTTACAATTCTGCGATCAATAAATACTACGGTATCGGTTTCATTAGCCGAATATTTTCCACATAACAAAGCCTTTGCTAAAGCTTCCTGGGTATTATATTCACTATCCAGCCTATCTAACCGGTTGATATCCTTTAATCTGTTATACAGCATTACACGGTAAAAATCATTCTTACTGAAGTTTACCCACAGGCTATCCTCTGTTTCCTGGTTTGCTTTTAAAAGATGAAGGGATACCAGGAAACTAATATTTTTATCTTTCTGGTTGACCATTTTATGAAAGACCTGTTTGACATCTTTATCATTGTAAAAAGGAATCAGAAGAGCAGAATACTTCCCAAGTATATCACCGTTGTTTGGTCTTTTCGAAGACTTGCTATCCTGGCTTACACGTCTTTTCAATTCTTCACTTGTTTCTCTTAAAATTTCATCCTTTTTAAATTTATAGACTTCCGATTTGACAAAGCCACTATCCACTAATGCGGCAAGTAACCTGTAGCTATTTTCTTTGTATTCAGGATATCTTGTTAGCTCTAACATAGAAGGGAACAACTTCGCAGCCAACTGAAGTGAGTCGTACAGTTGATTATACATACGATTAATATCACTTTTACCATAGAGAGGAGCTTCCGAAGCAAGCAACTCAGATAGCAGTTTATAGGATTTCTGATTTTTAGTGCCGGCTAGTTTATTTAAGATAATTAACTGCAAATGGGCACTATCGGAAGATTCTTTATAAAATCTTCGAACAAATGCTTCTGAATCTTTAGTCTCAATAGCTACAATTTTCTCAATAAGTCTCTGCTTTTGAAACTTATTATCTGTAAAGTTTTTAGTAAACTTTTTATCCTCCAATATGGAAATTAAATTAGGCAAATCACTGTCTTGAAAATTCACGTAGGCAGTAGCATAAAGAGCGGATTTAACGATGGTAGTATCATCGGAGGCACAAGCTTCGAAAAACTTTTTCGATTTATCTGTAAAAAGAAAATCCGGCTCACCTTGCTTCAATGGGGCAAAGGAGTTAAAGAATTCAGAAACAAATTTACTTTCCTTGCCCGTAGTATCAATAGTAGCTTTGACAATATAAAACAGGTTGTCAGCAAGGACAAGCTTAGTCTTAACAGCTCTGGAGCTATTGGTATCTGTCAAGAGGAAAGTAGTTTCATTAGGATTGTTCCACACCTCTTTCTCTATAACCAAACTTCCCCTATCGCTAATAAAATGTTTTGACTGTTCCCAAAACTCATCTTTATCCATACTAAAAAAGTCGGTAAACCTATTATAGACCACCTCTATGACCTCTGAGCTTGGTAATGAGACATAGTACAACGACTTTTCATTTGAAAAGAATTGATCTTTTTCTTTTCTCTCTTTTGTGCGCTGGTCCTTCATGTCTTTTTTGTATAGAAATTCTCCATACAAGGGAACAGGAGTAGTAACCTTATACCCATGCAATGTATCTTCATAAACCGTAAAGCTTCCTGCATACTGCTTGTCCGTCAAGTTAAACGTAGAGGCAAAACCCACAAATGCTAAACTATCAGAATTCTTCGTGGCCATTAAAAAGTATTCGGGGCCGGAAATAAGTACCCTTAAGTAGAGATTTTCAGAATCCTCCCTGGTAGCCTTTATGTCTATTACAGGAGATCCTTTATAGGTAGCAAATTTTCTATCTGAAATTTTGTACTCAATCTCTTTACAAAAATTCTTAGCAAGCTGATACAATTCAAAAGTATCTTCTTCTATGTAGGTAAAATCAGGATAAGTGGTTTTTGAAAATAAATAGTAATTCCCCTTATCATCATAGCTTTGCACCATGTAATCTCTCTTAATTCTGGCGTTTTCTTTAGAATTATCTTCTCTTATATAATCACCAGGCATTTTAACAGAGAAACCTGCGCCTTTTGAAGCAAAGGTATTCTCTCCCTGCCGGGCAGGTCTGAATTTAATTGAACTGATAAAACTATTGCCTTCCTTGGTTGCGTATTTTTTTATTCCGGCAACTTTAAAAATAACCACCTCCAAAGGCGTAATGTAGATTTTATATCGCTGTTGATTTCCGGTTTTGGTTACATTAAGTATATCAAAGCCTTCGATATTTCCTTCCACAATGCGTTTTTTCTTAAGAATTTTTCCCGGGATATTCTCAAAAAGTATACTGTCTATTTTCTTATAGTAATCGTTTTGCGAGAGATCCGTCAGAAGTCCATAGGTATTCTGTCGGATAATTGAATAATAAGCTCCATTCGCCATATCTGCACAGAAGTATTCTTTGTAAGCTCCTTCGTCCGAATAAGAATAACTGGTAGGTGTTTGAAAAACCTTTCCGGGAACATTTACTTCAAATAAAGAATCTTCAGCATAGTGTTTGGTAAAGGTATTTTTGAAGGTCATGTTTTCAATTTTATCCTTCATTTTAGAATGAGAGCCATCGTTCTTTATTACTCTCACTGTATAACCTTTCTCACGAAGCATGTTTAGCATACCCATTTCTCCGGGAAGGTGAGCAGCACCGACACCTGCAAATAATGAATGGTGCTTGAGAATAGAATCCATTCTCTCAACCATAATGGCATTCCGCTTAAACAACATATATTCCCTGTAAAGCTTGGTTTCAGAACCTCTGCTTATGGAATCAATCAAATTAAGATCCCCTCTTCGATAGGCATCTTCAAGATCCTCCCAGCTGTCACCTTCATAGGTATACTCCATATTCTCTTTTTTGGAGCCGGTTTCTTCCATTACAGCTTTATAAGAAAATTCTATTGTTTCGTCCAGCTTCTCCAGCCCGGTAATTTTTTTATTTAGTTTCTTACCTGCTTGATAAATAAATAAATCCAGGTATGTATCTTCCTGAAAATCTTCACTTGCTTTTCTTGATCTGTAAAGCAGGTAATTGGCAAAATGGTCTTCCTTAGAAAGTACCATTCTGAATAAATTGTTGGTTGGAATCCCTAAATAGAAGGCACTGGTATAAAAATTATCACCATTTCCTCTCTCCCAGTTTTCCCTTTCTTTATAAAAAGGTGAGCTAAATATCTCATCAACAAAAATATCCGGATTGATTTCAAGGGCAATCATATCGGTGTTTTTCAATGCTTCAAAGAATGATTCCGGCAGGTGAAACGCTATCTTATTGCTCACATGCATGGTTCCATATAAGTAAGACGGTTTCTTCAAACCATTTCCCGAAATTTCCCAGAGAAGTCCGTTTTCTGTACTTTTGGTTTTAGTCTGGGCAAAAATTGAAAAACTGATAAATGAAAACACTAAAAAAATGCTGGTAAATATAGTTTGAATACGATTCATAAAGGAACTAAACTAAGGGATTGCTAAACATAATAGACTCAAATTTATTTAAAATAACGTATAAGTTAAGCTATTTATATTAAAAAATAAAATATTGGTACATAGTATTCACTACAAGCTATATTTAAGATGAAATTATTATTACTCTATTAGTTTGATATATTAAATAGATTAAAGATATTTGAAAAAAAATCAGGTATGGACGCCATTATTTTAAGTTTTATTTTGCTAGCTGCATTATTCCTTTTTATAAGCGAATGGATACGTGTAGATATTGTAGCCTTGTTAATAATGAGCGCTTTGATTGTTACGGGCATCCTTTCCCCTATGGAAGCTGTAGAGGGCTTTAGCAACCGGGCAACCATCACCGTTCTTTTTATGTTTATTCTGAGTGCTGCTGTGTTAAAAACTGGCGCTCTCACCTCCATTGGCGTTTTTTTTGCAAAAATGTTCAAAAAAAATTACTCCCTTGGATTATTAACCATGATGGTTACTATTGCGGGAGTATCTGCCTTTATCAACAATACGCCGGTAGTAGCTCTTTTCATTCCTATCATTATTCAAACAGCCAAAGAAGCGGACTTCCCTGCCGGAAAACTTTTGATCCCACTTTCCTTTGCCTCCATCTTTGGTGGTATGTGTACTCTTATTGGAACATCTACCAATATACTGGTTGATGGTATAGCACGTCAAAGCGGTGAAGAGGGTTTCAGTATGTTTACCCTTGCTCCTGTTGGACTTACCCTGCTGGTAGCCGGTATGTTATACATGCTGTTCATAGGTAAAAATTTACTTCCGGACAGAAAAAGCGGGAATGAGGGAAATTACCATCTTAGAGATTACATTGTTGAAATCGAATTATTTGAAGAAGCCCGTTCAGCCAACAAAATGATCCGGGAGGCTCCTCTTGTTACGGTAGACAAAATGGACATTCTGGAAGTAATCAGAAACAAAGAAGTCTACTCACTTCCCTCGGGTGATTTTATTCTCCGACCCGGTGATGTTTTAAAAGTACGAAGCAATGTTGAAAAACTTCAAAAATTAAAAGACAAACTAAAAATAAAAGTAAACCCTCCTATTAAGGTAAGCAATCACCACTTTGCGTCAAAAGATACTTCGCTAGTAGAATTGATTATTACTTCAAACTCGCGTTTTGAAGGGAAAACCATGCAGGAGGTAAACTTCAGGCAACGATACAGAGCCATTCCACTGGCCATCAAACATAGAGAAGATATTCTTCACGATCGCTTGATGAATACAAAGCTAAAACCTGGAGATGTTGTACTTGTAGAGATAAAAAACAACAGGCTTGATAAAATTAAGGAAGAAGAACTCCAGCAAAATCAACCGTTTTTATTAATAACTGAACATAAAAACAATTCCATCAACTGGAAAAACTTTACTATTGTAATCTCCTGTCTGCTGGGTGTTATATTATTATCGGCATTTAACATACTACATGTGCTGGGTGGTACGCTCATAGCATCTGTAATTATAATTTTGACAAGGTGTATTCCTGTAAAAGAAATATATGATGTGGTTGACTGGAAGGTGATTTTTTTACTCGCAGGCGCACTTAGCCTTGGTATGGCTATGGAGAAAACAGGCCTTTCGGTGATCGTTGCAGGAACAGTAGTTGAAAATGTAGGCTTTCTCGGACCTATAGCGATTTTATCTGCACTATACCTGCTAACCTCCCTGCTTACTGAAATCATGTCCAACAATGCAAGCGCAGCTTTGCTTGCCCCTATTGCCATATCCACAGCTCATCAGTTGGAGTTGTCGGCTATGCCTTTTCTAATTGCGATAACCCTTGGCGCTTCGGCAAGTTTTATGACTCCTGTTGGCTACCAAACTAATACAATGATCTATGGAGCCGGTGGTTATCGGTTTAAGGATTTTACGAAAGTCGGGGTAGGATTAAATTTACTATTCTGGATCCTGGCAACGTTTGTAATTCCATTCTTCTTTAGTTTCTGATTTAAAAATAAGGAAGGGAGCTGCTAATCCGGCTCCCTATCTTTACATCCATTTCGGACTATCATCCACAAAATAATGCCCCCATTTTAAAATAATTACCTTTCTAAAGAACAAGTCCTACCCTTACCATAGTTATACTAAGTATAGACTTGTTTGACATGCTAAGACATCTTTTTGCCTTATTCTGGATTTTAATAATACTCACCTCTTGTGAAGAAAGGGAGAACAAGGAGGCTTCAGCCAAAAAGCATGGACAATCACGTCTCAAAAAAGAAATTACACTAAACCAGGAATACATTGACAGTGTTGCCATTGACACTTTTCTTCTAAAGAATCAATACTACCGGATGCACAGAGAGGAGATTCATACTTTCTATGGAAAAAGAAACTACCAGCTAGCCTGGTCGGAAAAAGGCTTTCTTATACCTCAAACAAGCATGTTTTTAAACATCGTCATTAACCTTGACAGACACGGATTGATTACCGACCTTGATGAAAGCAACAGGATAAACAACTTATACAAATCTGTTCGTCAATCAAAGGAACTAACGGATCCTAATGTAGTAAAAGCCCGAAAAGAGCTGGATATTTTTCTTACTGCTTCATTCTTTAAGCACGCTCCTCATCTATGGTCCGGCATGGTTGATCCAGGCAAAGCAAAGCTGGAATGGTATACAGAACCCAAGAAAATCACCTATGATGAAAAACTAGATTCCATCTTATACGACAACGATTATGAAAGCAACCCATTCCTTGAACATGAGCCACTGCATAAAGAATATAAAAAGTTAAGATCAGCATTGTCAAAGTATAGAAGTCTTCAAAGAAAGGGAGGTTATACAGTGGTTGATTTAAAACATAAACAAAGACTGACACGCGGTGATACAGGAAAAAGCGTACAGGCATTACAACAGCGATTAATTGAGAGTGGTGACCTGAAAGAAAACAAAAATGAAGGGCTATTTGATTTGGAGCTAAAAAAAGCTGTAGAAAATTTTCAAATGAGGCATGGACTTAAGGAAGACGGCATTGTAGGTGGTAAAACTCTGGTGATGCTAAATACGCCTGTAAGCGATCGGATCACCCAAATTTTGATAAACATGGAGAGGTGGCGGTGGGTACCTGAAAAAACTCAAAAAAACTATCTCATTGTCAATATTCCTGAGTATAAACTGCACGTCTATGAGGAAGAGGAAGAAAAATGGGAAATGAACATCATCGTGGGAACAGAGGCAACCGGCACACCAGTATTTAATGATGAAATTGATCACATTGTGTTCAGTCCTTCATGGATGGTTCCGCGAAGCATTGCATTAAAAGAAATTCTTCCCGTGGTAAAGCGAAACCCCTCCTATCTCGACAAAAGAGACATTGAAGTGTACGATGGCAATTTAAAGAAACCCATCAATCCTGATACCATAGACTGGAAATCAATCGAAGAAGAAGATTTGAGATTTACCTTCAAGCAAAACCCCGGCAGGCATAACCCCTTGGGAAGGGTTAAGTTCATGTTCCCAAATCATTTTGATGTTTATTTACACGATACCCCCTATGGCCATCTGTTCAACACCAAAGAAAGAGGCTTTAGTTACGGATGTATTCGAATAGAAGAGCCTCTCAAATTGGCTGAATACCTTTTAAAATCTCAGAAAGGATGGACAAAAGAAAAAATCAGCAATTCAATGAACTCAACAGAAGAAGTTTATGTAAAAATAGAGAACCCGATACCGGTGTATATATTATACTTTACTGCCTGGGTTGATGATGAAGGAGTGGTGTATTTCAGAGAAGACATCTATAAGCATGATCAGAAATTATCAAAAATTCTTTATCAGGACAATCAACCATAAACCTGTGGATGAGGAAGTTAATTTATCAAAAAAACTGACATAATGTCAGTTTTTTTATGCTTTTTTCTCTATATTTGCATCGTTGAAACCATAGTACCTATGTCAAATTTGATTAAAGATATTTCCATTATTACGGAAGAGGAAAAAGCTGCTTGTGACCTTCCTAAAATAACTCCTGATAAAAATACAGGCAAAAGCAGGAAGTTGTATATAGAAAGTTATGGATGTCAAATGAATTTTGCCGATAGCGAAATTGTGATGTCCATTATGCACGATAACGGATTTGACACTACCTCTCAATACGAGCTTGCTGACGTAATATTTCTGAATACCTGTTCAATCAGAGAAAATGCCGAGCAAAAAGTAAGGAATAAATTAAGCCAGTTCAATCACTTAAAAAGAGACAAACCCGGATTGATGATAGGCGTACTTGGGTGCATGGCTGAGCGCTTAAAAGCCAAATTTCTTGAAGAGGAAAAAATTGTTGACCTGGTAGTAGGACCCGATGCATACAGAGATCTGCCAAATCTAATTAATGAAGTGGATGATGGTAAAAAGGCGGTAAACGTCTTTTTATCCAGAGAAGAAACCTATGCAGACATCAGCCCTGTGCGATTAAACAGTAATGGTGTAACGGCCTTTATCTCAATTATGCGCGGATGCGACAACATGTGTTCTTTCTGTGTAGTGCCATATACAAGAGGAAGAGAAAGAAGCAGAGATCCACATTCAATAATTAAAGAAGCGGAAGACCTGGTTAAACAGGGTTTTAAAGAGGTGACCTTGCTGGGACAAAATGTAGACTCCTATAAATGGAATTCCGATGATGAAACAGAACACGTCAATTTTGCACAGTTGTTAGAAAAAGTGGCCTTGGTTAGCCCTGATCTTAGGGTACGCTTCTCAACCTCACACCCTAAAGATATCACAGATGACGTTCTTTATGCCATCAAGAAATATGAAAACATCTGCGACTTCATCCACTTACCAGCGCAAAGCGGCAACAACCGCATTCTGGAACTTATGAACAGAACCTATGACAGGGAATGGTACATTAACAAAATTGACAGAATACGGGAAATACTGGGAGAAGACTGTGGGCTATCTTCAGATATGATTGCCGGTTTTTGTACCGAAACGGAAGAAGAACACCAAGACTCCCTTTCACTCATGGAATACGTGAAATATGATTTCTCCTACATGTTTTTTTATTCTGAAAGACCCGGAACCCCTGCTGCAAAGAAACTCACCGACGACATTCCGGAAGAGGTTAAAAAAAGAAGATTGGCTGAAACCATCGCCCTGCAGGCCAGGCTTTCTATGGAAAGAAACAAACGTACCATAGGCAAAACCTATAAAGTCCTAATAGAAGGCTATTCTAAAAAATCCAATGACTTTTATAAAGGAAGAAACAGCCAGAACACCATGGTGGTTTTTCCAAAACACAATACTTATAAACCCGGTGACTACGTGAACGTCCTTATTAAAGACTGTTCACAGGGAACACTATTTGGAGATGTGGTAGAATAGAAATAGAAGCTATGAATAGTGCAGAATTACAAAGCATAAAACAACGATTTGGAATTATAGGAACCTCTCCTTCCCTGAATCATGCCATTGAGGTAGCTTCTCAGGTTGCCCCAACGGACATGTCGGTGTTGATTACCGGTGAAAGCGGAAGTGGAAAAGAATCCTTCAGTAAAATAATTCACCAGTTGAGTCACAGAAAACATGGGCAGTTTATTGCCATCAACTGTGGAGCAATACCTGAGGGAACCATTGATTCCGAACTATTTGGCCATGAAAAAGGCTCTTTTACCGGAGCTCATGAAGCCCGAAAAGGCTATTTCGAAGTTACGAACGGGGGCACAATTTTTCTTGATGAAATAGGCGAAATGCCCATAGGCACACAGGCAAGGTTGTTGCGAGTCCTGGAAAATAAAGAATTTATTAAAGTCGGTTCATCAAAAGTCCAGAAAACAGATGTTCGGGTGGTAGCAGCCACCAATGTCAACCTCTATGACGCTGTACAAAAGAAGAAATTCCGAGAGGATCTCTACTACCGGCTAAATACTGTACCTATTTACGTACCGGCTCTCAGGGAAAGAGGACAGGATGTTCTGCTCCTGTTCAGAAAGTTTGCCACAGACTTTGCCGATAAATATAAGGTAAGCCCCATTAAACTTACCGAGGAGGCACAGCAGGAATTGCTGAAATTCAGGTTTCCGGGAAACATACGTCAACTGAAAAACCTGGCCGAGCAAATATCTGTATTAGAAACTGATAGAGAAATAGACAAAGAAACCTTGCTGAAGTATCTTCCGGGAAACTCAAGCCTACCCGCACTTTACAGAGAGGAAGTAAAAGAGGATTTTTCTGAAAGAGAAATCCTGTACAAAATTCTCTTTGACATGAAAAAGGACATGAATGAGCTGAAAAAGCTTGTATTGGACATGATTCAGGGAGATAAAGTTGACACAAGTGTACTTAAAGAGCATGAATCTTTGTTCCATAATATACACCAGGAAGAAGAATATCATGGACAAGATCTCAGGTCCTCATCCTCATATTTACTTCCTGCAAAAGACAAACAAGAGCCTGTTGTGATTAAGAACAAACACATAAATCATGACAGAATCGAAGATATCATTCATGAAGAAGATGAGGATGAATCCTTATCTTTAGAGGATAAAGAAAAGGAAATGATTATAAAGGCATTGAAAAAAAACAGAAACAAAAGAAAATATGCCGCTCAGGACCTTGGGATATCAGAAAGAACGTTATACAGAAAGATCAAACAATATCAGATAGACGAAATCGGATAATGAAAGTAAGTTACATAGCTATAATATTCATTTTCCTGCTTGGATGTAAAGTTAAGTATGGTTTTCGTGAAGGCGCTATACCTGCAGACGTAAGGACTATATCCATACAAAACTTTATAAATGAATCAGGAAGTGGGCCTCCTAACCTTACTCAAAGGTTTTCGGAAGCTTTAAGAAGTTTTTATCAGGACAACTCCCGCTTGATCGTAGTTAACTCAAACGGAGACTGGCAGATAGAAGGCAGCATTGTAGGATTTGCAGTTGCACCTATGGCACCTCAGGCAGGTGATATTACCGGTTTGAACCGACTTACTGTAACCGTAAACGTCCGTTTTACGAATACCAAAGAGGAGCTGCAGAGTTTTCAACAACCATTTAGTTTTTACTTTGATTTCGGACAAAATCAAACACTGACACAAGTTGAAAATGAGGCTTTAACTGAGATACTTGGACAGATAGTCCTGGATATATTTAATAGAACTACATCAACCTGGTAATTGTGATGAACAAACAAAAGTTTATAGAATTATTGCAGAATCCTCAGGGAATAGAACCATCAGAGCTAAAAGCCCTGGAGGATCTGATTAAAAATTTCCCCTATTGTCAGGCTGCCCATATCCTTTTGTCGAAAGGAACACATGAACACGGAGGAATGCTGGCTGAACAAAAACTAAAAACAGCATCCGCCTATACTTCGGACAGGAAAAACTTAAAAAATATAATTCTTAATCTTAAAAGTCCTGAAAACAGCCAGCCTGGCCCCTCTCCTTCTTTTAAAGCACCGATCAATAATGACCAACAACCAAAAAATGAGAAAACGTTGCCAAAGGCCGTGGTTTTGGAACCAGAGCTTGTTGAGGCTGGCCCGGCAATAATCTCACTTCAGGAAGAACCGTTCAAAGAAGATCTTTTCAGGGAAATAGAAGATAATTTAAAAAAGCTCCATGAGCTGAGAAAGAAAACAGGAAATTTCTCCAGGCCTCTGATTATCTCAGATGATGATACGGAGGAGACAAAAGAAATTCCCAAAGCCAAAAAGGAAGTAAAAGCTGACAACCTTGTCAGCCCGGCTAAGAGTAAAAAATCTCCAGATAAACATATAAAAGAGGAGGCAAAAGAAAAATCTAAGACCGAAGAGGAACCTATTTCCACAGCGAAACATTATATTACATCAAGCAGGTTTGAGGACATTCTCATTTCAGGAATTGAAGAAAAAGAAACAACTGATGCCGATCTTTTATCAGGATACCTGGAATACATAAAAGAAAAAGGCGTTCGTTATAAGAAGGACAAAAAGGCTGAAAACGATATTATTGAACGCTTTATCAGGGAAGAGCCTAGTATTCCGCAACTGTCATCAGATAAAATTGAGAAGCCTCAGGAGGATCTTGCAAGCAAAGGTTTGAAAGCAAGCAAATATCCTGTTTCTGAAAATTTTGCTAAAATGATGACCCGTCAGGGAAAAACAGACAAGGCTATAGAGATTTACAAACAATTAATTTTGAAATATCCGGAAAAAAGCACTTACTTTGCAAGCCAAATTGAAAATCTAACTAATAACAACTAATGATCATTGCTTTAACCATACTTATAATTGTCGTTGCCATTTTATTGGTATTGATAGTTCTTGCGCAAAACTCTAAGGGAGGCGGTCTTTCAAGTACTTTTGGAGGCGGTGCAAGCCAGTTAATTGGCGTTAAAAAAACCGGAGATGCTTTAGAAAAAGTAACCTGGGGACTTGCAATTGGTGTTCTGGTACTTACAATGTTATTTAACATAGTGATAGATCCAGGAACAGCAGCTACCGAAGAACTTACCCCGGCTCAGAGAAGAGCTCAGGAAAGCGGAGCTCCCACCCCGGCACCGGGAACACAGCAGGGTGAGCCATTGGACGAAGAAGGTGAATTTGACACTCAGGAAGGTTTAGACCTGGATCCAAACGACTAATTAAATATTCAAAAAGACTTTATAAAAAAAGCCGATTCAAATGAATCGGCTTTTTTTATGGATCACGCACTATAAATGTGCTTCACCAACAACCTCTTGGCTATGGGAAGTAAAGTCTCATTTAATGGGTAAGAAGCTTTGCTTTCAATAAGGTAAGTTGCCGGATTGGGTAATTTCTTGTATTTCCTAATCAGCTCCAACTTTATTGATTCGAAGGTATTACCTATTCCTTTGCTTATACACTCCAGAAAATTCATGTGGACTCCCCGGAATTTTTCATTGGCATTTTCAAAAATCGTGATCTGATATTCGTATACACGGGCATCTTTTTCAAAAGGGAACATAAAGAACACATAACCTTCATCCGGATACAATGGGCTGATCCCAACAGGTGAAATGGACATTTTGTCTTCTATGTCTTCATAAAGGTCTTTGCCCCTTGTCAAATGCTCTTTAAATTGTGGGATCGCAAAACTTAGTATCTCCTGAATTTCCATCATCACCTTATCGTCGTTGACCACCTCCTCATAAATCAACTGAAGCTTTTCAAAATCTGCCCGGCTTATCTGCTTAGGGAAATTTTCATACAATAGCTTCTTGTTTTCTTTAATCTCAAGGAGATTCTTATAGTGGAAAACCAAATCCGAAAGATGTGGATACAACTTTTTTTCTTTGAAATTTTCCTTTACAAATTGAAAATAAGACAGAAGAATATATTTTTTATATTCAAAATCTATTAAACCTTCTGTGAGCCAGTTTCTATTAAGTTCGTTCATAGCAAAGAAATAAATTAGATTATATAATTATTTACGGATTTGCCCCATATATTGTTAATATAATTAAATAATCTGTAATATCAATAGCATTTTTCTATGAAACTTCCTTTTATCGAACAATATGTAAGGCGCACCTGACACACATTTAAATAAGCCTTAAAAAACTGAACAAGGTGCTATTATGTCAGTTAATACTAGCCACCGGCCTCCTGAACATGCTAGTTTTGTCAGTAAAACGTGACATTTTTTCAGTTTTATAAATTGGCACAGGAAATGCAATAGGGCGATAGGAAAAGATATTAAACCTTAACCTTTTAAAACATAAAAGAAAATGTCAAAAGTAAATCTGAAACCATTAGCTGACAGAGTTCTGGTTGAACCTGCTGCAGCTGAAGAAAAAACAGCTTCCGGTATCATTATTCCTGATACAGCCAAAGAAAAACCACAAAAGGGTTCTATAATAGCAGTAGGGACCGGCAAAAAAGACGAGCCTATGACAGTTAAGGTAGGCGACACAGTATTATACGGCAAATATTCCGGAACAGAAGTTACTGTAGAAGGTAAAGAATACCTTATCATGCGTGAATCGGATATATTCGCTGTTCTTTAATCACAATCCTAATTTTAAAACAAAACATTAAAATTTTTCAATTATGGCAAAAAACATATTTTTCGATACAACTGCACGCGAAAAATTAAAAAAAGGAGTTGACGCACTAGCTGACGCAGTGAAAGTTACCCTTGGTCCAAAGGGTAGAAACGTAATCCTTGACAAAAAATTCGGAGCACCTGCTATAACTAAAGACGGTGTTACAGTAGCTAAAGATATTGAGCTTAAAGATCCAATTCAAAACATGGGTGCTCAACTGGTAAAAGAAGTAGCTTCAAAAACTGCTGATCAGGCAGGTGACGGAACAACTACTGCGACAGTGCTTACACAGGCTATTTTTGCTGCTGGCCTTAAGAACGTAGCAGCCGGCGCTAATCCAATGGATTTAAAAAGAGGTATAGACAAAGCGGTTACAGCTATTGTTGAAAACCTTCGCTCACAATCTAAAAAAATCAACAACTCCAACGAAATCGGACAAGTTGCCACCATCTCTGCTAACAATGATTCCGAAATCGGAAAAATGATTGCTGATGCAATGGACAAAGTAGGTAAAGACGGTGTAATCACTGTAGAAGAAGCAAAAGGTACTGAAACAGAAGTTAAAACTGTGGAAGGAATGCAATTCGACAGAGGATACCTTTCTCCATACTTTGTAACTAATACTGAAAAAATGGAAGTAGAATTGGAGAATCCATACATCCTTATCTACGACAAGAAGATATCTTCTATGAAAGAACTTCTTCCTATCCTTGAGCAATCTGTTCAGACAGGAAGACCAATGCTTATAATCTCTGAAGATGTTGATGGCGAAGCTCTTGCAACATTGGTAGTAAACAAGATCAGAGGTGCTTTAAAAATCGCTGCAGTGAAAGCTCCGGGATTTGGCGACAGAAGAAAAGCAATGTTGGAGGATATCGCAGTTCTTACAGGAGGAACCGTAATTTCAGAAGAAAGGGGTTTCAAATTAGAGAATGCAACCCTTGACATGCTCGGAACATGCGAAAAAGTCAACATCGATAAAGACAACACAACCATAGTTAACGGTGCCGGTAAAAAAGAAGACATCTCCGGAAGAATCAATCAGATCAAAGCTCAGGTTGAAAACACTACTTCTGATTATGACAAAGAAAAACTACAGGAAAGACTTGCAAAGCTTTCAGGTGGCGTAGCTATCCTTTACATAGGTGCAGCTACTGAAGTTGAAATGAAAGAGAAAAAAGACAGAGTTGACGATGCTCTTCATGCGACAAGAGCTGCAGTAGAAGAAGGTATCGTTCCTGGTGGTGGAGTAGCTTTAATCAGAGCGTCTGCTGCTTTAGATAACGTAAAAACCCTGAATGAAGATGAGGCAACCGGTGTTTCAATCATCAGAACGGCTATTGAGGCTCCTTTGAGAACCATCGTTTTCAATGCAGGTCTTGAAGGTTCTGTGATCATTCAGAAAGTAAAAGAAGGAAAAGATGACTATGGCTACAATGCCCGTGAGGACAAATACGAGAACATGGTGGCTGCAGGTATCATCGATCCTACAAAAGTAACAAGACTTGCTCTTGAAAATGCAGCTTCTATAGCAGCCCTGCTTTTAACTACAGAGTGTGTAGTAGCGGATGATCCTGAAGAAAAGGATGCACCTGCTATGCCTCCAATGGGTGGCGGCATGGGCGGCATGATGTAATTGCCTGATATGCATTTAACAAATCAATAAAAATAGTCCTGAAAAATTTCAGGACTATTTTTTTGTGCAATTATAGAAACTCTTAGTATATTTCAGGCATCAAATCAGCCGTTATAGAAAGATAAAAAAACTTTTTCATGATCCATTTTGACATCACTACCGATTGGGTTTACGAACATTATTATATTTATCTTCACCTTAGCATTGCTGACTCTGAAAACATTGTTTCAGAAAACGATCTGTTGAGAATCAGAAACCTGATCTTTAAAAACATTGATGAAAGCCGGGGCGAAACACTTATAAAAGACGTCCTTAAAGAATTCCGCTCTCACAATGAGGAAGAAAAGCAGGCATTTATAAAAAACAATGCTTCAAAATATCTTCGTACCGAGGCAATTCGTAATAAAGTCATTTGTGAGCTGGAAAATACTACCAGTCAGGACGAAGAAAACGAGGAGCGTGTGATGTTCCGCTACATACGTAAAATCATTAATAATATTCCATCTAAAAGTTAAGATTTCCTTAACAATTCTCCGGGATAAGCATTTTACTATGTAAACATCTATCATATGGAGAAGAAATCAACACCTATATTTTCGGTACTTCTATTCTTATTACTGGCAGGCGGCTGCAGTGAACACAAGGCTGACGCCCAAGAAGAGCTGTTTGTACAGATACCTGAAATTCCAGAAGATATAGACCATAGGGAAATATACACCAAAATATACAAGGAGCTGCGTAAAGACATCCCTAAGAAAACCAGTATGGACATCCCCTCCTATCCCGGGGCTGTTGTTTTCTCTGTTAACAAAAGTGACAATGAGGATGTATTGCCCGGCATAACCATTATGTCAGACGATGATCCGGAAAAGGTAATTAAATTTTACAAGACCCATGGATATAACGTCTCCATCTTTTAGTTC
>JBKBXU010000073.1:0-15945 GCA_046313675.1 Cytophagaceae bacterium
GTCTATTGAAAAGCTGAACATCGTTCTGGAGAAATATTTACCGGGGGAAGCGGTTACCTATTGTGCCAACCTATGGCTGGACCACAAATTTGATTTTAAAGTAACCCGGAAGAGGGCAACTAAATTGGGAGATTACCGCTACTATTTTCAAACAAAACGGCATTGCATCACTATAAACGGAGATTTAAATCCCTATGCCTTTTTAGTAACATACCTGCATGAGGTTGCTCATCTTAAAACCAACCTTGCCCATGGAATGAAAATTAAACCCCACGGTACGGAATGGAAAAATAATTTTTCTGCTTTACTTATTCCTGTAAAAGAAATATTTCCGGAAGTCATCCTGGAGCCTTTGGAGAAATACATCAAAAACCCAAAAGCCTCTTCCTGCAGCGACTTTGAACTACTTAAAGCGCTGTCTTCTTTTGATGACCATGTTCAGGGAGTTTTTCTTTCAGATGTATCGGCAGGAGAAATATTTACATTCAATAAAAGGGTCTTTGTGAAAGAAGAAAAAAGACGTACGCGATCTTTATGCAAAGAGGTTAAAACAGGCAGAAAATACCTAATTCCGGATTCTGCAAGAATAATCCCGGTAACACAAAACTTAGGTCAATCTACGCAAAATATTTCCTGAAACTATTTGGTAAAGGGCTATGGGGTTCATGGTACGCCAGTTTGGAATATCTAAACCGCCTCCAAAGTTTATAAAATAATCAAGGTTATATTTTTTCCATTCTTCGAAAACGAACTCTCTGAAATTTACAGCGGCAATCCATCCATCTTCTATATCGTCAAACCATTCTTCATAATAACAGTCATCTGAACCGTGAAAGTTTAACACGTTTTCTCCTAAAAGGATAAACTGGTGAATACCATTGCCCACCATGTGATCAATGACATTTCTTTTAAAATGCATGATATCGTTATGCAAGGTATCATTCCACTCACCGAACATTTCAATAATTGCAAACCTGCGACTGTAATCTGCAAAGAGAATTTTTACATACAAGGTTTCGGATCCTATATAATCCCAATAAGGATGAATATAATAACCATAAATATCATTGGTGTACTGCTGGGTGTTATATTCTACACCATGAAATGGCGATAATTCATCCAGTGTTGGATCATAATATTTTTCCCAGTTATAAAAGGGTTCTAGTTCATGCATTTTTTCTATAGAAATCTATTGCCTTACGTACACTACCTTGTTCCTTTAGCAATTGTTCAGCCTTATGGGTTTCTATATTTAACTCTTCAGACAACATTTTGATTCCTCTATTTAGCAGCTTCTTGTTAGTGAGCTGCATATCGACCATCTTATTTCCCTTTACCCTTCCCAGGCGGATCATTAAAGAGGTAGAAATCATATTTAGCACCAGCTTCTGTGCTGTTCCTGATTTCATTCTTGTGCTACCGGTAACAAATTCCGGGCCCACTATTACCTCAATCGGAAACGCTACTTCCTGCGCCAATTCAGTATCCGGATTGCAAGTAATGCATCCGGTGAGGATACCATTTTGTCTGGCTTCTCTAACCCCACCAAGCACATAGGGCGTTTGTCCTGAGGCAGCAATACCGATGACGCTATCATTTTCCCCTATACGATGAGCCTGCAGATCCTTCCATGCCTGGGAAACATCATCTTCCGCATATTCAACAGGACTTCTGATTGCATCATCACCTCCGGCAATTATGCCAATTACCATGCCTTCCGGTACGCCATAGGTAGGCGGACATTCCGAAGCATCGACAATTCCAAGGCGGCCACTTGTGCCGGCCCCTATATAAAACAGCCGCCCCCCGGCCTTTAGACGTGGAACAATTGCCTCTATAAGTTTTTCTATTTCAGGAATTACTTTTTCCACAGCATCAGGAACGATCTGGTCTTCACGGTTGATGTTAGTAAGCAGCTCCGTGACAGACATTTTTTCCAAATGATCGTACTTCGATGGTTTTTCGGTAATTTTCATTTGCTTTTTGGCATTAATCATCAAAGCGGGCATGGTATTATAAAGTAAGATGATCTACGTCTTTATAATCAACAGCACCACTATTTTAGTTTCCCAACGACTTTAAACTTATCAAATACATTCTCGTTGTGGGGAGCGTCCTTAAGCTCATTGGTCAGATCCTGTCCGGCCCAGTGTTCATAGTGCTTCCCATTACGCCACATTCGAGATTTCGTAACATCATATATTATACCCTTATAAGCACACCAGATTTCTTCTCTGTCGGTTCCGTTCCTTAAGGCCAATTGTGATGCGGTATAAAGCGGAATAGGTTTATCCTCCATAATTATAGGGTGAACAGCAAGAAAGAGGTGCTCATTTTCAGATCAATTTAGCATGAGTTAATAACCACCTGACAGGAATTTCCCCTTTATTTGCCTGGGTATAGTCTTCGTAGCTGCACGGAACAATGGAATTGCGGGCAAATTTCTTTTTATCATTTGGAAAGGGCACTTCCATCCACCATTGCTCAGATATATTATGTTTGTAAAAGGTCAGTTTATGAGGATCCTCATTAAGGCTCACAATGTATTTTGTAATTTGACTATCCTTTTCATCAAAGCCGTTATTTCTACAGCCAAAGCCTTCAAGAAAATACCATAGCATGGTGGCTATTACACCCGAGGTTTGGCCTTTTTCATCCTGAAAAGGACTAAAACCATACAATCCGACCGAAGACATTCTGGGACTCATGCCGGCATACCAGCATATCTGGCAAGCTTCTTCGCCTGTCAAGCCAAAGGGTTGAGGATTATTAGTCCCCGGTGCATCCATCTGCCTAAGCGAAGAAAGATCAAAACTCATCATGTCCGCATTACGAATTACCGGTTCAATGTCCTGAAGATTTTCCCTTATACGACCAATTCTGTAAAGCTCGTAATGAAGCTTTTCCAGGATATTTATAGTTTCAGGATCAACTAAATAGGTTTGATAGGCAAGATGACTGTAATGAAAAAGCAATGGAGGTTCATGCATTAAAATGCGATGAATATGATGTCTGTCTTTTCCAAACTCTTCACTTCCGTACATATCAAAAAAAGCATCCACATTCAGAAAATTCACATGCTTTCCCGTGTCTTCATAAGCCAAAAACTGTCCCAGGTCCAGGTGGTGTGCACCTCCTAAAATGATCGGGATTACATTTGTTTCCATGAGAGAATTACAAACTTCTTTCAGGCGGTTCAGAGTTTCCTGTTCATCAACTCCTTTTCTAAGATTTCCAAGGTCTGCAATTACAGCAGAAGAGTTCCCTTTCTTCAGACTATAAAACCTTTTCCTAATCTCGTCGGCTCCTCCGTCATCTGATATGCCAATAATAGCTGCTTGTATATCCTGCCAATTAGGAAAATTCTCCTTATGCAAGATTACCTGATGCAACATGGTATTTGGCTGTTTGATTGCCTCAAATAGCTCATCCGGAAGAGCGTCAAAAAATATTCTGAAATTCATGGCTTACGAGTATGATCAAAAATAAGAAAAAATTAGAAATTAATAAGGCTTTTCCACGTCCCTTTCATAAGACTGTACTTTAGCGTGCTTGGCAGGGCTTTCCACCAATACCTGTTCATTTCTACGGCAAATGACGGTTGCATGTAGCAGTTTATCGTACAGCCTTCGCACTTTGGCAATCTTCCTTCCAAAGGAATACTTTTCTGAACTCTTTCAGAGCGATAGAGGGAATAAAGCTCGTTATTGATTTCAAACTCCTCCACACCCAGATGATAACAGGGAAGTATTAATTTATTCTCCGGAGAAATAACAATGGTGCTGCTTGCCGCTTTGCACACAGGGTCAGCAATCTTATTTCCTCCGTCCACACGTAATTGAAGAAATGCTTCGTTTAAATAAATGTTTTTTCTGCCAGCCCATGCCTTCAAAAGGCCAAGGTCTTTTGCCGACAAAGCCTCACCGGTATCTACGCCGTTATATTCAAAGGCAGGATTCAAAATCAATACCAGGTCATTAGGCAAGGCGATTTCCCGATATACCCTATCAATCTTTTCAATATTATGGCTAAAAACTGTAAAAATTATGTCGGGGCGTTCACCCAGAGAACGGGCTATTTTAATAGATTCCAGTACATGATCGAAGCAGGCCACATTTCTCAGGCGATCATGCTCCTCTTTATCCGGAGAGTCAAGAGAAAAGTGCAACATATCAATCTTTCCCTTAAGGCGTTCGGAAAGCTTCGGGTATAACAGTGCATTGCTTGTAAGTGTGGTTATAAAACCCAATTTTTTCGCCATCCCCAGAATGACGTCTATTTCCCGGTGAAGCAGAGGCTCCCCCCCCGTAAAATCTATGACTTTCACGCCCAGTAGTTTCAAATCCCTCAGGTTAGCATCCACATTTTCTAAGGTAATATAGGGTGAGGGCTTTTCCCATATATCACAAAAACCGCAAGAAGCATTGCAACGGTAGGTCACATAATAATTACACAATACGGGATGTGATATAAGCCTCATAATTTTTGTTACACTATAAATACTATCTTAAAATTAGGAAAAACTATTGAAACAAAAGGCACAGATCGAATTGTATTCTGCAAAGAAAAAGTTGTGATTTTCAAAACCAGGTAAAAAATAGTAGAGTCAGATGTAATTTTTCAATGCTTTTTTTCTGAAAGTTTTAATATTTAAGGATTTTATTTTTAGTATATTTAACCCTTACAACATAACATTATTAAATAGAAGATAAAATTATGCTTGAGAAAACCAAAAGTTTAACCGGAGTATTGTCCGGTGATAGTGTCCAGGAATTATTTGAAGCTGCGAAGAGGAATCAGTTTGCATTACCCGCCGTTAACGTTATCGGGACAGACAGCATTAATGCTGTATTAGAAACAGCCAAAGAGGTAAACTCCCCTGTTATTATTCAATTTTCAAATGGCGGAGCCCAGTTTTATGCAGGCAAAGGCCTGAATAACGACAATCAGCAGGCATGCGTTGCCGGTGCTATTTCGGGTGCATACCATGTACACCAAATGGCCGAATTGTATGGCGTTCCTGTGATTCTTCACACAGACCACGCAGCCAAAAAGCTTCTTCCGTGGATAGACGGACTTTTAGATGCCGGTGAGAAATATTATAAAGCAAATGGAAAGCCCTTGTTTTCTTCACACATGATCGACCTTTCCGAGGAGCCTATCGAAGAAAATATTGAAATCTGCAAAGAATATTTGAAAAGGATGAGTGCCATAGATATGACCCTTGAAATTGAATTAGGTGTAACCGGTGGAGAAGAAGATGGTGTTGACAATACAAATATTGACAACTCTAAATTATATACCCAGCCTGAAGAAGTTGCTTATGCTTATGAGGAACTAAGAAAGATCAGCCCTAGGTTTACCGTGGCTGCTGCCTTTGGTAACGTGCATGGTGTTTATAAATCAGGTAGTGTAAAGCTTGAGCCAAAAATTCTTAAAAATTCACAAGAATACATCAAGCAGAAATTTAACATCTCGGCCGAACTTCCTGTAGATTTTGTATTCCATGGCGGATCCGGATCAAGCCAGGAGCACATCCGTGAAGCAATATCGTACGGTGCCATAAAAATGAACATCGATACCGATCTTCAGTGGGCTTTCTGGGAAGGTGTTCTGAACTACTACAATACAAACAAAGATTATCTTCAAGGCCAGATTGGAAATCCAAAAGGAGAAGATCAGCCGAATAAGAAGTTTTATGACCCAAGGGTTTGGTTAAGAGAAGGCGAAAAAGCAATCATCAAGCGTTTGAAAGGTGCTTTTGAGGATTTAAATTCCATCAACGCAAACACGAAGTTATAATTCAACATAATTGCATAGAAAAGCCTTAGACATTAACATCTAAGGCTTTTTTTATTTCCGGATTATTCCCGGCCAAACATATTCATAACTGGGTTCTCCGTGTCAATAATCATGAGTTTGGCATTTTCACTTTGAGAAAGCGATTGAAATGCTTCAATTTGTTTTAATTTTAGAAAATTAGGTGTTAATGATACCGCCACAAGTTCATTATATTTTCTTACTGCCTGCCCCTGGATCTCAAGGGCTTCGGCTTCCGCTTCTGCCTCAATAATGGTGGCTTGTTTGTTGCCTTCTGCTTTAATAATTGCCATTTGCTTGTTGCCTTCTTCAATAATTATTTGACGCTCAACCTCTTTCCTTTGCTGCTCAGCAACAAAAGCCATTCTCAAAGCCTCTTGCTCGGCTTCAAGTTTTCTCTCAATAGATTCGCTTATCCGATGGGGCAATTTGATGTTTTTAAGAAGCACCGCCTCAATAATGAAGCCCTTACTTTCTAACACTTCAGACATTCTTTCTTTAATCGCTATTTCGATCTGGCCCCTTTTTGAACTATGCATATCCTTTGCATCGTATTGAGAACATATGTCTGCAGCGGCAGAACGATAAACCGGCAGAATCAGGTCAAGCTCATAATTTAAGCCTGTCTCTTTCAAAATTTGAGGAACACTGGACGCACGAATGCTATAAAGTATGGAGCTTTCCGACATAATGGTAAGACCTTCCCTTGATGGCAGATTCTCGTTAATAGACAAATTCTTAGTCCGCACATACACCTTCACAACTTTTGTCACAAAAGGGTTATATACTACCGTCCCCGGTTCCTTAGCGTTTTGATCTAATTTACCGAGCCTTCTTTTAACACCAACCTGGTCGGGCATAACAACGGCACAGCTGGACAATAAGCCGGTTAGAACTAAACTGATTAATAGTACTTGAATTTTATCTTTCATAACATAAAAAATTTAAGGGTGGATAACATTGAAGAGGCTATTAATAAAGCAAAAACCATGGAGGGTTTTGATAGAGAATAGCCTGCTGATGAAATAACAATTTCAATGCCAATTCTTGAACCAACAATAGATCGAGTCCGGAATTACGGGGATATAATACGAATTAAAACATGATTTGATCCGTGATCGGTAGTTCCATAATGAACTCTTGGAGAGCTGCCGCTCACCTGCTCCCATCCGATGACAATACATGTAGCCGGGTTATCTCGTAAGGTTAATCTGTATTTGCTAGTGACGGACATAGTTCTCTCTGCTAAAAAACCTTGGCACAAGCAGTACAAGCAGCAGGTAAAATGAATGCTGTTTTCTTTTCATTCTGATGTTTTAGTTAAGGTTTTTTTTGTAGACACAAAAGAACCATTCAATAACAAGCGATGATTAACCGTGTGTGAAATTTAAAAAAAATTTAATAATGGAGAGGGAAAGAGGTTTTTTTACAATTATTTAATCGCAAAACATCTATGTTTTACAATTTATTAATCATTTGATAAACCGTGTTTTTTATGATATAACTTCTTAAATAATTAGTTTTATATGATAACAACAAGGGCCATGAGCAACTATTTGAATCAATTACCCACAATAAACAAGCAGGAAATAAACATTTTAAAACTTATATGCCTCTGTGTATTCGCTGGAAGAGCCTGGGAACATATCAGATGGGACCCCCCATTTCGTGGATTATTGTTGGATCAAAGTTTAATGGAACCTATTATCGCAACCCTTACAGGTTTAACATGGTTTGAGTATTCAACCAGCCCACAGGTTGATAACTTTATCCAGAACATTATATTTAGCTTTGGGTGTCTATACCTTGTTTGCGCAGTGGCTTCTATAATCTTCAGTAAAACTCCTCTATGGGCATTTAACATTAGTAAGACATTATTATTGATAGGTTCCCTGGGGTTGGCATTTCTAGCTTTCCTCTATTGCAAAGACCAGTTTTTTCAAATAGGCCATTTTTTTGAATACTCTTGTCAGTTTGGTGCACCGTTGTTGCTTCTATATACTTTCCACTACCACCTAAATAAGGATCGCCTGGTCTTCTATATGAAATGTGCAGTATCATTGACATTTTTCTGCCATGGACTATATGCCATTGGTTTTTATCCAATTCCCGGAAATTGGGTCGATATGTTAATTGTCAGTTTAGGCGTGACGGAAGAAACAGCATATGAGATGTTACGCATAGCAGGAGTTCTTGATATTTGGATAAGTTTTGCCATTTTCATGCCTGGATTGGCCAGGCCTGCGCTCATATATGGAATTTTCTGGGGATTATTAACCTCATTTTCAAGTATTTATGTCAAAATTTATGATGGAGAGGTTTTGCAAAGTCTTCAGCAATATTCACATGAAGTTTTATACAGAATTCCTCATTTTGGACTTCCTGTTTTAATCCTTGTCTTACTGGGAAGAGCAAATAGTACATCTTCCATTTACAGAATCATTGGAAGGTTCAGAACTAACAAAAAACAAGAAATGATAAATTCTTAGTGAGAAGCACAAAATTTCATTAGACTTTTCCACTACTTTTTAAGCAGAAAACATAAAAAATGCCGGACAAACCGGCATTTTTTATGTAAATATTGTATTTGCATTTAATTCTCTGCTTTTGCAGCTTTCGCTTTTGGTTCTTTTTTAGGCTTAGTAACCATAAGTATTGTAAAAAGATCGGTTAGTTTACACTTAAGATCTTTGCGATCTACAATAAAATCCAGAAATCCGTGCTCCAAAACAAATTCAGCACTCTGGAAACCTTTAGGTAAGTCTTTTCCGATTGTTTCTCTTATTACCCTTGGACCGGCAAACCCTATCAAAGCACCCGGTTCTGCAATGTTAAAATCACCAAGCATGGCAAAGGAAGCTGTAACCCCACCCGTGGTAGGATCTGTTAGTAATGAAACGTAAGGAATTTTTTCCTTGTCAAGAAGGGCTAGTTTAGCAGAGGTTTTTGCCATTTGCATTAAGGAGAACCCTGCTTCCATCATTCTGGCTCCACCTGTTTTGGAGATCATAAGGAATGGAATGCGTTTCTCCCTTGCCTTATCAATGGCGCGGGCAATTTTCTCTCCCACGACAGAACCCATAGAGCCGCCAATAAACTTAAAGTCCATACAGGCAATTACCATCTCTATACCGTTCATTTTTCCAACACCTGTACGAACCGCATCCTTCAATCCGACTTTTCTTTGCGATGCCGTTACCCTATCCGGATATGGTTGGCTATCCACAAATTCCAGGGGGTCTGAAGAACTGATGTTTGGATCAAGTTCGGTAAATTTATTATTGTCGAACAACAGGTCAAAGTATTCTTTTGATCCTATTCTTGCGTGATGATTACACTCTATACAGGTATATGCATTGGCAATATGGTCATTGCTAAGCATAACTTTTTTGCATTCGGTACATTGATACCAGAGCCCATCCGGCACTTCTTTTTTAAGCTCTGTAGGAGTGATTATTCCTTTCTCTTTTCTGATAAACCAAGTCATCCCACTAAACTTTTAAGTGAATAGATAATAAGCTTTTCAACTTTATTCTGAAGTCTGTTAATTCAAAGTTAATTATTTTTTCATTCACGGCAAAAAGAAACCCTTCTCAAAGAGCCTTTCAAAAACAAAAGCTATTTTACCACCTCATAATCAACATACTCCCCATCATCATCACCGTCGCCCTTGTTGTTTTTCTTATCTTTACCGGGAATGTAATCCACATTAATAGTCCCTTCAGGTTTACCATTACTACGCTGGCCCGGCCTTTGCTGATGCTGGTGCATGTTCTTCTCAAGCACATTCCGGATATATCGTTGTAAAAGCATCCTCAGAAAAGGTTTTATGAAATATTTAAAAACTAAATATATACATAATCCTATTACGAGATATTCTATAAACTTCATAATTATTTAATCCTATCTGCTCAGATATAAGTTCCTTTCCGAATAAACTTTCGTAAAGAAATCATCCTGCAGATCATCAATAAAATATATGGCCTCGCCGGTAGACTTCATCTCCGGCCCTAATTCTTTATTGACATTCGGGAACTTATGGAAAGAAAATACCGGTATTTTAATGGCATATCCTTTTTTAGTTGGATTAAAATTAAAATCTTTTACTTTCTTTTTTCCCAACATGACTTTGGTCGCATAATTTACATAAGGCTCGTTATAAGCTTTGCAAATAAATGGCACTGTCCGTGATGCACGAGGGTTAGCCTCAATAATATAAACCACCTCATTTTTTATAGCGAACTGAATATTAAGCAGCCCAACCGTATTTAGAGCTAAAGCTATTTTTTTGGTATGCTCCTCTATCTGGCGAATTACATTCTCACTAAGGTCAAATGGGGGAAGAACAGCATACGAGTCTCCTGAATGGATACCCGCAGGTTCAATATGTTCCATTATTCCAATTATGTAAACATCTTCTCCATCGCAGATTGCATCTGCTTCTGCTTCTATAGCATTATCAAGAAAATGATCCAGAAGGACTTTGTTGCCCGGGTTATCCTTTAAAAGGTTAACCACATGCTGCTCCAGCTCCTGCTCATTAATAACGATCTTCATGCTTTGTCCTCCTAATACATATGAAGGCCTTACCAGAAGAGGGAACTTAAGTTCTTTGCACAATTCAAGTGCTTCTTCTGCATCCCTGATTACACCAAACTTTGGATAAGGGATATCATTTTCTTTCAACAAGGTAGAAAAACTACCTCTGTCTTCAGCAAGATCAAGGGATTCGTAATTAGTCCCAAGAATTTTTATCCCGTAGCGTTCCAGTTTCTCCGCAAGCTTTAAAGCAGTTTGCCCACCAAGCTGTACAATTACTCCGATAGGTTTTTCATGAAGGATGATATCATAGATATGCTCCCAGAAAACCGGCTCAAAGTAAAGCTTATCTGCTATGTCAAAATCGGTAGAAACTGTTTCAGGATTACAGTTGATCATGATGGTCTCGTACCCACACTCTTTGGCTGCCAGAACACCATGAACGCAAGAATAGTCAAATTCAATTCCCTGACCAATACGATTTGGGCCTGATCCTAAAACAACAACCTTTTCCCTGTCGGATGAAACAGATTCGTTTTCACCTTCAAAGGTCGAATAGTAGTATGGGGTTTTTGCTTCAAATTCCGCAGCACAGGTGTCCACCATTTTATATACCCTTTTAATACCTAAGTCATTTCTCTTATTGAAAACTTCACTTTCCAGGCACTTCATCAAATGTGCAATTTGCCTGTCGGCATAACCTTTTTGTTTAGCCTGGAACAACAAATCCTTTGGAATGGAATTGATGGTGTGTTTAGCTATTTCCTTATCAAAAAGGTGCAACTCTTCTACTTGGTCAAGGAACCAGGGGTCTATTTTTGTTAATTTATGAATGGTTTTAAATGCGATACCCATCATAAAGGCATCTTTGATATGAAATAATCTGTTCCAGCTTGGTTTTGCCAGGCTTTCTAATATTTCATCCTGATTCGTCACTTCTTTTCCATCAGCCCCAAGGCCATTACGTCTGATTTCCAAGGACTGACAAGCCTTTTGAAGGGCTTCCTGAAAATTACGGCCAATACCCATTACCTCACCAACAGATTTCATCTGAAGACCAAGCTGTCTGTTGGCACCTTTAAATTTATCGAAGTTCCAACGTGGGATTTTTACAATTACATAATCCAATGCCGGTTCAAAGTAGGCACTGGTAGTTTTCGTAATGGCGTTATTTAATTCATCAAGATTATACCCAATAGCAAGTTTGGCAGCAATTTTAGCGATCGGATACCCGGTTGCTTTGGAAGCTAGTGCGGAAGAGCGTGAAACCCTGGGGTTTATTTCAACACCAACAATGGTATCATCATCCGGATTTACAGAAAACTGCACATTACATCCACCGGCAAATTGGCCTATGCCATTCATCATCTTTATGGCAAGATCCCTCATATGCTGGTAAACGGTATCAGAAAGGGTCATTGCCGGAGCTACGGTTATTGAGTCGCCGGTATGCACACCCATTGGGTCGAAATTCTCAATGGAGCAAATTATAATAACGTTTCCTATATTATCTCTTAAAAGCTCAAGCTCATATTCCTTCCAACCTAATATGCTTTGCTCAATCAGAACTTCATGAATTGGGGAAGCGTGTAATCCTGCATTCAGGGCAGCATCAAACTCTTCCGGGGTATTTACAAAACCTCCACCATAACCACCCAATGTATATGAAGGCCTGATGACAAGGGGAAAACCAATATCCTGAGCAATTTCTTTTCCTTCCAGGTAAGAAGTTGCCGTTTCGCCCTTACATACATTTACATTAAGCTCCATCATTTTGAGCCTGAACTGTTCTCTATCTTCGGTCGTTTCAATGGCTTTAATATCAACACCAATGATCTTCACCCCATATTTCTTCCATATTCCTGCTTTATCGCAATCAATGGCCAGGTTCAATGCCGTTTGACCTCCCATGGTAGGAAGAACCGCATCTATTTTATGTTTTTCAAGTATTTCTATTATGTATTTTTTCTCCAGTGGCTTCAGATATACATGATCTGCCGTCAAAGGATCGGTCATGATGGTTGCAGGATTAGAGTTGATAAGCGTTACCTCAATTCCTTCCTCACGCAAAGATCTTGCGGCTTGGGATCCTGAATAATCGAACTCACAGGCCTGACCGATGATGATGGGGCCACTTCCAATGATAAGAATGGATTTAATACTATTGTCCCTAGGCATTTTTTTTATTTTAATTGAACTTTAAAATCTTGCAAAGATAGAATGGAAATGTTTCCGATGAAAAAAAACTAAAGGATTTTAGGGAAATGTTAAAAACTAATTTCCAAATGACTGAAACCTTGCCTTTTTAGACACGGCCAGGAATCCTGTCTAAATTTACTTAAAGAACTAAAAAGCGCAGAGGTTTATCTTCAAACAATAAATTTTACCAGCCAATTACTTAGCAAAACAATTATCACTATAGAAAGCAGATTTAAAGGCAATCCTGCTCGCACCATATCCAGGATTCGAAGGTTTCCACTTGCAAAAACTATGGCATTGGGTGGTGTTCCCATAGGAAGCATAAAGGCACAACTTGACGCTAAGGTAACAGGAACAAGCATATGCATAGCCGGCATTTCAAAAGCATTTGCTATGCCAATAACCAAAGGCAGAAAAACCGTACATAAAGCTACATTGCTCATCAATTCGGTCATAAAAAGCATAAGGGCTGTAACTATGAATATCAAAACCAAGCCTCCGGTAATATCCAATGAACCCACCCATACACCTATGGCTAAAATGATACCTGTCTTTTCCATGGCTGCCGCCAAAGCCA
This sequence comes from Cytophagaceae bacterium, assembly GCA_046313675.1. Taxonomy (GTDB): domain Bacteria; phylum Bacteroidota; class Bacteroidia; order Cytophagales; family Cytophagaceae; genus JBKBXU01. Next base: position 13,136 of record JBKBXU010000073.1, read on the forward strand.
AACCCCCTCCAAATAAAATCAGAATACCCCAAGGCAGCTTTACCATGTCCTTCCACTCCATCAAAAATCGGCTTTCTTTTCCTTTTGCAGGAATCATAAAAAGCAATAAAGCCCCACTTAAGGCAATATTGGTATCGTTGAGATAGTCGTTTTGCAAAAGATTGTTAAAGGGTATCCTAAACATCCAGCCTGTTGCCGTTAAAAGAAAAACCAAAGCAACCATTTTCTCTTCAAAACCAACAGGGCCTAATTCTTTATAGGAATTTTGAATTACTCCCTTAAGACCCTCCATTTTACCTAATTTACTTGGGTACAAAACAAATACTACTATACTAAAAGTAACAGCCAGCATGACCGCAGATATGGGAAATGCCACAAGTAGCCATTCTGCAAAACCTATTTCTTTCTGTAAAACTGTCTCTGCAAGACCCTTCAAAACAATATTAGGAGGGGTGCCTATTAACGTGGCCATACCGCCAATGTTAGCTGCATAGGCAATTAATAAAGTGAGAGAAATAAAAAAATTTTTACTTTGCGCCTCCGATGATGTCCCAACCAATGCCATTACAGAGATTGCCATAGGAAGCATAATGACCGCTGTGGCGGTATTGCTGATCCACATACTTAAAAAAGCAGTAGCAATGGTAAACCCAACCAAGATTCCGGTAGGGCCACCACCGGTAAGCCCTATGATCCCCAAAGCCAGCCTCCTGTGCAGGCCCCATTTCTCCAGGCTCAAGGCCAGAATAAAACCGCCCATAAAAAGAAAAACAATCGAATTTCCGTAATTTGCAGCAACATTACCAATATCATCAATTCCTAAAACAGGAAACAACACAATAGGCAATAAAGCCGCAGCCGGTATAGGTATCGCCTCCGTTAACCACAAAACAATCATCAAAAGAGCACATGATACAATTTTATACCCTTCCGGAGATAATAGCGCAGGTGGGCTTAAAAACTGCATTATAAAAAAAATGGTAAAGGCCAAAATAATTATTCCGGGTTTGTACCGCATCAGAGTTTATTTTCCGAAAGATAAAATATATCGTAGCATATAAAAAGCTCTTAAGGAGTTATGGTTATTTCTGGTACCACTAAAACATTTCACCTATTTTATAAAAATAGAAAAGCGGTTTCGTTATCTTTATAAAACCTTTTGTCTAATATTGTTGCTCTTTTAAACTGAAGGGAGACTGTTTTAGTAAAAATAATATGGATTCCGAAATTTGTATAATAATTCCATGCTATAATGAAGAGCGGCGCCTACCAGTTTCTGCCTTCATGGAGTTCATTTCCGAAAACAACATTCATTTCTGTTTTGTTAATGATGGGAGCTCTGACAAAACCGAAAAGGTGCTTGAAAACATCCGTAACAACAACCCTGAAAAGGTTTTTGTCATTAATTTAACTAAAAATGTTGGAAAGGCAGAAGCCATCCGGTCGGCCATTAACCAAATGTATAAAACCGGATCTTATTCATATTATGGTTATTTAGACGCAGATCTTGCAACGCCTTTATCCGAACTCAGTCATCTGTACAAACCCTTTACCTTAAGTACAAGTGTAAAATTTGTTCTGGGTTCCAGAATTAAACTACTTGGCCGCAATGTGGTCAGAACTGCAAAAAGACATTATCCGGGAAGGGTTTTTGCTACATTTGCCAGTATAGCATTGCAATTGCCTGTATATGATACGCAATGTGGAGCCAAATTATTTTCTTCAGAATTAATACCTCTAGCGTTCAATGAGCCTTTTATCAGCTCTTGGCTGTTTGATGTAGAATTGATTGCCCGGAGCAAAAAGCATTTTGAACATACCAATATAGAAGACTATATTATAGAAGTCCCCCTATACAACTGGTCAGAAATCAAAGGTTCCAAGGTTAAGTTCATTCACCTGTTGAAAGCCCCTTTTGAACTTCTAAAAATTGCCTTAAAATACTGATTTACTTCTGCCTGAAGAACAGGTTTAATGGCACCCCTTCAAAATCAAAATGCTCCCTAAGCCGGTTTTCCAGATACCTGGAATACGGATCTTTAATATATTGAGGCAGATTACAGAAAAAAGCGAAGGTAGGAATCCGCGCAGGCAGTTGAGTAATATACTTTATCTTTATATACTTCCCTTTAATTGCCGGAGGAGGATATTTTTCAATTTCCGGAAGCATTAACTCATTGAGTTGTGAGGTTGCCACTTTCCGGTTCTTATTTTCATATACATCAATGGCTTTTTCAATCGCCTGAAAAATCCTTTGCTTATTCAACACAGAGATAAACAGGATAGGAATGTAATTTAAGGCTCCCAATTTCTCCCGAAGTTGTTTTTCAAACTGGTGATGGGTGTTGCTGTCTTTCTCCAACAAATCCCATTTGTTCACCAGTAGTACCATGCCCTTCTTATTCTTTTGTGCAAGGCCCAATATGTTCATATCCTGAGATTCAAGCCCCTGGGTAGCATCAATCATTACCACACATACATCAGAATCTTCCAGAGCCCGGACGGAACGCATCACAGAATAAAACTCTATGTCTTCGTGCACCTTGCTTTTTCTTCGCAAGCCGGCAGTATCAACGAGAATAAAATCTTTTCCATACGCTTTGTACCTCGCATCAATTGGGTCTCGGGTGGTGCCGGCAATATCGGTAACTATGGATCTCTCCTGGCCCAAAAGTGTATTAACAAAGGACGATTTACCAACATTAGGACGGCCCATAACAGAAATTTTTGGAATTCCGGCATCCGGGTCTTCTATCCCCTTGGTTGGAAAGTGCTTGATTACTTCATCAAGCAATTCACCTGTGCCACTG
>JBKBXU010000074.1:0-15917 GCA_046313675.1 Cytophagaceae bacterium
AAAATTCTGAAGACATCAAAAAATGTCCTTTTCATAACGGAACGTTAAAGCAAACTGTGGCAGGGGGAGGTACGAGAAATCGGGAATGGTGGCCGAATCAACTTAATACAGGTATTTTGCGTCAGCATTCCTCCTTATCAGACCCTATGGATAAGAATTTTAATTATGCCGAAGCATTTAAAAACCTTGATTATAAAGCCTTAAAAGATGACTTACATGCCCTCATGACAGACTCTCAGGATTGGTGGCCTGCTGACTTCGGGCATTATGGTCCCCTTTTCATTCGTATGGCCTGGCATAGTGCCGGTACCTACCGGATTTTTGACGGACGGGGTGGTGGAGGTATGGGTATGCAGCGGTTTGCACCTTTAAACAGTTGGCCTGATAATGTCAACCTTGATAAAGCCCGCAGATTGTTGTGGCCCATTAAGCAAAAATATGGTAAAAGTATTTCCTGGGCCGACCTTATGATACTTGCAGGTAATGTAGCTTTGGAAAGCATGGGCTTTAAAACCTTTGGTTTTGCCGGCGGCCGCGCTGATGTCTGGGAGCCTGCAGAAGAGGTGTATTGGGGTTCTGAAAACACCTGGCTTGGAAATGAAGATCGTTATGATAAAGGTGTGGAAGGTTTCTCTGATCATGGTGTGCTCCCTTCTGATGAAAATGCAGACGGGCACATTCACTCCAGAGACTTAAAGGAGCCACTTGCAGCAGCACACATGGGTCTTATATATGTTAACCCTGAAGGTCCGGACGGTAACCCCGACCCGATTGCGGCAGCAAAAGACATACGCACCACCTTTAGCCGTATGGCCATGAACGACGAAGAAACAGTTGCCCTGATTGCCGGAGGCCATACATTTGGTAAAACACATGGTGCTTCCTCTTCTGATCATGTAGGTAGTGAGAGTGAAGCGGCAGGCCTGGAAACCCAGGGCTTTGGCTGGGCCAATAGCTTTGGTTCCGGTAAGGCAGGTGATACGATTACCAGTGGCCTGGAAGTAACATGGACAACGACACCTACGAAATGGGGTAATAACTTCTTTGAAAATTTGTTCGGCTTTGAATGGGAATTAACTAAAAGCCCGGGTGGTGCCCATCAATGGGTTGCTAAAGACGCAGACAACATTATTCCGGATGCACATGATCCATCAAAAAAGCATCGTCCTTCTATGTTGACAACCGACTTGTCTTTAAGGCTGGATCCGGAATATGAAAAGATCTCAAGACGTTTTCTGGCAGACCCTGAAGCGTTTGCCGATGCATTTGCCCGTGCCTGGTTTAAGCTAACCCATCGCGACTTAGGACCAACATCTCGGTATTTAGGCCCGGAAGTACCTGCGGAAGAATTGCTATGGCAGGATCCCATCCCTGCTGTAAACCATCCCCTGGTAAATGAAAATGAAATAGCAGCCTTGAAAGAAACAATTCTGGGAGCCGGGCTAAGCCTGTCCGAATTGGTATCTACTGCATGGGCTTCCGCCTCTACGTTCAGAGGTTCTGACAAGCGGGGAGGTGCTAATGGTGCACGTATCCGTCTTGAACCACAAAAGAACTGGCAGGTAAACAATCCTGTACAACTGTCGAAAGTTTTATCTGTGCTGGAAAGCATACAGAAAAAATTTAATGAAACAGCAAGAGACGGTAAACAAATATCATTGGCTGACCTGATTGTATTAGCAGGTTGTGCGGCGGTAGAAAAAGGAGTGAAAAATGCCGGTTACACAATAACGGTACCTTTCACGCCGGGACGTATGGATGCTTTACAAAGTCAAACCGATGTGGAATCCTTTAAATACCTGGAGCCGGTGGCAGATGGTTTCAGGAATTATAGAAAAACGCATGCTGTTGCTTCTACTGAGGCCATGTTAATTGACAAAGCGCAACTGCTGACGCTTACAGTTCCGGAATTAACCGTGTTGATAGGAGGTATGCGGGCCTTCAATACCAATTATGACAATTCGAAACATGGCATATTTACGGATAAACCTGAAGTATTGACCAACGACTTTTTTGTAAATCTTCTTGACATGAACACTGCATGGAAAGCAATGGGTGAAGACAATGAACTATATCTTGGTAGCGACAGAAAAACAGGCCAACCAAGGTGGAGCGCTACCCGTGCCGATCTGGTATTTGGTTCTAACGCCGAACTTAGAGCTGTTGCGGAAGTGTATGCCAGTGCGGATGCAAAAGATAAATTCATTATAGACTTTGTATCTGCCTGGGATAAAGTAATGAACCTGGACCGGTTTGACGTAAAGAAATAATCTTTTTGAAAAAAGGACGGGTTTTTAAACTGAAGCAAATATCCGGTTAATAAGAGTGGGAAACTGAATGAAGGCGTTTTTTTGCTATCATTCAGTTTCTCTTTTTATACAAACAGATGCCTGCGCTGAATTTTTTGAGTTAGGGATAGAAGCCCTCGATAAACGGGGTAAACTCAGCCCGAAGAGGGTTTGCAGGAGGGAGGACGGATCCCGACAAAAAAAGTTGGGACAGGCACTGCAGCGGATTACTCGCACCCTCATGGCATGCACACTGCCTCTCCTGGACCCTTCGGGGTTTCCCGGCCGAAGGCAACTCCCTTTATTTCTCAGAAAGTTTCTCTATATGCTATAATAAGCCTCGCAGGGTAATAGTAAGGGGAAAACATTTATACACCCTTTTTTCTTTGTAAAAGAATTTATTATTTTTAATATTGTTATCTACTTAGGCAATGGGGTTTGCCTGGAACCGCCCAAAAAAGCTGATAACTCCTACTTGTGTAATAGATAAAATTACAAGTTATCAGATATGTATATAAATAAGTATTTCCACCTCTTCTTTTGCTTCATTTTAATAACTTTTGTTAGTTCCTGTGTTCCGGGAAGAACAGTTCAGGTTAAAAGTTACGCTCTTCAAAGCAATTGCCATAAACAGAACAAAGCACCTCTGTCTTCTAAAACATATGAACCGGTAGAAGAAATTATTCAAGACACGGCTTTATTAACAAGATTTTCTTCTTCCAGCCTTCACGTTGCAAATGCAATTGGATTACTCCCTATGTTAGAAAAGCTGATTAAGCACGAATACATCATTGATAATGAACCTTCCATAGAAGATAAAGTAGACTATCTATTTTTAAAACAACAAATTCTGGAAAGGATAGAACTTGCGTCTCTTGAAATATCCGGAACAGCTTCTGAAATGGATTGCGAGGAAGAGCGTGCTGATCAGATTGCATATATGCTAATGCAAAAAGAAAATTCTCAGGAAAGAAAACTTACGGTAGCCGCAATTACGGTTGGAGCGTTAATAGCCATTGCATCCGGAGTGATATATGCCAGAAATCCAGATTCACCTCATGTTGATGGTGTGGGAATTATAGGAGGTGTAGCAGAAGTAGGTTTGGGTTTAAGTATCTTATTTTTAAATAAAAAAGTTAATTTTTCACATAGGAGAAATCCTTTAAAAGCATTCTGGTATAATGATAATGAAGAAGGAATATTTCCGTCATCTGTGTGGTATTATTTGAATCAGAAAAATGAAGGAGAAATGTCTGTACGTCAGGAATTGATTCAGAAATGGATTTCTCTGGAACAGATGCCCGCTGAAGGGGATAAACACTATGAAAGGGATCTAAATCTATACCTTGGGGAAGGAGGGAGGTATACAGCAGAGCAGCTCAGCAACAGAGCTAATATGCTTGACCAGCTTGAAGCGCAGATCAACCTGATGCAGAAAGAATTGAAACAATTAATTTCAGAAATAATATATAGATAGGGCAATTAAAGCTAAATACCGACCAAAGCCTATGAAAATTAGATTTCTTCTGTCATTGAACTACCCAAGATCCGGATTTTTGACTCTGGGATAGAATACATAAAACTAATTTATGATTATAAAGTATGTGCACTTATGCCATAGTTTTGTCCCGATAGCTCGGGAGAGTTCACTATGATTACCTTTTGCGCTATGTAATAAAGATTTTATATAGCTAAGCACTCTGTTTTGCTGATTTTTTCAAGCAAATTAAGATTCTTTAAAAATTCATTTTCAAAACTTTTGGATAACATACTTTCTCCCTGGTATATAAAGTTACTATTTAATAATTAAAACAAATTTTTCAGGAAAGGAGTAGGGGCTGTATTAAAAAACTTATTGGCGCTCAATTTCCAGTCGGGTGAGAAGAAGTAACCCGTCAGATAGGCATTCACCAATTTTATGTTAATATTTTCTGTTTCATATTTAATGCCTAAAGGAATTCCTGCCCATATCCGGAAGTCTTTATGGTCAGGGTGGTTGGCGTCGTTTATTATTTCCAGAAAGTGATCGTAACCCGTAGAACCTCCAACATCTTCAGGAGGACATAGCCCAATGGCTTCTACACATTTAGGAGCTCCTTCAAATTCAGCGATATCTTTTTTTCCTGCTTTGAGAAAAGTTATTTTGTGCCACCAGTCATCTCCGAAGTCATACCAGTACCAGAAAGGTTTACCTAATCCTTTTTCTAGAAATGCGCTTTTTAGTTTCACCTGATCTGCTGGGGTTTCTTCTACATCAAAAACATCATAATCATTTTCAAGACCATAAGAAGCTATAATAGATGATTTCCATTTTTTATCACAAAACTGAAACAAGTGGGAAAAAGTCCAGCCCATTGCCAATTGTATGACGTAATGTAATTGCATCATATTAATATCGTGTGGAACAAGAATTTTTCTGGATATTTCATATGGCATCTCTTCAAGGTTGATCTTTAACTTTATGGGGTTTGGCATAAGATAATAAAGGTATGAAAAAGCTTTTTACATTAAGGTTGTTTACGTTTAATTAATTCTTCATTGTGAAAGACTTTAAGAAGTGGGCTTTATATCGGGGGCAGATGCACTTGCCTCGTTGCGGCTATGGATGTGTGCACCTGCCTGCGGTAGGCAGGGATGCTTTCGGTAGGCAGAGTTGCGTATTTGCGTTTTTTTCACTCTCATTCAGTTTTTCGCTTGTAAACCAGACGACTCCTCTTTTCTCTATCCGTAGAGTTCCCATAGGGATTCTACGGATTTATATAAATCAGAGACTTTGTCTCTGTTGTCATAATTTTCTATAATTGATTACATTTATTAATGAAACTAAATCTCGTTGTTAATAATAATCCGTAGAGCCTTCGGAAATTTAAGGATAGTGAGGTAGCCCAATATTTTAAAACCTATTTTTTTTCAATAAACTATAACTATATTTTTTTTTCTTAATTCCGAAAATAACCATGTCTTTATTCTCTGCACTTTGTAAATTATCTTGAGGACAAAAATAGGTATTGGTTTTTTGAAAATCCTCATATATCCCTTTCTGTACTGTACCTGTCTTAAGGTCAATTTCATGTTTAACAACAACCGCTTTAGAGGGAACTGTAACTGTTTTTAACTTATCAGGAAGTTTAGTTTGTTTAATATTTTTAATATCGTCATAGAAAGCAATAATCAATTTATCATTGAAGATTCCTGCAGAATATGAAAAATGTCTTGTTATTAACTTTGAGTTTGGTTTAGATATAAAACCTAATCCTTGTGATGATTTTGTAACTAGGTAGGCAACTACACATTCCCAACTGTACCATTGTTTCTTGGGTATAAAATTAGACCAAAGCATATTTCCATTGTTGTCATAATTTATTACTAAAATACTTCCATATAGAAAATCTTCACCTATCACCGAATTATCGTGTTGGCCACGATATACTTTATTTTTGTATCTCTCCAGTATCATTATATATCCACCATCTGCTTTTTTTAGGACTTGTCCACGTCTTAAACTATTGGGAAAAACCCCTTCACTCTTATTTTTAATATTTTCACTGGTACGAAACTGGTCATAAAACTCCTCTGAAAAATAACTAACCTGAGAAAGTTTTATTTCCTTTGATTCGTGGTCTAAAAGAATGAATCCACTGCCTACAACGTTTTCATCCACATCCGCTACCAGGCCAGTAATAACCAATTCATTTTTTGATGAAATTGTCATTATTAAGGTTTGTATATTAACCGGCGAGGAATGTTGATCCATAAATTGGGTTTTCTCTTCCCATCTTTCATAGTCGCGATTAGCATCAAAAGACCCAATATGCAATCCTGAGTGATTGTATACATAAAAAATAGAACCATCATTATCGATGAGATAATTTTTTGGCATAAATTCATTTTCTTCTAGTTCCTTGCTAAATAAAACCTCAAGGTCTTCATTCATCAAGGTATACTGCCGAAAATATTTTCTGTAAGTACGGTTATATGTCCTGTGATAGATAAATATTTTCGATTTGTCTTGTGATAACAAAACCGTATAATCTCCTTTTCTGTATTTACTTTCAACCTCAATATTGAATAAGTCTTTTCGATTTTCTTTAAGGCTGCCATCTTCTTTGACAACTGTTTTGATGAAGAGGTAATATAAATGACTTTTTGCGTCATAATAGCTATAGAAAATCAAAAAATGATCTTGCAATAGAACAACTTTTTCTATTTCTACAGGGTATTTATTTTCTATTTTTTCATGGTCAATGGAAAGAGAATATTTTTTATTTAATCTGTTTTTCTTTTCATATGCTTCAATAGATCTTTGTTTTGAAGACACCTCACTTAAGACATATACCAGTTCCTCATCTTCACCTACAATTTTGGGATCATATTTCTTTGATCCTTCATGTAAAGTACCGACTTCTATAACCTGGGCATTTATTGGTTTGGTTAAGTTAAATGTGATAAAAAGTATTAAACAAATTTTAGGTATGTGTTTCATAAGGTTAGGCTGTTATATTTTGAAAGTCTTCCATGATATCTTTTAATAACTTTTTTAGTCGAAGATTTCCTTTTTTTCACCTGTCTCTTTATCATATAAATAAAAGACGTAAATAGTAAGCTTATTTTTAAACTTCATTATATCCATTGTACAGATATATTTGAAAGAGGATAAGTGTTTGTTTTTAATCAACTGTTCTCCCATAACCGGGATGATTTTCACAGAGCCTAAATAACTTTCTCTCTCCTGAACCCAACTAGCATGATCTAAAAGTATGAGTAAAAATTTAATTAAAATGCAATTTTCCCTTTTTTTCGACAAAATTTTTACACAAACTTATGATTACTAATACTTCAAACTGGACAGTACGTCTTTAATTAAAAGCAGGCTAGCCATGTCACTTGATGGATTTAAATTCGTTATCATTCCATAACCTTTGCTGTGGTTCAATGGATCGATATTATACCCGATCAGAGATGCAGATATAATTGTTGATAGCTAAAATATTGTCATAAAGAAAAAATGCTTGAAAAACACGCATGGTGTGTTATGAGCTAACATGTTCGAAAAGGATTTAATTGAGATTGATTACATTTATTAATGAAACTAAATCTCGTTGTTAATAATAATCCGTAGAGCCTTCGGAACTCTACGGATAGTGAGGTGCTCAAATCCATAGCTGTAGTTCTAGTGAAGAAAAGGAACGAATGGTTTTATCTTAAACCTTTTGTACAATTTCAGAATTTAATGAAAGTGTTTGTTTTTTCTTTACTGGATATTTTTTAGAGACAAAAGCAAACAAACTTCCAAGGATACAATGGGTAAGACTTGACAATGCAGACGGAACGGCGGTTGCAGGATCAGGAAAGTTGTTTTTGGCAAGAAGAGCACCAAGTCCGGAATTTTGCATTCCTACTTCAATGGATACCGTTCTTGCACTAGCCTCGTTTTTCAATACCATTCTCGCAATCAGGTATCCTAAAATAAAGCCGCCTGCATGAAGTAAAATAACAGATGTGAAAAGACTTAATGCTGAGATAAGAATTATTTCTTTTCCTCCACCAATTATACTTGCAACAATTAATGTGACGAAAACTACCGCAACCGGAGGTGCAAAAGGAATTACTTTTTGGGCGAAATCAGGGAGAAGTCTGTTAATTAAAACACCTGTAATTACGGGTAATAAGACCACTTTTATGGTATCAGAAAATAAAGCAAATGCATCGACTGAAACTGTGTTTCCTATTAGAAATGACGTTAGCAAAGGCGTAAAAACAATTGCTAAAATGGTTGAAAAGGCTGTCATGGTGACCGATAAGGCTACATTTGCTCTGGCAAGATAACATATAACATTGGATGCTGTGCCACCGGGGCAACAGGAAACAAGTATTAATCCGGCAGCCAAAAATGGGGGCAAGGCAAATGTAGAGGCAAGTATAAATCCAAGAAGGGGCATTAATGTATATTGTAATAATAAACCAATAAACACTGGAAAGGGTGTTTTAAATACATTAGTAAAATCGGAAGGACGTAAAGTTATGCCCATTCCAAGCATAATAACTGCCAAACCCCACGTAATCATATTTCCTGAAAACCAGATGAAAGCATTAGGAAAAACAAGTGCCACCATAGAAGCAGTCAAAACCACCAGGGGAAATAGATTCGTAAAATTCTTTAGGATTTTCATTAGGGATTTCAAAGTTCTAAATTAACTAAATTTTCTTATTGGTTTATTTACAACAAACCAATATTTACCTGATCAGAGTATGCAGATTAATTGTGACAGCTTAAATTTGAAGATTACCTGATAAATGGTATCGCTTTATCTAAAGAAATATACGCTACGCAAAATATAGAGGATTAAATCTTAACTTTGCTTAAAGTATTATAAAACAGAAGAGGTAGGAAATACCCTATTTGCAATTAGAAAATAGAAATAAAAGAAAGAACAGGTAGAAGTGCAGATGAAAATAACCTATCACCTGAAGGAGTGGAATACACATTAAATAAGTTGAATTAAATCAGATATGGACATAGCCGGAAAGATAGCTGCCATTGACGCCATCAAACAGGAGATATATGCCGTGGGCAAGTTGCCCGACCTATCTATCCGTAGAGTTCCCATAGGGATTCTGCGGATAGGAGCGGAAAACATCCACCAGAAAAACCTACTTGTCCTTCTACACTCTAATCTTTGGGTTATTGAGAATAATTTACAAGCTTTAGGAATGATCAATATTTCAGTTGAAGAACTTGCACAGTATTTTACCTTTAGGAAAAAGCCATTTACTACCACTAATGGATTATATATTCACTTTTCAGGCGAAGAGATTTACACACAGTATCAATATCCTGTTTCTAGAAATTCAGAGTTTGAATTTAGCCTGTATACAGAAGGCGAAAACCTGCATGAATTTATTCAAGGCTATAAAATTGAAAGTGTTAACGACATTGACAATCTTGATTATAGAAACATTTTAATAAGGTATCTTAACCGGGAAGCTACCATGGAGGTTATTTCAATGGAAATGGAAGAAGCTCCGGTTAATTTCCGACTGCATAAATTTAGTACTATGGTATTCAGCATTGATATGCATTTTTATGATGAGGAAAATAGGCATCTAACCCTGCCGGAGGATTTTGTAGAATATTTTCAAAAGAATGAAGGGAAGCTTCAGGTTGCTTTTGAAAATAGATATAAATTTTAACATCTCTATCCGTAGAGTTCCCATAGGGATTCTACGGGTTAATAAATAAATCAGAGACTTTGTCTCTGGCGTCATAATTTTCTAAAATTGCTTTATTTCCAACAAGCCAGGGCAGGTATAGTCAGATCGGAAGAGGACTATGTCTATTCCAGTGCGATTGACTATTATAGTAATGGAAAAGGATTAATTGAGATTTATTAGATTTATTAATGAGACTAAGTCTCATTGTTATTAAATAATCCGTATAGCCCTTCGGAACTCTACGGATAGGAGCGTTACAACTTATTATTATAATTTACAAACTTTGATCCGTTCTGTAAAACCAGTTTTATCTGTTATTGTAATAATGTAAACACCTGGTAAAAGAGCAGATAGGTCGATTTTTTTTTCAGAAGAATGGTACGGATAATTTAACAATAAATTACCGGAAAGAGAATAAATCTGAATCTGACCTGAAGTGTGCAAGCCAGTAAGTTGACAACTTGTTTCAACCGGGTTAGGAACAAGTTTTACCGGATCCTTATAAAAATCAGAAAGATTACCTGTTATGCCATCATCACCAGTAGATCCATCATCGCCAGTAGAATCATCATCACCTGAAGAACCGTCATCACCAGTAGAGTCGTCATCATCTGTTGCATAATTTCCAATCCTTATTATCTCAGGATACAAGTGACATGCACTACTAAAAGTACCAGGGTCATTATTGCCTCGGAAGCATACAGCTAAATAATATTGCCCGGGATCATGTCCTGATAAATTTATGGCTGTTGAAACCGTTGTGGTTTCACCCGAAGCTATTGGAGTTTCATAACTCCTTCTTTGAAACCAGTTATAATCACTAAAGGTGAAGTTTTCAAAATCTCTTGCATTGCGGCTGGTAAAGAAAAACAATTCCCAGTTGCTGCCGGATGTTACCTCTCCAATATTTTCAATTGTGATATCTGACATAGGAAGAAATAAATCATCTTCTTTAATTTCATTAGAACTCATTGTCATTTCCTTTATTTCAACGATTGGAATATCACTAATTCCAACGGTTATAGGAACATATAACATATTGTTATCTTCTCTTTCCTCATCAATATAATCCGGAAAGTCCAGTATGGCGATAAGGTAATAGTCTCCCGGTGTTACGAACGGAAACTGGGGGATTGTTCGGAATGCAGTCATTGGAAAAGATTGAAAATAGGAATATTCCGTTAGCAGGGTATAGTCATTTTCATCCGGAACGGTGTCGGTTGACAGCAACAAATGCAAGGGATAATTAGATGCTCCCATATTGTACAATTCTCCCTGATTTATTATACTAGTAAATTGAAGTTGTACCACCATAGTCTGCAGAGGAATATATGAAGTTCCCGAAATCAGAGATAAATCGATCATTTCATAATCTGTTTTGTTGGTTACCATACTGTTTTCGGCTATATGCTCCACCTTCACTATGAGTACATTATTATCATCCCGTATTTCTTCTATCAGATTTTCCGGATCCACAATGTAAATTACATAAACTGACAGACTGGTATCTCTGGGTAAAAAAACAGTTGGGGATAACTGGAACGAGTGACCCGGTGCAAGAGGAGAATAATTATAGCTATAAAGAAACTCATCATCAGTATTGTAAAGAGAATCCGATGATACATAAATTCTTATGTTTATATCGGATGAAGTTGTCGTATTGCCGATATTTTCCAACTTAAAAGTTTGTGAGAAAGCCTGTCCATAAACATGTTTTGAATTTAGGTGGGATATCTGAATGTCCAGGTCAGGTAGCAATACATTGGGATCATATACTCTTGCAGTTTTTTCAAAAATATTGACATCATCCAACTCGACTATTTCCCCACCACCATCAATGTTTAGTACCAGACGATAATCACCAAAAGGAATATTTGATTGAATATAAACAGGCTGGCTGACTCTTAATATTTCAAACCCCTTAAAATCATGATTAACAACACCTTCATAAACAAGAAACTGATTGTCATCATTATCAATTAATTTAAGTGAGAAATTAAGCGTCCCCGAAAATTCAAGGGGTGAGAAATTCACAATATCAAATAAATAAGTATTTGTCGCACTGCTTTCAAATAATTGAATCCCGTCTGTCAAAAAAGCATAAAATTCAGGTTTAGGTTCTTTATTAAATTTTCCTTCAGCCCGTTCCTGATACCATAAATCCATATAATCAAATTGTCCGGGAGTAAAAGAATTTTTACACGCATTATTTGCATAAGACATGATATTTGTAATGTCAGGAGTATATAAATCGCCGTTATCATCTGTGACTGTAAATTCTTTTATAAATAAACAGCTAAAATTTAAATACCCATTAAGGTTAGGATCTGCAGGAGTGTCACATATTTGATCCCCGGCTATTAAACAATTAGAACCATTAACCAGCTCTGCCCCTAAATCAGTATCGTGGGTGTGCCTGAGCCCGAAATAGTGTCCAAACTCGTGTTCCATAGTGGTATTGTTTAAACATGATTGCTTTACGATAATAAAACCTTCTCCGCCCACAGGACCTAAGGTAGCTTCGCCACATATTCGAAAGTCGTAATAAAATACATCACCGATAAGGAAAAGGTCTATGACATTTTCAGATGCATGGCGAAGCACCAGTTCATCCCGTTCCTGCGTAGTGTTCAGAAAGAAGTATTGTGGTTCATTAATGTAATGGATTTTATCTGCCATAAAGAATACCACGTTCATTGAGGCATAATGCTCATTCAGATTAATTATCCTCCTGTATAAATCCTCTACATTTACAGTTGAACCGTCATAGTTAATAAGAACATGTACTTGTATAGGTACATATTTTGTTGTCTCATCAATAGATTTCCTGATTTTTCTGGAAGCATATTCACGTAATAAACTTTCCGTAGGAGAAAAAGAATCCTCCAGTAATATATAATCTTTTTGAGCAATCCCCGGAAAAGATAAAAAAATCATGAGTGCTGGTACTAATAGAAACTTCATATTAACTATTTTATAAAAAAAACAGAGTTAAAAAATCATTTAAATATAAACATTTTCTAAAAGTAATATCTTTTTGCCACCAAATTTAAATCCGCAATTCGAAAATGTAATTTATGTCTCCATTTAGGATTTTATCTCCCCTTGATTTATTTGATTCGATAGGAAAAGAGTGTGGGCTTTAAGATAAGTAGGTTTTTATTCCCCACCAATAGTCCTTTTTTGCACCCTAAATCCGCAAGTATTACACAAAAAAATATTTCTCTATCCGTAGAATTCCCATAGGGATTCTACGGGTTAATAAATAAATCAGAGACTTTGTCTCTGTTGTCATAATTTTTTATAATTTCTTCAATTTCAACAAGCAGGCTAGCCATGTCACTTGATGGAAGTCAAGGATTAATTGAGATTTATTAGATTTATTAGATTTATTAATGAGACTAAGTCTCATTGTTATTAAATAATCCGTATAGCCCTTCGGAACTCTACGGATAGTGAAGTAGTGTGAATATTGTAACATTATTCAACAATTGTATAAATTATTTACTACAAATGATGGTTACTTTTACACAGAGAAGAAATACTATTTGTGTAGTACTCGGGTAAAAATTTAATTTAAAATACTATTTATATGTCGCCATCATCACCAATGAAAATTACATGGGTTATAGGTTTATTATTAGGAGTTTTAGGAATAATAGGTCACTATGTCCAGGTAGATATCCTAACCGAGCATAACTATATCTTGCTATTGGCAGGCTTTGTTACACTTGCAGTCGGTACTTCCTTTAAAGTTCTGTAGATGTTCTCAAAAAGTGCTTGGGGAAGGATTGCTTAACTCCTTTAATTATCCGTTTTATTTCCAGAATTGCTTAACCTTAACATTTCGCTTAGGTGTGAAAGCAATTCTTTATAGTGTTGTTATATAATGAGCTGCGTTATCCGCCAAAGGTCGGACAAAGTGTTAAGCATAGCTTCGGGATTGGGCACGAGCCAGCCTAAGCATGCATGTCAACGTATTATCTTTATTTTACTAAATAAAATTGATTCTTTAGATTCAATTTTGAGCATATAAACACCCTTGAGTCATTACCCCATGATCCCAAACAAAAGAACCCAGTCCGGAAGCTGATAAAGAAACTCCCTCTCCTCAACATATTTCCTTATCAGCCCCTGCATAAATTACAGGAATTTGATTTGCCGGAATTGTATAAGCTTCTCCTTGTGTTGTGGGTGAACTTCCTGATACTCTTATTTTGTAATTCATTCCTGGTGTTAGCGTATCTGGGATGAACGAATGTATAGATCCGGAATTAATATCTTCTACTGCTCCCGATAAATTAAGAGGGTTATCCCCATTGCGGTAAAAACCCAAAGTCGCAATAATTAAATTGATCTTTCACCGTATAAGACTGATGATAACTTCAACGAAACCGATAAATTAATCGATATATATTAAAATAACTTTTGACACTAATAGTTATACTATGAAAAAATCATTTTTTTTGTCTCTTACATTTCTTGTGTGTTTTTTACAAATTTCAACGACCTTTGGTCAAACAGGTACTGTCGGAAATCCTTTTACAGAATTAGGTCAGGCAAGAGGCGTTACGAGCGCGGGAATTTATTATTTTAATTTAGGAGGGGTAACTTTCAACACCCATGTTGACGTAAACGGTTACGTTCAAATTGCCATTGATTTTGGAAATGGTGCAGGACAGTTGCCTCAGGAAACGAGTTTATCACTAGGCAGTCGTGGTATTTTAAATAGCACAGCCCTTGCCTCACTTACTTCAACCTCACATGTTCGTCTTACCTTAAACACAGGTGCTTTGAATGCTGTTAGTACCAATCCGACCATCATTTCCAGAGTACAGACTAATTTCCCGCTTCACAGAGGAGGTAATGATAATGCCATTAATAATTCATGGTCAGGGACTGGTTCTAATTATATAACAACGAATGCTGGCGGATGTAACAGTTCAATTTCTAATTTACATCAGAGTATTATTCATGTATGTGGAAATACAGGAGGCATGCATTGGATTCCTAATAGCAGTAATCAAAGACTTATTCACAGTGCAGGGAATATTGCAAGTGGAAATTATTTCCAATTATGGGTAACAGACGCCAATTATATCCTTCCTATCG
Organism: Cytophagaceae bacterium; assembly: GCA_046313675.1. Taxonomy (GTDB): domain Bacteria; phylum Bacteroidota; class Bacteroidia; order Cytophagales; family Cytophagaceae; genus JBKBXU01. The sequence goes on from JBKBXU010000074.1 coordinate 14,613, forward strand.
ATTTAATGAACTTCAAAACTATTCTTAAAGATGAGCGTCTTGTTGAGCTTAGTTGGCAGACCTCTTCAGAAACCAACAATGATTACTTCACAATAGAGAAATCGAAGGACGGAACAAAATGGATAGAGTTTCAAAAAGTTGATGGAGCCGGATCCTCGTCACAAGTTAATAGCTATGGCGCAATTGATCATGACCCTTTACCGGGCAACTCTTATTACAGGTTAAAGCAAACCGATTTTAATGGAGATTATACCTACTCAAAAGTTGCAAGTGTTTTCAATAATTATCGGAGCTCGGAAATTTATATATATCCTAATCCTACCAGTAATTATATTAACCTGCAAGGAAATTACCTGGAAAGCGGCAGTATAAAAATCTATAATGTGCAAGGGGATGAAGTAACAGAGCACATTCCAATTCTCTCTCAAGGTGATTCAAAATTTATACTCGATTTTTCGAATTTGTTTCCGGGAATTTATTCCATAATAACTCAAAGCAGTTCGCATAGGATATATAAACAATAGAAAATCAAAAGATAAACGCTTGATAAACCACTATCCGTAGAGTTCCCTTTGGGGCTCTATGGGTTATACAATAACAATGAGACTTAGTCTCATCAAAATTAATCAACCCCTCTGTCATAATCATCAATTTCACTTTCGTTTTACCCAATAATCTTTTGAAAAGATGATGTCCCTGTATTTATTGCTTATCAAAACCTCCCCGGAAAAAATTTTCTTTGTAGATGGCTCCTTTATAATTTTCATCAAAACTGACGGAAAAGAAATATTATGAATACTTCTTACATTCGTATCACCGGAATGTATTCTTCGGATCCGTGATAGATGTTCCGGGAATGCTACTATTATGTTTACAAAGGGTTCATTATTTTCTCTTTCAGCAACTCCCCAAACAATGGCGGCTATTTAACCTGCCTGCCGGTAGGCAAGGTATAACGTCAACTGCGTTAGCTCTCACGAACGCCTTTAAAGAAAAATTAAAACGTGAGTAAATTATATAACAGACAAACTAAAGCGTCGCAACTTGCCTGACGGCAGTCAGGGACACCGCTTAATTTTTATTTTGGAAACGGCTGCGCTATTTACACATAATATCATTATATAACATCGGATTGGCAAAGCATATATTTGTTATATAATGTGCTGCGTGGCGCCTGTCCCTATTTTTTTTATCGGGGTTAAGCATAGCTTAGGGGGGACAGAGCGTGAAGAAAATGTCCCATAGGACATTTTTAGCGATGGGCCAGCCTGCAGGGGAGCAAAGATATAGTTTTTTAGGGGGGAC
>JBKBXU010000075.1:0-15902 GCA_046313675.1 Cytophagaceae bacterium
GTATTTCCAGAGTTCACCAATGTACCATCTACATATAGAGAAGCAGTTTGTGCTGCAAAATCATAGACAGCGGCATAATGATGCCAGTTGTTTATGGAAGCGACCGGTGCAATGGAGGCTACTGTTTGTGGGCCCATGCTAAACGAAAAGTGGTTGCTTGCATCGAAGCCTATTGCCAGGTTTTGCGTCGCATCGGTTCCCTGACTGATCACAGTCTGATTAACTCCTGCTCCATTGACCTGAGCCCAGAATTCAAAGGTGAAATTACGTTTTTGCAAGCTTGTACCCGCAGCTACTTCTGCATAGGCGCCTATACCATCAAAATTGAGGCTTTCATTCTGACGAGAGTTGCCACCATTGATCACTCCGCGCACATCGAAATTGAGATTGGTAAGAGAACCTATGTCTATCGGTTCGTTGAATCTGATAGAAATATCATCATTCGGATCCAGAATTCCGTCGGCAGGAGACGGTGTACCAAACGGATGAGGGTTAATACGGTCTATTACGCCTGCATGAATAGGAGATTCCTTGAAAGCAAAACTTCCATCACGATTTAAGCAATAGGATTTTGTTTTTAATTCATACGCACCATCCGGCATTGATGCAATATCCCATAAGTATTGAGAATAGACCAGGTTGCTTGGAATGGTATCCTGACCGGTTGTTGGATATTTATAGAATGATTGGAATTCAGTCCATACATTACTACTAATAGGCCTGAATTCAACCCCAATTTTATTTAATCCTAACCGGGTTGGAGGTGTGGTGGAATTGTCAGTTGCTGCCCCGAAATTATAGTTGTAATTGGAAACTATAATGTTTGCTGTATCTCTCAATGAATTATTAAATACCCAATTGTTGTTTGGAGACGTTAATTGTAGATCTGTACAAGTAGGAATGAAATGGGCAGAGATATAAGCAGTGTCCGCAATTTCATGGCTACATGCAGAAGAGAAAATAATCATCAGGCTGTCGTAATTAATCTCTATGGGTCCACGCTCTACTGTCAACGTTTTCGATACAGAGGTTCCTGCAGGAATGTTATAAGTAGTGCTTGGGCTTAGCCCGTCAATTTTAACAACTGCACCGTGAGGATTACTTACGCTTGCTACTCTGATAGCAAAATCAATATCATTATTTACTACCAGCGGGCTTTGGTTCGTAAGCAACAGTTGAAATACAGCAGGCTGATCAGATGGGATACTAAATTGACTTGCCGGAGTAATGCTTATTTCAGGAATTTCACGTTGTACTGTAGCAAGTTGTATAGTAGCATAGCCGGCAGGGTTATAAGTATGAGAACCAATAAACCCATTTGGATTAGCCGGATTATAGTAATGTGAAACCACTTCACCTTCATATGGACACATGGTATATCCACCACGGGTCACAAAGATATTACCCGTTCCTTCCGGTGATTTGTAGACATCAATGCTCATGATGTCTCCTGGATCTCCATCGGTAAGCGTATATTCAAAACTGGTAGAATTTGTTGTTGACCTGCTTTCTTCACCACCACTGGTTTCAGTAATGGCAATAGACTCTTCGAACTGCGCTCCAATACCGCCGAAAACTGCTCCGAGTTCTATATTTACACTTCCACCTATGGAAAGCTCCCATGTTTCAGAGCTGTAGGCTTCTCTATCTGTCGTATAGGAGTTAGTCACGACAGCTGAGCCGAGTGTAAAGTTGTCAATCAAAATCCCACCTGTATTGGTGATGCATTGTATTTTTTCACGTTCATTTCTTGCCAATGCTTTTTTCCATAAGGCTATCTGAGTATTAAGCGATCTTACAGTATCCCGGTCAGCCATAATGTCTCCTGTGTAAGTATAAGAAGGGCCTGATGCATCGGCAGGTTCATAGATTTCAGGAGTAGCGGTAGTGGCCAATGCGCCCCATATCGGATCATCGTTGTTCGATCCAAAATTAGGATGCGTGGAAGGAATATTTGATGTATATAAAGAACCCGCTAATTTGGTCGCCCTCAGACTTTCCAAGGTAGGAATAACAACCGTTTCAATTTCACTTTGTGTATATGAGAAACGGGTTTTAACATCTGCAGGAGCAATAGCATAACCTGCTTTTCTAGCCATTCTTTTTCCATTCACAGGAGGTCCAAAACACCCACCAACCGTTGGGCAAAGGGCCTCATCGATTAATTCAATATTAAGTGTGGGGCCAACCAGCCAATTTCGTGATCTTCCTATAAAAATATCAGCCGGGGCACCTACATTGCCGGGGTCGTCTCTCGTGGCCACGGAATAACTAGAGGTCATTGTTTCAGTCCAACCTTGTCCTGATGCGTTTGTCCCTACCGTATTAAGACCTAGTGCCAGGCTGTTGTCGACCTCTACTTCGGATGCAACCATTATCCCAACCTGTTTCTTCGTACCCATTTTTAGTTTAACACTGACATTGGTTTCAGCACTTGAAGCACGTGAGTAATCTTTAGAAAGAGAAACAGAAGTTCCGGTAGTCCATTTTGAAGAGCTACCTGAACCAGGAGGATCTCTCAGAATAAAATCAACTTTTTCCGGCCCTAGTGTAGCTATACCTGTTCCTGCAATACGCTGACCCAATACATAAGCGTGATAAATAGGCGGAGTAATAGTAGTGTTAGGCTCCCATACAACAGTAGCAGCGCCGGAGGGCACAACACTCACCTGTAAACTTTTAGTGTAGTCAAGTGCAGGATTAAGTGTATTTGTTGACGTATTTGGGGATCCGCAGGTAAAATTGTAGATAGCTATACCATTTTTCAACTTAATACTTGAATTAGGATCTGTACCATCAACCATTGCATTAGTTATGGACACATTTCCTGAAAGTCTTACAGTATCTTTAGCAAGATTGTCGAAATTGGTATAAATTTCACTGGCATGAATTTTAGCAGCGTATTTCTTGTCCTGCATAAACACAGGAAAACCTAAAGGCCCCCACCCTGGTCCGGTTGGTTTGATTGAAAAGGTTGTCCCATTATGACTGAGTGAATCTTCTCCGATAAACAGATTGTTAAGCGTATCTGTAACATTTATGGTAGGCCTGATTCTATAAATCATGTCATGCCTTACGTTATATTTAACAGAATCTATACTTACAATACCTCCAAATTCATCATACAATGTATCAACCACAGTGGTGGTGACAAGTGAATTGCGGAGATCCACCAGTTTGTTTGTATTGGTAAATGGTGAAGGTGTTATAGTAGAAGTTAGAACAAGCTTCTCACTTAATACATACACTGAATCTATTCGGTATTGAAGTGGAGGCACATCAAAGCGATATTCACCTGTAAGAGAATCTGTGATTACTTCAGCTGCGTAGCATGGTATACCTGCTATTGGTGATACAATCCGGATTTTGGTTTTTCCTAAATTATTTTTTGAGCGTCCCATACCAGGGGCTTTGTTGGCTTCCAACAATCCACCTACTACACGTCCTACAATGCTGCGCCGGGTAGAGTCAATAAAATTTATACCTGCCACATCTGCCTGGAAATCATATGTTCCGGTAGCTGGAAATCTACCCTCTTCCATGTGGTGTTCAAATTTATCTACTGAGATAAAATGATGGCCTATAGGAACCTGTATGGTGAAGTTTCCGTCGGGGCCTGTTTTTACCTCCTGACCATTACTTATAACAGGCAAGCCGTCTATCTTCAGTAAACCATTCGGCACAGGGCAGGTGGTGTTTTTGTAAAACAAATCTCCGGAAACTGTAAAAGAAGAGTTATCTATGAAGTCCTGGTTGTTAAATACGGTTGACGCATCTCCAATGAATACAGAACGTGAGTTAGGAGTAAAGGTATGTGTCAGGAAGGAAGGAATAATAGTAAAATTCTCTCCTGACCCTGAAAAAGCAATACCTGAAACACTATAATTGCCAAGGCTGTTTGTAATGCCATAATAACTTAACTGCCCTGAGGAAGGCTTATCCAAAGACCAGGTAACTCCTGGTGTCTTAATAAAATGATTTCCATTAAATACATTGCTTTGTGAAGAGCCATCATAAGCATGGTCTCCGAAGTTTTCATCGAACCGAAGAGAAATTTTAGATCCGGGAACTGATGCATTTAAATGACGTGCATGATCTATATATATAGTTGTATCCAGTGGTGCAGCCAAAGCCATTAACCGGAATTCATCCATAAGGAAAGTTGAATTCGCTCCTCCTATTACGACTTGATTATTAACATTGCTGATTATACCATCCGGTACCACCGCATTTCCGATAGGAAGGCCATTGGCATATAGTCTGAACCTGGTAGAGTCTCCCAGATATTGCATCGAAACATGCTTCCACTGATTGAGTGGGAAATTTGTTTGAGGAACGCTGATTGTATAGTCGGTACCCCCTACATTCACTAGTGCAATATAATTCGTTCCTGTGTGTTTGAAGGAGAATACACCTGCTTTTTCAACGATGTTCTGAGTAGCGTTGTAAGAAGTTGGTTTGAACCAGAATTCCATTCTTAATTGATTGCTAAGCCCCAGTGTAGAAGGGTTTTCTGTTGTTAAGGTTTCTCCTGACGCAAACTGAAGCGAAGTTCCGGTGGCCGTTCCAGCTTGTTGAATGATCACCTTAGCCCCCGTAAGTGCTATACCGCCATTGTATTCAATGTGTCCGCTTACATTTCCGGTAGGATTGCGGAAACCGATATCTTCTGAAACATTGGTAAGGATATCAGTGTCATTGCAATATTTTATACCAATGATGGTGTATTTGTAATATACACGTGCGTCTGCGGTATTGTCCACATAAAAACCTCCTCCTGCTGCTGAAGTACCTACCAAAGTAGAGTCAAAAGTGGTTCCGTTTATTTTACGGTATATTTTAAAAAGATCAATATTTTGCCCGTTGTTGTTAGTCCAATTCAGCTCGATACGGTTGCTGAAATATCCTTTGGAACAGGTTAGTTTTTTTGTTGGAGTAAATGTTGTATTAAGATTGGGAGGAGGAACTATACCGGTAGAGGCCGAAGCCGAGATAAAGCCGCTTTGCACACATTCGTTAAAAACTTTTACGGAATAGGTATAATCACGGCAAGATGTAATCCCATTATCTTTATAGGAGGTAACGTTTGGATTTACGTCAAAAGTTACCTGGTTGCCCAGGTTGTCCTGGCGGATTACCTGATATTTGGTTTCATTGTTTGCATTGTCTGTCCATGAAACTGTTACCGTATCTGAAGTAGCGTTGAGGATGGCTGTTACGTCGGTAGCTATAGCAGGATCAGCGGGAGAGAGCCCGTTTACCATTGCCGTATCCGAAGGATAGTTACAATCATTCAGTGCCACTAATTTAATTGGATATGTAGTACCTCTTACAACATCGTTAGTCCAATTATAGCTGCGTGCTGAGGAAGCAATCGTAGTGCTATATACAGGTGTAACAAAAGAATACTGATTTACAGCCGTACCGTTTGGCTGACTCCAGGTCAGTTCAATAGAAGCGTTACATTTATCGTCAGAAGCTGTAAAAGGGCTAGGTTGCGCAGGGGGCATCTTCATGCTGCCTGTTGCCACATTTGAACTTGAGCTTTCTCTAAAACCTAAATTCCCTTCATTCCATAGTATAGTTTTTACAGAGTAATTATAGGTCTGACGTTGTTGCAAGGTAGCCGAGTTATCTGTGTAAGAAACGGCAGATCCTGGAACTACTGCAATTTTAACACCATCTCTGAAAATAACATTATTATAATTCTGAACACTGGTACAGTTTAACGAACCAGACCATGTCTGAGAAGGGTTAGACCAGTTTAAAGTTACCTGATTACATTGATTTGTAGAAGCAGTTAATCCCAATGGGGCATCAGGAATCTGAGTAGAGACAGCATATTCATAGGTTTCATACCAATTGTCGGCAGCAGCCGTACTGCCCCAACCAGCTTCGTACCGTCTGTAGTTAACATATATTCTAACCTGAATATTATTGCCTATAATGGCAGCTCTTGGAACATTGGTAATTCCAAATTGCAAGGCCCAGGCAACACTTGTGGGATAAACCGATATTGGCAGAAGGTTTGACCCAATACCAGTTGGGTGACCGGTATTTACTTCAGGAGGATTTGGATGGCTAACTATACTAGCAGCATTACCTATTACATCCAGGTTCGCATTATAAGTCTCGCAAGCCAGCTCGTCTTCATAACTAAACCAGGAAAAGTTATTTACAGCGCCGTTATAATATCCAATCCTTCTTTTGACGTGTCCGGGTTCTATAGTGCCACTTGTATTATTAACATTTGTAGCTGCCGCACAGACGTTATTATGATTTGTTGCATCTACAACTGAATTATAAAGTGGCCTTTGAGTATTATTCCAGTTAAGCCCAGCATCCATCCCTGCGCCACATGTATTGTTACAACACCTTGCGTCCTCACCTCTTAATGTCATTACGTTTTTCCATTGCGTACCGACTTTTATATAAACATAAGCTTTATAGAGAGGCCTGGTGTTGGCAGCATCTTGTGAAGTTTGTAATGTAGCATATAAAATGCCTTTACATTTATCATAATAGGCCGTTTTTACACCGCCAATGGGGACGGGGGTAGCTGCTACTTCATCAGGCTCTAGTTGTGCAAAAGAAATGCTGCAAAAAAACAGGTTGCTTATAAGGATTATAATTCCTGAGAATATACTTTTTTTCATATGGGGTAAAGGTTATTCATTTTTCATAGAATTTGCTCTTCTTAAAATCTGCAATAAGAAAAACTGAGCAGAAAAATATTTGTAATTAATTTGCAAGATTACGGAATTTGGAGGTTAGATGACTAAAAACAGATAGCCCGATAAGACATTTTTTTTCAGTATCTATTAAAAACCTATAACGATCCTATGTTATATTAAGATAGTTATATCAAGGCTCCTGTTGTAGTTTTATAGGGCCTTCCTACCAGTGATTGATTTTTTAAGAAAAATACATGGTATAAAAATGATAGCCTTTTAATATTGACTAAATTGAAATACTGGCACGGAAAAAAAATCTATGTTTATTTCTGGAGGTCATCTATGTAATTACCTCTCACGTATTGGTCACCTTGAAATTAACTATTGTATTTAAGTTATATAAATCTGTTTATTGGACGGAATTGTAAATATTGTTTTTGTCTAATGAACACCTGATTGAAGAAATTTCGTCTCGCTACAGATGTGCTATTCTATGGGTAAATGTTACTAGTAACCTAAAGGTAAAAGTTCAAATATTTTCAGTGGGAACAACCTGGGTCGGCAGACAGCCTATTTCTTCTTTAAGGGCAGAGGTAATATTCGGCTTTCAATATTTTAAGCCTTTGTTCATTTGTCATTTTAAAATGTTCAAGACTGAAATTTACACTAGATATGCTTTGTGTAAAGTCTTCAAAAAGCCGTAAGGTTTCACTTTTAAAAAGTGTCATATCCAGGTTTATCTTACTTTCGAAGAAGGTCTTTTTCTTATGCTCTCCGAAGCATCCTACAAAAGAATTAATGGTAGTATGATGAAGAGCAACCTTCCGAACTTTTTTTTATCGCACTTAAAGGCTTCAAGAAACAGGCCGAGAGCAAATATCCGCTTGTCAATGGAACAACTTATTCTCATATTATCTGGTCAATTTGTAAGCCGGTAACCTGAGTTCGACTTTAAAATGTGGCCACTTGGTTAGTTTCGACAGATTCAAATTTAACAGACTGTTTTTTGGGGAAAGAAAGAATAAGTATTTAGGCCAGATATTGAATTGCTTATAAATCTGTTGAATGATCTATGTCTTAAATGTTCTACCTGGCAGATCCTTATGCCAGCATTGAGGGATTTTATGATTATTAAGGTTGTTTTAGTTTTAATTAAGCTAGCAGAGACACTTCATTGAGGATTCCAGATATTATTTATCAAACAGATAAAACCTAAATATTGATTACCTCGTATTCGGTATTAGTGTCGACAAACAAGTAATTTTTTAAGACTAACTAAAATATCATTATGTATATAAAAATACCTCTTCAGCTTGTTTTCTTTTTTTTCTTATGTAACATTTCCTTAAATACTTTAGCTCAGTCTCCTGGTGGTGTTTCTACTGGTATTAGAATGTGGCTTAAAGCTAATGCTGGTACAAGTACAACTACAAACAACGCTACCATTAGTCAATGGAACGACCAGTCAGGAAACAACAGGCATGCGACTCAGACAACTGCTTCTCAAAGACCTGGTTTTAAGAACAACAACATAGATAATATGAATTTCAATGAAGTTGTAGATTTTACAGCTGCAAATTCCAATAATTTTTCTTTGCCTACTTCTGTTTTAGCAAATGGCACAGGTGCATTTTCTATTTACGTCGTATCAAGGAAGAACAGCAATAATGGTATGACGATGATGGGCCTGGGATCAAGTTCTAATAATAGATCTATAAATGTTGGAACAAATGGGGCTTCATTAGGAAGATTTCATACATGGAATAACGCCTGGTCACCGAGTGCCCCGCTAATTACCAACGCTGCTGTTATTCAGTCCTCTTATAATTTTGTAAGTGGTACAAGGTATTTATCTGTAAATTCTGTTTCCTATGGTTCTAGTGCTGCACCAATCAATTTATTAGCCGGCGGAGCTTATTTGGGCTCAAACCATAATTCGGCAACCGCTGCAAATTTTGAAGGTGAAATAGCCGAGGTTATTGTCTATGCCAATAATTCCTCTGCTGCTGATAAATTGAGAATTGAATCGTACCTCTCTATGAAATATGGCATTACTAAATCTGGAAACTATGTAAATAGTGCAAATACAGTAATTTGGAATGCCACCACCAATAGTACTTATCATAATAACGTTGCCATTATTGGTCGTGATGATGGATCTGCCTTAATTCAAAAACAATCTAAATCCAGCAATACCGGCTTTCAACCGGTCATAGGAAATGGTTCTATCGCTGCTGCAAATAACACAAATGCCAGCACATTCTCTGTCAATCAAAGTTTCTTATCATGGGGTTCAAACACAGGAGCTACAACCTTTTCTATATCACATCAGGAAGGAAACAGAATGGCAAGAATCTGGAAAGTTCAGCAAACAGGGACAATTGGAACTGTAAAGGTTGGAGTCCGAACAGTTGATGTACCGGGTGTAAATTTTTTAAGTATATTAATAAGCAATGATGCCGTCTTTGATGCTTCAGATACAAGATATCAAATGGAAATTGAGACCATAGGTGGCATCAATTATTTTACAACCAATGTAGTTTTAACCAATGGTCAGCATTTTAGTTTTATGAGCAGTGATGTTGGCCTTCCGGTTGACTTAGTGCGCTTTCAAGCCGATTGCAACGAGAATAACGTTAAGGTGACATGGCAAACAGCCAGTGAACATAATAGTAGCCATTTTATAATTGAAAAATCATCCGATGCCAACAATTGGCATTTATTAGAAAATATTAGCGCTGCTGGCAACTCAAATATTTTACTAACCTATTCCGTTTTAGATCAGCATTTAACAGGCGACATACATTATTATAGGCTCATTCAATACGACTTTGATGGCAAAAACCAGACTTTCCCTGTTATATCGTCTGCTTGTATGTCAAGTCCAACATTACATGTATTTCCAAATCCAAGCTCAGATCACTTTAGTATAAACTACAATTCTTCCATAGCATCAGACTATGCAAAAATAAGTTTAATCGATTATCGGGGCGAAACAGTATTTGAGCAATTCATCAAACTTCATAAAGGAATGAATAATATTACAATTGAAGGCTTAACAAATCCACCTGGTATTTACATTATTCAAGTTTCCGATGGATCGGCAAATCTTGTGATGAAGAGACATGTAATTAGATAAATTTATTGTGAAGGATTATCTCAAGAAACGAAAACAGGGTAAATGATCACCTTTTTTGTTTCTTGAGACTTATATTAGCTTCGGTTTTTGTAGTGATTGATTTCCTTGCCTGATTTCAACAATAAATAATGATTTGGGACTTGCCTTTTTTCGTTCCAATCTTTTTGCCTCCCTCTGTCCCTTTCCCAATGCGATATATGCAAGAAATGGAAAATCATTTTGATAGAATTATTGAAGAGCTGAAGCGCAATCTGGAAGAGGTTAGATAATAGTTGTATCAAAAACTCGTCTTTTTGAGTCCAGCCCAAAAGGCCAAGAAGCAAACCGATAAGTAAACCAAACCACCAGGTTGCTAAAAAACCGACTAGTGAAACACCAAATCTATTGTGGAGATCCGGGTGAATAAAATTTAAACTTTGTAAAATATTCTTCGCTTATCGAAAAAGTTATTTGGTCATGTATTATGCCATACAATCCAGGGAGATATTAGTATAGCGATGATAAGAAGTTTAAGTCTTATATTCATAGGTAATAGCCCGGTTAGTACTTATACTTTAATCTAACGATAAAATAAACTCAATTAAGTTTAATGAAAAGTGTGCTGTAAATACCAGTAGTATGGTTTCCTTTTTAAGCTGTACAATTCCAAAGGGGATACCAACAAGAATACCGGTAATTAGAATGTACCAAAATCCGCCCACCCAATGAAGTAATCCAAACATTAATGAAGTTACGATGACAGTTGTTGTGCCACTATACTTTTGACGTAGGTTTCTAAATGCAATGTTTCTATAAATATTTTCTTCCACAAAGGGGGCAAGCAACACGTTGGCAATAAAAAATATCGATAGATTTTTGCTGACACTATTACTTGTCTCTCCTGTTGGAACATAGTCTCCAAAAGTTCTTTGTAGGTGAGTTATTCCTTCCAATATTCCAAATTTAAAATAACAAAGGGCAAGTAGTGAGCCAAGTAATACACCAAGACTCAGGTCTTTTACTAAAGTTGGGCTTTTAAATGTATCCAGTACAATATTAGCTGCATGAACTTTTGAATATATCAAAAGTAAGAAAAGCATAAAGACCTGTGCATAGAATAATAGGTAAGGAATGTTATCTGTGATTCTTTCAGAAAACGCTGTTTCGTTTAAACTCTCCTTACTATAAAGTGCAACCAAGACTATCAGGCCAAAAAGAAAGAATAATGGTGGTAGAATCAGCAATGCCCAGGTATATAGCCTACTTTTCATAACTAAAGTTTTTGCTTAGCCAATTAGTCATAGCTGCATATACTAATTCTGGATCTGTGACATTCAGGTAGTGATTTTCTTTACTTGTTATAAAAGTAGAATTTGAGGATAGCCTGGATAAATCTTTTTGCAGTTCAAACCATATTTTATTGTGCTCTATGTAAGGATAATCCTTAGATTTAATTGGAAGAATTGTTTTGTCCATGCTGTTTTTTGAGCCTATTACGAGCAATGGCAGATCGTTAAGTTGGGTTAAGGCAACTGCTTTTTTTAGATTATCTTCAAAATATTCCACTTCCAATTTCATTGAATAGTAGTACTCGGGCTGAGTTGCTACTGCATAGTATTGGTTCAACAAGTTTTCGGGTAGGCCAAAAGTGGGAATTTTGCCTTTGCCGTATTTTAAATAACCTTTTTGTGCTATTTGAATAACTTTATCAAGCTGTTGGGGCTGGTTCTTCATTATGTCATAAAACTCCATTGGCAAGCGGGTAAACTGCTCGCTATGTGCAGCATCTAAAAGCACAAGTCCCATTACCTTATCCGGAAACATAGATTGATACATGCGAACATGCAAACCTCCTAAAGAATGTCCAACCAAAATGACGTTACTTAGGATTCCTTGCTTAATCAGTATGTCATTAAGCTCTGTTGCCACAGTGACCAAATCCCTGGGGAGAGTAGTTACAGTATCCATATTGTAACCCGGTCTATCTATTAGGCAAACCTTGTTGTTTACTTTTAATTTTTGAAATAAAGGTTGGTAGAATAGCGACCAATTTCCCATTCCTGCATCCAGTACCAGGGTGTACTTGCCTTCGCCTTCGCAATAGCAATGCTGTTGCAAATGAGGTGATTTGATGATTTCCTTTGGCTCTGAGCAGGAAAAAAATAGTATAACCGTTAAACTTACGAGTAATTTTTGCATAGTAGATTGTTTTAAATACATATGCAAAGCTTGAAATATCCCCTGTGAAAAAAGTTGATATATGGTAAGAAAAAACTGTTAGAGTGTAATTTTCTTTCGAATTCTACTGAAACTTTCCGGAGTAATGCCCAAATAGGAAGCTATGTGTTTTTGAGGTGTCCTTTTAATGATATCAGGTTGCTTAGTCAACAGCATTTGGTATCTTCTTTCTGCTGTAAAACTTAATAACTCTATTTGTTGGGTCTGCTTGTGAATAAATAGGGATTCGGCAGCTATTCTTCCAATATTGACACCAATAATTGAATTTTCGTACAACTCGTTAAGGTCTTTATGAGATATGGAAAGGGTCGCTGATTTTTCTATGGCTTGTGTAAATATTTCCGTGGGTTTTTGTGTGAGGAACGACATGTAATCTCCAGAAAATTCATTTTCGTAACAAAGATCTAAGCAAACGGGAGAGTTCTCTCTCCATAAAAAAACACCCAAGGATCCTGTTAAGATAATATGTAAATATTTCTCGGTTTTGTTTACATCCTTTACAATCTCATTTTTTTCGTAGTAGCCGCACATAAGGTGCTTGGCAAACGACTCCCATATTTCGAGTGGGGCTTCAAAATATGGATCAAATATTTGTTTTATTAATTGTGCTGTGTTTACCATTTTTCAAAATTCATCATTCATTAAAGATAGTAAAAAGGGTCAAAAAACGAAGGCTTTGGACTCTATGGATTGGTATACATTCTCTGTTATTGACTAAATCTTTACTGTGTATACTTTTTAATTTGAAGAAAGCATATTGATTGACTTTATCAAGTTTGCAGTTTCTAAGAAGGGTAGGGAGTAGTGGTCGGTTGTGAGAGGTGCTTTATCGGGCATAAAAAGTAGTAGAGAAATATAAAGTCATAATATGCTTGTTTAGGGACTATTATAAAAACCAAATAAATAAGTTTGGTATCATGAAGAAAATCGCTAAGCCGCCTATCCTCCATTTAACCTCCTTATGTTTTACAAAAAAATACACAATAGAAAACAGCAGGGTTAAATAGTGGAGATAGAAATAATTATAGGTAGAGTGTTCCGGATAATACTGGTTGGCAAAATTCTCATTAGCCAAGGTATAAGATTTGACTTGGCCAAAAAATATGGACTTTTCCAGTCTAACGGACTCCCCTAAATATATACAGCATTGTTTTGTCTCTTCAGATGAAATGAATTTAGTTTTTTCGGTCTTTATTGTTCTTGTGGTACGGGTTATTTCCGAATAACTTGTATTGACTTTTTTGAAGGTTTCTTCCGAAATTCTGCCTGGCACATACATATCTGTCAGATTCAAAATGCAGAAGGTGATGGAGAATGCTATTAAAATATTTAAAACCAGAAAAACTGGTTGTATGGAAGGCATGAGGGCGTTTTTTTAAAATTTACATGTTTTTTGACTGCAAGGTGAAGTTACAAAAAAACTTTTTTGCTTATTTCCTTTAGATTCCTTTATTTCTATTCTCAGCTCAACGTCTGGTTCAGACGTTCTTGGCACTAAAGATAGAAAAAAGCTCTGAAATAGATACTGCCCGTGCTGGCGCAAGCTTTTAGCTCGTGCCTTCTAATGTCCTGTTAAATAGCTTAGGTAGTTTCATAGGTATTTTTATTTTTCTATAATTTTTAACCACTATGAGCCGAAAGTATAAATTCTATAATAGGAAGGACTGTATTTTTCAGCTTTGCAATAGTTTATTAGATCGATGTTTTTGTAAGAGATGAATATTTACAATAGTCTCAGACAGCTTGTCTTATTGCAGGAAAAATAAGGGAATGGAAATATATTGCTGGTGTGTGTTATGCCAAGTTATATACATTTAATTTTTAGTGTAAAACATAGCAATCCTGGAACAATCCTTAAAGAATATAAAACATTTACCTCAAAAAAGGTTGCAAAAAGAAATTAAAGAAAGCTGCCAGGAAAGTAGAAAAGAGTGGACGTTGTGGATGTTTGAAAGAGCTGGCAAAAAAATAGCAATATTGCTAAAGGGCAATTTTGGCAACAACATAATAAATCGATTGAATTATGGTCACCCTCTGTAATAGATCAAAAGGTAGACTACATTCACAACAACCCTGTAGAGTCTGGTTTTGTAAACAAACCTGAACATTGGAGATACAGTAGCGCCATTGATTATTCAGATGGTAAGGGTTTAATGGAAATAGACTTTGTTTAGCATCCTATTAGGTATCACAAGGGTACGAGCTACAAGCTCATATCTTTGTAATAAAGAAGTAAAAATACAATTTTTGATAAAGAATAAGCCTGGTCGAGATAATGACAATGCTTGTTAAACGCAAAACGCTGGAAGGGTTCCAAACCCTTCCAGCGTTGGTTAGCCTAAAATGGTTCAATAGTCGTTTGTACCAGGAGTTAGTGAGAATGACAATTGCATATCCTGGAGGATTTTGAGAATGAAACGTAGAAATGGTACGAGCTACAAGCACCAGCGGGGGGAAGCATAGCAGCGCTATGGTTAAGACCCAAATGCTTTATCAGTATTCATAGAAATTATTAATATTTACTCAATTTTCTTTACAAGACCTGGTTTTCATTGGTCAAGGAAAAGGTATTGGGTCGGTGGTCAAAACCACCGGAATATACAAGAGCATCTTTTTAATTGCAGCTTGTGAAGACCGTCCTTCTCCAAGCAATCCCCATAGGTTAAGTTCGGTTTCGTACAACACTGGCTTCATTGTGGGTGTTTATGCCTTATGGAGCCCAAATTAATGTGTGGCGTTCTATACTAGTAGTCCTAATTGCTTATACCTTCTCTCAAGCAACTCATTATAGGCGCATTTCATATCATTTGACAGGAACGATTGATTAATCCAATCCAATGCACTTGATCTATTCTTTATCATTCTATTGAAGGCACCTGTGATCTGTTTAGGCGTCATTTCCAATACTTCTCCTAATTGTTCAAAATGCTCCCTCTTCAACTTTTTTTTCTTTCCAGCTAATGTTAATGCAAGTTCTTCCGTATCTTCTGGCAGTACGATTGCAGCATTCAAAAGATCGTATACTGGAGACAAGACCCAACCAGAAGGACTTTCAATCATTGAGAAGTTCTTCAGGTGCATGTCATTATTCCCGGTTAAAAAGCAGAAAAGAGCCAAGTCAAAGTAAAAGATTTTATCAAGCAAAGTGTTGCCAGAATAGCTACCCAATGCTTTTCCAACTTTCTCCATGGAACTTTTATACTTATCAAATGCTTCCGTGATTTGAAACATATCTATCATGTGGATCTTTTTTCCAGTCTCATTCCGGTCAACCCTCTTTGTTATATAGGACAGTTCTCCGGATGCTAATCGAATTAACGAGGAAGGTACTACCCGAATTCCATAAGATTCTGCCATTCGCATTGTTATATGTTCGTTTTCTGGCATTTCGGGAAACCTATCAGAAGGTGGCTTGAGAATATAGTGCCCACCTAATGCCCCAACTACAATTAACCGTGCATCTGAATTCTCCTTGGTTTTTTTTACTAAGGACAAAGATAGTTTTGGCTGAACACCAGGGACAGCAATGCTTCGCTCTACTACATTTTTTGCAAGCTCATCCATTTGGTCAAGCGAATATTCTAATTCCGGGGGAGTTGGTGTTCCAAAGAAATCCATTGAACACCTCTCGTGAAAATCCAATTTATTATCGACTGGTTTGTAACAATATAGACATTTATGCTCCATCTTCTTCCGTTATTGGCATCACACTCACAGCACCGATGCAGTTTTGACAACAAGCCAGAAGTAATCCCATGCGGTCATTTTTATTTATCTTCCAGCTTTCGGAAGCAATATCTAACAACCATCCTTCCGGGATCAATCCCTCAAAAAATGGAAAGAGTCGCTTCTCTGTATATGGTTTATATGTA
>JBKBXU010000076.1:0-15680 GCA_046313675.1 Cytophagaceae bacterium
GGGAAAGAAAGGAGAAGATTGACTATGAAAGAACAGAAAGAAGTAGTTTCAACCGTAAACGATCTTATTGAAGTTTGCAATGAACGGATTCAGGGCTATCGAACAGCATCAAAAGATGTTAAAGATCGTGAACTGAGTTCATTGTTTGAGCAGTATGCAAGGCAAACGGAAGATTTTATTAAGGAACTGGTTCCTTATAGTGATGAAACTAATCCGGAAGAAATAGGGACAAGGTTTGTGGGGAATACCTTTAAAATGTGGATGGATTTGAAGGCTGCCATAACCAATGGTGGAAAAGAAGCCATGTTGGGAGCCTGTGTGACAGGTGAAGATGCAGCCATAAGGTCTTATGAAAATAACCTTGAAGAAAATCTGCCAAATGAGGTTCGAAATATTATCGTAAAACAGTTGGGAGAAATTAAAAGTGCATTTGCAAATATCAAAGCAAAAAAAGACGCACTTTAATCTTGCAACAATGAATACATGGAAAATGCCGCTCATGGAGCGGTATTTTTTTATTTACATATCAAATAGAAAGAAGGTTTCCCCCGGGTATATTTTTGGAGCTACCTGAATGCACTCTGGTGTATCGTAATCAGGCTTGTCTACACTTTTGTGTGTTTTGTAATAGCTCATTTTGTTTCCGTCATAGGGGACAACCATCGCTGAAATTTCCTCTTCCTGTAACTTCTCATTTAACCAGTTTTGCTCCTGAGAAGGATCAAGTATAAAGGGCATGCGGTCAAATAGTTCGCCTACCAGCGAATTGGCCGGGGTCGTAATAATGGTAAAGGTGTGTACCAGATCGCCATCATAATTCTCCCAGGAATCCCATAGTCCTGCAAAAGAGAAGATTTGGTCATTGGACAGGGTTATTCTATATGGATTTTTTTGTTTTCCTTCTTTTTTCCACTCGTAATATCCATCAGCAGGAATAAGACATCGTTGATTTTTGGCAATTTGTTTGAAAGGTGCTTTCGTTAAAAAATGCTCCGCTTTTGCATTGATGTGATTAAATCCTACCGACTCATTCATTGACCAATTAGGGATTAGGCCCCAACGGCAGAAACGTATTTCAGTAGGAGCATCACTGCAAATTACAGGCATGGTCTGGCCAGGAGCCACATTGTAACGGGGTTTAAAATCTACAGACTGCTTTATTTGGTACCTTTCGGTAATTTTTTGACCTGTTTGAGCTAATGAATATCGTCCACACATGTTAGGAATCTGTATAATTGTGATTTAAAGCAGACATTAAAATTAACGATTATTTAAAAGAAATTCAATAGCTCTTTTTTCAGACCAGTAAATACCTTCTTGGTTTTTTTCATAAAAACCGCAATGTCCACCTGAAGAGGGAGTTTCAAGATAAATAAATTTACTTTCTTTTGCTTCTTTGTACGGGTAACATTGAGGAGCCAGAAAAGGATCGTTTTTTGCAGTTACAATCAACGTGGGTTTATTAATGTTTTTCAGATAAAATATTGAGCTGTTTTTTGTCCAGTATTCTATAGCATCCTTATAGCCGTTGACAGGAGCAGTGAATAAGGTGTCAAATTGCATAAAATTACTTATTTTATTAAATTCCAATGCATTGCATTGCTCCGGCCATAGCAGAGATTTTTCCTTTATTTTTTGCTCCAGACTATGCAGAAAACGTCTCATATAAATACGGCTTTTGAATTTGGCCAGGTGGTGAGCACCTGACTCGAGATGGCATGGCACAGAGAATGTAACTGAATTGATGACCTGTATAGGAACTTTGTCTGGATTTTCACCGAGGTATTTAAGGACAATATTTCCTCCGACACTAAAGCCGATTAAGGTAATATTCTTGTATGAATGATTATTTAACACATGGTTTATGACATAGTGTAGATCATTGGTTTCTCCACTATGGTAAGACTTAAGGTGTTTGTTGTTTTCTCCACTGCATCCGCGGTAGTTCCATGCCAGAACATCAAAACCCTGCATATTCATGGCTCGAACCATTCCCAAAACGTATGGCCGGTATGAATCGCCCTCCAGGCCATGAGATAGTATAATCAGGTGCTCAGAGTTATGTGGCCTGGACCAGTCCAGGTCTAAAAAATCCTGATCAGGGGTAGTAATACGGATTCTTTCATAACAAACATTGCCCACTCTGCGAAACAAAGCGGGCAATATGGTTTGTAAATGTCTTGAAAACAGATAAAACGGTGATTTGTAATCTGATTTCTCTATTATAGGCATTTTTTTTTCTAAGCAGGTTCGGAAATCATCTTATTGCTTGATTCCCATTCCTGAAATTTAACTACTTCATCGTTTGCGGTTTTAATGAACCATGCCAATACAGCCAGATCATCAATCGCTCCAAACACCGGTGTATTGTCAGGCACAAGGTCGTAAGGAGAAATCATATAAACAAGAGCTCCTGCCAAAATTAATAATTTATATGTTGGAAGCTCATTATATTCACCCTTCATGCTGGCAGCCGTCAAACGCACCAGTGTACCTATTTTATCCCAGGCATCTGCGATCGTTTTTTGCCCACTTTCGTTGGTGGCTTTGTTGTAATGCTCTGTTATAATTGCATTTAACTTTTCCGGGTTCCTGGCATAATGTACAAACAACTCCTTAAATTTTTCAAAGCGCAGTGACTTTTTAAAAATCTTTTGAGCTTTTCCCTTCAACTTTTCTATTCCTGCTTCTATTGTACTCATAATAGTATTTTTCTTTTTCACTAACAAACAACACACAATACTATGCTACATATAAATAATGATCTTGAATGCAAAATTGTTATCAGCCGGGCTTTTTTATATTTTTTACCTGCGTGCAAGAAATTATATTAAAAATAAACCTAATTATCAGTGGTTATTTTTTAATTTTGAGTTTCTTTTACAAGCATATTATATGGAAAAAATATTACGACTTGCCGTACAGAAATCAGGCAGGCTTAGCGAAGATTCTCTTAAACTGATTAAAGAGTGTGGTATTGATATAAGTAATGGAGGAAGTTCTCTTCGCTCTTTATCCACCAATTTTCCTATAGAGGTATTGTACCTGAGGGATGATGATATTCCCGGTTATGTAGCTGATGGGGTAGCTGACATTGGAATTGTTGGTGAGAATGTATTGGTTGAAAAAAGTAAGAATACAGAAATTGTTGAACGACTTGGTTTTTCAAAATGCCGTTTATCTATAGGGGTTCCAAAAGCAATGGATTACAAAGGCGTTAATGACCTAGACGGGAAGAAAATTGCTACATCCTATCCTAACATTTTATCATCCTTTCTAAAGGAGAACAAGGTGTCTGCCAGTATACATGAAATAAGCGGATCTGTAGAGATTGCTCCCGGTATAGGGTTGTCCGATGCTGTTTGTGATATAGTTAGTTCTGGTAGTACATTGATAAGCAATGGCTTGAAAGAAGCGGAAGTGGTGTTTAAATCTGAAGCTCTGCTTATCGCCTGTCCTGATTTGTCAGATGAAAAGCGGGTAATTCTTGATGATCTTCTTTTTAGAATGAAAGCCGTTCGGAGAGCAAGAAACACCAAATATATTTTGCTTAATGCTCCAAACAAATCTTTGGATGAAATCATCAGCCTGTTGCCAGGGGTAAAAAGCCCTACCGTCATGCCACTTGCCACAGAAGGCTGGAGTTCACTGCATTCTGTGGTAAATGAAAATGATTTTTGGCAGATTATTGAAAAATTAAGAAAGGCCGGTGCTGAGGGTATACTTGTATTACCAATTGAAAAAATCATTCAATGAAAATAATTGAATATCCAGAAAAGAAAGATTGGAAGGAGATTCTTCAGCGTCCGGTAATGGACGCAGGATCTCTGGAAGGCGTTGTTAATGAAATTTTAACTAAAGTTAAAACCGGAGGAGACTCTGCTTTAAAAGAATTTTCTTTAAAATTCGATAAAGCTGAAATCACAGATTTTCTGGTTTCTGAAAAAGAATTACGGGAAGCTGGTCAAAGAGTTTCTGAGGATTTGAAAGCGGCCATGAAAGTTGCTAAAAATAATATTGAGAAATTTCATGGAAAGCAGCATGAGATATTTGATCCTGTAGAAACAACCCAAGGGGTAAAGTGTTGGAGAAAAAGTATAGGTATTGAAAAGGTTGGTTTATATATTCCGGGAGGCTCAGCGCCTTTATTTTCAACTATATTAATGTTGGCTGTTCCTGCTAACCTGGCCGGTTGTAAGGAAATTGTGCTTTGTACACCTCCTTCCGCTGATGGTTCTGTTCATCCGGCTATACTATATGCAGCTTCCTTGACGGGAATATCGAAATTCTATAAAGTAGGAGGGGCTCAGGCTATTGGTGCCATGGCTTTTGGAACGGAAAGCATTCCCAAAGTATTTAAAATTTTTGGCCCTGGAAACCAGTATGTGACCATGGCAAAGCAACTGGTCAGTAAATCAGGGGTAGCTATAGACATGCCTGCAGGCCCTTCTGAAGTGGCTGTTGTGGCAGATAAATTTGCCCATGCTGAATTCGTTGCCGCAGATATCTTGTCTCAGGCAGAACATGGAGTGGATAGCCATGCATTGGTGGTTTCAGACGATAAAAACCTGTTAGAAAATGTTCTCACAGAGGTTGAAAAACAACTGCAAATTCTCCCAAGAAAAGATTTGGCAAAAATTTCCTTACAGAAAAGTAAAGCTGTCCTCCTTCGGGATCTTGATGAGGCGATGGATCTTATTAACGAATATGCTCCCGAACATTTGATTATTCAGGTTAAAGGATATGAACGCCTGATCGATAAAGTTATTAATGCAGGATCTGTTTTTCTTGGCAATTATACGCCGGAAGCCGCAGGTGATTATGCTTCTGGAACGAATCATACGCTGCCTACCAATGGTTATGCTACGGCTTATTCAGGTGTTTCCCTGGATTCGTTTGTTCGGAAGGTTACTTTTCAGGAAATTAATGCGTCCGGCCTCAAAGAGCTTGGTCCTGTGATAGAAATCATGGCTGAAGCAGAACAGCTTATTGCTCATAAAAATGCTGTTACTGTTCGCCTGAAAAGTCTGTAAATTAGCAGAACAGCTCTTTACACTTTTCTTCCCGAAATTTGAAAATGCTTTTCAGGTCCCGGTTTACGACCAGGTGGAAGATTATTGGCTCAAGAAAAAATCCAGGTACTTTATAGCGGATGATGTCGGTCATTTCTGTACCATTATTTTTTGATACAAAGATGTGCTGGTGTTCCCATAAAAGATAAGGCCCCTTTACCTGAATATCTGTAAATTTTCGATTTTCTTCAAAATTAGTTATTTTAGTTAGCCATTTTATGGGAATGCCATATAGTTTAATTTGATATTCGATGAGCGTTCCTGTTTCTATTACCAATGGCCATGGTTTATTATTCTTAAAACGCAGGTGGGGTGGGGTTAGAACATTTAAATTTTCCGGCCTGCTAAAAAAATCAAAAACTTCTTCAATAGGTTTGTTCAGAAAAATTGTCCGTTTTAAGGTTCGTGTTTTCATGTTCTTATAACAAGGGGAAATAAAAACGGTTTTGAAATTATGTCTATATGGATAACTTTTTTAGTTATAACTTAAACATTATTAGCGGCCTTGAGTTTAGATGGTACGTTTTATTTTTAATTAATTTATTATGAAAAAAGGCAAAGTAAAATTTTACAATGATTCTAAAGGTTATGGTTTTATTGTAGATGATGATTCACAGAAGGAAATTTTTGTTCATTCGAGTGGTCTTCTGAACCCAATCAATCAAAATGATAGTGTTCAATTCTCAATTGAGCAGGGTAAAAAAGGGTTAAATGCTGTAAATGTAGAGGTGATTTCATAAATATAGTATAGAGGTTTTACAGATTTTCAAGTAAAAAAACATGCCCCTGCAAGGCATGTTTTTTTACCTGGATGCAATAAAGTTCTATTGCATATTTAGGTTTAATCTCCATAATTATCTTCGTCATTAATACGATGTATTTTGTCTCGCCTTGGTATCTTTTGAAGCAGCTTAATTAGAAATGGAAGCATTGTAACTATTATGGCTGTCAAAATTAAGCCTTCTCCCCAATGGATTGTTCTGTAGACAACACCTGCCAGAATTAAAATAATAATCACAACCGCCCCTATTATTAATTGTATCTTGCTCATACCATTCTTATTTTATACCCTTTAATATAAAACAAGGTATATTTAGGAAAGGTTGCATTCAGTTTTAGGTGAGCTAATTTGCACCAGGTGTACTTTCTAATCCAGAAAGGCTTTTTCAGATACTTTTCTGCAATTGGATTTGTCGGCGCTTGCGTGGTATTTGTTTCCGGAGGTACAACTGTATAAAATGATTCCGAAAACACCAATAAATAGGAGGATTATAAAAATTTTCATGGCCTATATTTGAATGGTATGATTATCAAACCATTCAAATATAGGAATGTTTAGGTTGTATTGATAATTGAAATTTTCAATTATTCGTAAATCAGGTGTTTTACAGATTCTCCACTGTTTATCAGTTCCAATAATGAATCAATACCTACTTCCAAATGCTTTCGAACATACGTTTTAGTTACGGTCTGGTCACTTTTTGATGTCTTTACTCCATCAGGATCCATTGGGTTATCTGAAACAAGCAATAAAGCACCATGGGGAATGCCATTAAAGAATCCAACCACAAAAATGGTTGCTGTTTCCATATCTATTCCCAGAGTTCTAATTTCTGTCAAATACTTTTTGAATTTTTCGTCGTGCTCCCAAACTCGGCGATTGGTTGTATATACTGTTCCTGTCCAGTAATCAACCTCATGTTTTTTTATCATAGATGAAACAGCTCGTTGAAGACGGAAAGAGGGTAGGGCCGGAATTTCAGGTGGCAAATAATCATTGCTGGTTCCTTCTCCGCGTATGGCTGCTATGGGAAGTATAAAGTCACCCACTTTTGTTTTTTTAAAACCTCCACACTTTCCAAGGAAAAGCGCAGCTTTAGGTTGAACAGCTGATAAAAGATCCATGGCTGTTGCTGCTACAGCACTACCCATACCAAAATTTAAGATGGTTATATTATTTGCGGTAGCTGTTTGCATGGGCTTGTCTTTGCCGTAAATTTCTACACCAAATTTTTCGGCAAACATTTCAACGTAGTTGATAAAGTTTGTTAAAAGAATATATTGTCCAAATGTTTCTAAGGGTGTACCTGTGTATCTTGGTAACCAATCTTTAACTATTTCTTCTTTTGTATTCATATTCTATTAATTTTTCGCGCTTCCAGTCTTATATTTGTTTATGACAAAATTAAATTTCCCGGATTTTCAATTCAGGTTTCAGCAAATAAAGGATAAATCTTTTATTTTTGATATCATCCGTAAGAAATTTATTCAGCTAACTCCCGAAGAATGGGTTCGTCAGCATTTTATTCACTTGTTGATTGATTATTACCACTATCCAAAAACACTTTTAAAAATTGAATCCGGTCATAAATATAACCAATTACAAAAAAGAACAGATATTTTAGTTTATGACAGACAAGGCAATTGTTTCATGCTAATTGAATGCAAAGCCCCTGAAATACCTGTCAGCAAGAAAACCTTTGAACAGGTTTCTGCCTATAATAAAAGTTATCAAGCTCCTTATATGGCTGTCAGTAATGGCATAAAACACTATTGTTGCTGCATAGATCATACAAATAATTCATTTATTTTTTTGGATAATATTCCCACTTACCCATCGGAAAATCTGCCTGAATAGGGAAGCCCAAAAGCTTCGGCAACTCCTTTATATACTACTTCTCCACTCACAATGTTCAGGCCGTGGCGTAGTGATGGATTTTCTTTGCAGGCTTTTTCCCACCCTTTGGATGCCAGCTCCTGGATGTAGGGCAAGGTAATATTAGTCAGCGCCTGGGTGGATGTAAAAGGCACCGCTCCCGGAATATTGGCTACACAATAATGGATGATTCCATCAACAGTGTAAACAGGATCTGCATGGGTGGTGGGCTTGCATGTTTCAATACAACCTCCCTGATCCACGGCTACATCTACTATCACCGATCCAGCTTGCATTAGTTTTAGCATTTCCCTTGAAACGAGCTTAGGTGCTTTGGCTCCGGGTATCAGAACTGCTCCAATGACTAAGTCTGCTGTTTTAAGATTCTGTTCTATAATATATTCGTTGGATATAAGCGTGTTAACATTAGCGGGCATTACATCGGACAAATACCTTAAGCGGGTAGGGTTTACATCAAGTATATTTACATTGGCACCCAGGCCGGCTGCCATTTTTGCAGCTTGTGTACCCACAATACCTCCTCCTAAGACTACTACATTGGCAGGTTTAACCCCCGGAACTCCACCCAGTAAAATCCCTTTTCCTCCCACAGGTTTTTCCAGGTACTTGGCTCCCTGTTGGACAGACATCCTTCCTGCCACTTCCGACATAGGTATCAGAATGGGCAGGGAGCGATCAGGCTTCTCTACGGTTTCATAGGCTATGCATACAGCTTTACTATTTATCATTGCCTGTGTAAGTTCCATGGAGCTGGCAAAGTGGAAAAAAGTAAAGACAATCTGATCAGGCTTTATTAAGGAGTATTCTTGTTTAAGCGGTTCCTTTACTTTTACAATCATTTCACTTTGGGCAAAGATATCTTCGGCTTTATCTTCTATCTGCGCACCTTCTTTTATATAATCACTGTCCGGAAAACCTGAATTTTCTCCGGCACTTTTTTCTATTAATACTTTGTGCCCATTTGCTATTAAGGCTTTGACGCCCGCCGGTGTTAAAGCAACCCTATATTCGTTATTCTTTATCTCTTTAGGTACTCCGATATTCATGTCAACTAAATTTTTTATAAAGTATGCTTTAGACAAATAAAATCCAATCTATATCATAAGTAATTTCTTTTATTACGAGATTTAATATATTTATAGTTTACTATGAAGTTATAAATAGCTTTTTTTTAGTTCTTATACTTTCGGGATGGAAGAAAGAGAATTACAGGATTTTCCAGGTTGAAGCCGAAAAGGATACCCTTGCTTTTGGTGAAAAGTATAAAGCAAAAATTTATATTTCAGATGAAAATTTTAGGAAAGACTTTTTTAATGCAGATTTCCAAGGTAAACCATTAAAAATTTATAAAGATATTGCATATATAAGTTTTGTTGCTTCTTCTGGGTTCCCAGGATCAGCCAAAGTAGTGAGAAACGAATATTATGGGAATATTACCCTGTACAAAAAAGACGGTTCAGGTGATAGTACCTATACTTACAGAAAATGCTACTTTGTAAGGCGGGAATAAAAAAAACCGGATAATCCGGTTTTTTTATATTGATTTTTAATTTAGTCCTTTACTCTGCTTCAAAGACATCCGCTGAAAGGGTAAAGGTGATTCTTGGTTTTTTTAGGTCGTTTGTGAATATAGTGACCTTGTCTATATTTTTTCCTTCAAAATACGGCGTGTAGAAGATTTCAAGTTCTGCTGTTTTCTTCGGAGGAATACTTTCACCGTTTAATTTGAATGATACACATCCACAAGCTGCCTTAATGTCTGAAATAGTCAAAGGCGTTTTTCCTGTGTTCTTAACTTGTACTTTAACAGAGGTTTTTTCAGCTCTTGCAAGCTTGCCAAAGTCATGTTTCTCATTGCTAAGTGTAATAGCAGGCGATTTTTTTAATTGATCTGCCGTAGGCGCCACGCTATCTTCCTCTTTTTTGATGACGATCCCTTTGATATAGATGGTTTTCATGGATTCTGTAGCATCCGATGAAATGGTTATGCTTTTGTTAAATACTCCCGGACGGCCTTCGCTGTCAAATGTAGCTGTAATCTTACTGGTCCCTCCCGGAGGAATGGGTTCTTCGGGCCAGTCAGGAGTTGTACATCCACAACCGGGCTGTACATGGTTAATGGTGACGGGGGTAGTGCCGGTGTTAACAAAAACAAACTCATGGGTTGCTTTTACACCTTCATCAATAGCCCCGAAGTCAAAAACTTCTTCGTTAAAATTTATTACACCGTCTTGGGCTTGTGCTCCTAAGGCAAATGCAAAGAATAGGGTGATAAGGAATATTTTTTTCATTACTATATCTTATTTAAATGGAATGCTTGATTTTTCTTCTTTTAACGGAGAGTCAGTAGAAAGACTGTCCACTACTTCAGCTGAAAGAACAATGGTAGTTCTTGGCTTGGTCAAATCATTGGAGTATATGGTAACCCTGTCTTCATTCCGTCCATCGTAATAGGGCGAATAGGTTATTTCCACGATTCCTGTCTTTCCTGCAGGGATATCCTCTTCGGCATTAAATGACACGCATCCACAAGCCGCTTTTACATTTTTAATGCTAAGTGGCTCTTTGCCTGTGTTTTTTACCTGAAGTTTCACCGTAAGTTTCTGTCCCCGCTCGATTTTTCCGAAATGATGGGAATTTTTTTCAAGCGTTATCTTTGGTGATTTTTTAATTTCTTCAGAAGTTGGTTGTTCAGTTTCTTCTTTTTTATCCACAATACCTTTGATAAATAAAGTTTGCGTGCCTTCTGAAGCATTGGAAGTTACCGTGATGCTTTTATTGAAAACACCGGGTCTTCCCTGACTGTTATAAGAAGCTTTAATTTTTCCTGTAGCACCCGGGGCCACAGGGTCTTTTGTCCATTCAGGCGTGGTACATCCGCAGCTGGGGCGTACATTGGTAATGGTAATTGGAGTGGTTCCTCTGTTTACAAATTCAAATTCGTAGGTGGCCTGAACACCTTCTTCTATTACACCAAAATCATGTTTGTCCTGAATAAATTCTATAACTCCATCCTGTGCAAATAACGTATATGCAGAAAAGAGACATACAGCAAGTGTTGAAAATATCTTTTTCATAGTAAAACTAGATTTTATATTTTTGAAAAGTTATTGGTACAGTTTATTTCAAAGATAGTTAATTACCAAATATTATTCCAAAATTTTTAAACGTACCTTTGTCTCTTTGAAAGCTTAAACCTTTTTAATTATTTTAAGCTTTAATTTATATAGGTATATAACGTACAAAATAGTTCATACATTTGAGGACACAGGAATTTATAGAAGAATTGGATATCTCCAAAGCCGAAATACTGAGTGATTACCGTATTGCCTGTGAAAGCAGGCAGGCAAGTATTCTGGCCAGAAAAGAGGTATATATGGGTAAAGCCAAGTTCGGAATTTTCGGAACAGGAAAAGAGCTTGCTCAGGTTGCCATGGCAAAATATTTTCAATTCGGCGATTTCAGGTCTGGTTATTATCGCGATCAAACCTTTATGATGGCTATTAATGAGTTGTCTATTCAACAATATTTTGCTCAATTGTATGCACATACAGACGTAGAAGCTGATCCTGCATCAGCCGGAAGGTTAATGATCGGGCATTATGCCACCCGAAGCCTTGATGAGAATGGACTTTGGAATGATTTAACAAAAATAAAAAATTCGAGTCCTGATATATCTCCTACTGGTGCTCAAATGCCCAGACTTCTTGGTCTGGCATATGCCTCAAAATTATTTCGCTTAAACCCGGATTTAAAATACCTGGAAAAATTCTCAAAGAACGGAGATGAAGTAGCTTTTGGTACTATTGGAAATGCTGCTGTTGCCGAGGGGGTTTTCTTTGAAGCCATGAATGCCGCAGGTGTACTTCAGGTGCCAATGTTGGTTTCTATATGGGATGATGGTTATGGTATTTCTGTTCCCCAGGAATATCAAACAACGAAATTGGATATTTCAGCCTTGTTTGAAGGCTTTAAAAGAAACAAAGAGGAAAGAGGGATTGAGATTTTTAAAGTAAACGGCTGGGATTACGAAGCTTTGTGCAAAACATATAAAAAGGCTGTCGATGTATGTCGTAAAGAACATGTTCCTGTTTTACTACACGTAACGGAACTTGCCCAGCCTTTGGGACACTCCACCTCCGGGTCTCACGAGCGCTACAAAAGCAAAGAAAGATTACAGTGGGAGGACGAGTATGATTGCAATGTGAAGTTCCGGGAGTATATTCTTAGCAATGGAATAGCTACAGAAGAGGAAGTTTTAGCTATTGAAAATAAAGCATTGGAGCTTGTTCGGAAAGCTCGTCAGGAGGCATGGAATTCATTTGTGAGCTCCATGAAAGATGATTATGATCAGGCGATAAAATGTATTGGAAAGGCTGCAGAGCAAACAGATGCTAAAGATGAGTTGCTTAAAATTAAAGAACAGCTTAAAAAAACACTGAATCCTATTCGTTCAGACGCTATTAAGGCGGTGAAAAAAACACTGCGGGTTTTACGTGGAACAAGCATACCTGCTGCGGATGATTTGCAGAAATGGCTGAAGCGTACAAATGCAGAAAATTTTGAAAGATACAGCTCCCATATATATAGCCAATCGGAAGAATCGGCACTCAATGTAAAGGAAATTAAGCCTAAATATTCTGAAAATAGTCCTGTCGTAGATGGTCGGGAGGTTTTGCAGTGCAATTTTGAAGCAATATTTAAAAAAGACCCGCGTGTACTTGCTTTTGGTGAAGACGTAGGCGTGATCGGTGATGTAAATCAGGGTTTTGCCGGCTTGCAAGAGAAATTCGGGGAGATAAGAATTACCGATACAGGTATACGAGAAACGACCATTATTGGACAGGGGATAGGAGCAGCCATGAGAGGCTTACGTCCGATTGCCGAAATCCAGTATTTGGATTATTTGCTTTTTGGTTTACAAACCTTGTCAGACGATCTTGCAACGCTTCATTATCGCACAAAAGGTGGACAGAAAGCTCCTATGATCATTCGGACACGTGGACATAGATTGGAAGGAGTATGGCATTCAGGATCTCCGATAGGTATGATATTAGGATCTCTTAGAGGGATCTATTTATTGGTGCCAAGAAATATGACACAGGCAGCAGGTTTTTATAATACCATGCTTCAGTCAGATGATCCTGCACTTATTATAGAGTCGCTTAATGGCTATAGATTGAAAGAAAAGATGCCTGACAACCTGGGAGAGTTTACCGTGCCTCTAGGAGTTCCGGAAATACTCAGACAAGGTACCGATGTCAGCATTGTAACTTATGGTTCTATGTGCCGGATAGTATTGGATGCTGCTGATCAGTTGGAGAAAGTAGGTATTTCATGTGAAGTTATAGATGTACAAACGCTTATGCCTTTTGATCTACCGCATATCATTGGGCAATCCATAAAGAAAACTAACCGTGTCCTGTTTACAGATGAGGATGTTCCTGGTGGTGGGGTAGCCTATATGCTTGAGCAGGTATTGGATCATCAAAACCCGTGGATGTGGCTGGATTCACCACCAAGAACACTGGCTGCCAAGGAGCATAGGCCTGCTTATTCGACGGATGGAGACTATTTTTCCAAGCCAAATGCTGAGAATGTTTTTGATTTGGTGTATGAAATGATGAACGAGGCGGATCCGAAGAAGTATCCTGCTATTTATTAATTAAAAGGAATGTTGATTTGATTGGATTTATTGTGCCTTAACAGTTATTTCAGAGGTGGTTATTGTATTACTTTTATTTAAAGCACGATCCATAATCTGAATTTCAAATCGTACGACTGAATTGGCTGGTATGGATGGCTGCGAAATAGGAAAGTCAATGTTTCTTTTGAGTATACCGTCTATAGGCCCTCTGTATCCTTTATCAACCAATGGGGCAAAATTACCTGAGCTTGATATAGGGGGATCCCAAAGCTCAAACTGATTATTCACCCTCCTGAAAATTTTAACCATGTAATTGTATTTATCTTTGTATTTAGGATCTTCTACATCTTCAGTGCTTAATCCCAAGTCCCCATCTCCGTCTGTAAAATGAATACTGATTACTACAGAATCCGAATATACTTGACTCAGTGGATTAAAAACTGTAAATTTTTCTATTTTTTCAAATCGGATGATGGGTTCATTAGGATAATCCGGTGCTTTCCGGCATCCAATTAATATGGTAATTGCTAATAGAAATACTATTTTGAAAGTATATTTGAACATATTCTATTAAATATTGGCTCCCTATGAGTTATAATCAAAGTTTTAAACAGGAAATATGGAATTTGTCGTCTGATGATTTTAACGAAAAAGCCCTGGATTTATTCATATATCAGGCGCAAAATAATAAAATTTATCAGAAATATCTTAAGTCATTAAACGTAGATCCTTTTGAGGTAAAATTTTTAGAAGAAATTCCTTTTATGCCTATAGAGTTTTTCAAACATCATCAAGTGGTAACTGGAGCTAAGGCCAGCTCATTTTATTTTGAAAGCAGTGGCACTACAGAAAGCGGCAGAAGCAGGCATTATCTTATGGATCCGGAATTTTATTTGAAGGTTTGTATGCTAGGTTTTGAGCGATTTTATGGAAACCCCGGTGATTATAAAATCTTTGGGTTGCTTCCTAACTATATGAAGAACCCACACTCTTCGCTTATTTACATGGTCGATTTCTTAATAAAAAAAGGAATTCCCGGATCAGGCTATGTTCAATCAGGTGAAGATTTAATCAGAGAGGTAAAAAGCTCATTAAATGCAGGGGAAAAGCCGGTTATTTTTGGAGTTACATTTGCATTGCTTGATCTGGCTGAGAAATTTTCCGAGGATTTGGAAGGCTTGATTCTTATTGAAACAGGAGGTATGAAGGGCAGGAGAGAGGAGATAACCCGGGCTGAGTTTCATGGAATTCTTAAAAAAGCATTTAATCTAACCAATATTCACTCAGAATATGGGATGTGTGAACTTAATTCCCAGGCTTATGCATTAGCAGACGGTCAATTTATCTTGCCATCCTGGATGAAGGTTTTTTTAAGGGATATGAATGATCCCTTTTCCAAAGCAAATGTCTCCGGAGGTATTAACATTATTGATCTTGCAAATATTGATTCCTGCGCATTTATTGAAACTAAGGATATAGGGAGAATTAATGGGGATTTTTTTGAAGTACTAGGACGATTTGATAATTCAGATGTCCGTGGCTGTAGTCAACTGACAATAAATATATAATAGAGGATTAACTGAACATTTTTTTGAGGTTCTCCCAGAGCATTTTTTTCTTGTTTACATCAGAAGCGATCGTTGTAATATTATCAATAAACAAATATGTACGTTCACGACCTTCGATTAACTGATAAAGATCAGAGCCGAGGCCAAAGAACTGTGGTTTAAGGCCAAAAGATATTACTTTTAAGCTATGAACTTGATTTAGATATTCTTTAGCTTCCACCGATGGGCTGAAAATTGAAAGTGCAATATCGTTGTCAGATAAACCGACGGCGGACAAAATCTTAAGAAATAATTCATTCATTTGCGGGTTCTCCGCTATGGCAGCCTCTTCACTTATGACTAAAATACCTTTTTTATTATTTCCTGAAAAAGTAATGACAGGCTTTGTTTCTGTCTTAACCGGAGTTTCGATTGTTACTTCTTTTGCAAGGTTATCTGACTTGGAAATCGGATCAACCAGGTAAAGTGTCTCTGTGTAAATGTAAGGGAGAAGGTTTTTGTCTTGCGGTGAAAGCATGGGATAAATTAATTTTAATTAAAAATACCCAAAGAGGATGGATATTTAATGTATAAGCTTTATTTTTTTTAGTAGTTAGTTGTAATTGTTTGATAATTAATTACTGGCGTCCGGCCAATTAATTTTTTCTATAAAAACTCAGCCATAAACTTGCTTTTTATTGTTCAAGAGCAATTTTCCTATTCTCTATGCAGAGTTT
>JBKBXU010000077.1:0-15668 GCA_046313675.1 Cytophagaceae bacterium
TGTAAGATTTGGAAATATCTGTAAAAAACCCACGGTCAATATATTTCATCTGATGAAACATTTCACCGAAAGGCGAAATGACCGGAAGTGTATCCCTAATGGTAATATTTCCGTCTTCATCAAGTACTGAAGCAAGTTTTGCAAAATCTTTCAGGTATAATGCCCCATTGCTCTCAACTGTCAGGGAATCATAGAGCTTTCCTCTAAAATTGAAGGAAAACCCTATGGGGACATAAAACGAAGTATCTTTCCATATCAAACTATCGGTAAGAGAATTGACCTCATCAAGGGAAGTATATTTATCAATTTTTTTTGAAAAGCAGAATGATTGTCCGTAAGAGGAAGAACAATCGGAAAAAGTAAAAATTAAGCCAAAAAAAATGATTTTTAAAACAGTATTAGCTGCATTCATGATAAATTTTGGGATATAATGCATGTAAAATTACGAATAGAATCGTAAAATTGTGCACGTAACTAAAAATAAATCAAAATGTTTTGTTTTTTCACAAGCTTTTTTACGTATTTTTGTCTTTATTCAACCGTACTTCATCTAAAGAATGCGTCGTTTCCTATTTTTTTTAGTTTTGCTTCCGGCTCAAATTCTGTTCTCACAGCTATGTTTTGCCGAATACCATGGAATATCCTACAGTTTTTCTCAGCCTAAAGAAGAATTTACAGATCCTGTAGAAACAATTAACCAAAAAGTCGCATACATCAATGGCTTGTATGAAAAGGTTGTACATGAAAATCGTTTTACAGAAATTTTGGATGTGAATGTTTCTGCGGATCTTCCCCGGGCAATAAAGCAGGTCATTGGAGGAAGGGTATATGCGATAATTATAGACTCGGTCATATTCACACCTTCCGGAGCCTATTTTAATGCCCATTGTGTATTAGAACTTCCCTGGAATGAAAACCGAATATATTTCTCGGCAAATGGAATTGAGTTTCATCCCGGCGGTCTTACCGGTAAATTTAGGTTAAACCTGGTACGGGAGGAGAGGATACCTTTTGGACAAAATAATCTTATTATTAAGGCTGATCTTCAAAAAACATTTGTAGAGTTTTCCTGTGAAGGATTTCAATCTTTTGGCTTTAAAGCCGAATATGAATTTAGTAAGGATCTTCTGGTTAGAGAAAATTCCGATGGAAGCCTTAATCATTCTGAGCAGGTAAGGGTAGAATTTGAAGTAACCGGCGCGGATCTGAATGATATCATAGCACGAGCAGCCATTCCCCCATTTCAGGTAAAAGGACTTACAGGCTTTGGTTTTTATGTGGAAGATGCAATCTTAGATTTATCCGACCTTAATAATCCTTCCGGAATAAATTTTCCTTTAGAATACCAGCCAATTTTAAATTCCTATGGCATCACAAATCTTTGGCAAGGAATTTATTTAAGGGAAGTAAATGTAAAAATTCCTTCAAAATACGAAAAAAGAGGTTCTCCAAGAGTAGAGTTTGGGGTAAGAGATCTTATTTTGGATCATCACGGCCTTACCGGAATGTTTTATGGGAGAGAATTGATACCTATAGAACAAGGTGATTTGGGAGGATGGGCCTTTTCACTGGATTCTTTAGGTGTACGATTGGTGGCCAATCAGCTCAGCACTGCAGGCTTTGATGGCCAGCTCCAACTTCCTGTGATGAAGGAGGACAAGTCCCTTAGGTATGCGGGAATTATTGAAAAAAATGACAATTATTTTTTTAATGTACTATCCTCTGATAAAATTGACATTCCCCTGTGGGCTGCTAAAGCAGAACTGGCACCGGGTTCTAGCATAGAGGTTACTGTTGCCAATAAGAAGTTCCAGACTAAAGCTATATTGCACGGCAAGCTATATGTAAATGCACCCTTTGGAAAAGATCCAGACAATAAGGCAAAGCTGGCAGGAGTATCGTTTGAAGGTTTAACCATCCAATCCATAGCTCCATATTTGACCGTACAGCAATTCGGTCTTGACGAATCAGGAGACGATGGCCAGGCCAATTTATCGAATTTTCCGATTTCCCTTAAAAATGTTTCCTACATTTCAGAAGGAGAGAAAGTTGGCATTTCATTTTTATTTGCAGTGAATTTGTCAAAACCGGAAGATAAAGGGTTTGCCGGAGAAGCGGGTTTAAGGGTAATGGGCGAAATGGTAAACGGGGATCGCCGCTCGTACCGATTTGATAATATATATCTTGATAAAATTAGACTGGATGTGGATGCCGATGCTTTTCGGTTGAAAGGGGAGTTGGATATTTATAGGAATGATGTAGTGTATGGACGAGGCTTTAAGGGGATGATTGATGCGTGGTTCCAACCGGGTATCGGTGTGGCGGCAACAGCACAATTCGGTAATGTGAATGGGTTTAGGTACTGGTATGTGGATGCCAAAGCCATACTATCTACCGGTATACCTATTATGCCTGGTGTAGGCATCTACGGTTTTATTGGTGGAGCCTACCACAAAATGAGGCAAGGTACTGCACAAATGGAGAGGGCGGAACCCGGAATGCCGGTAATTCTGACAGATAACAGCGACCAGAGTGGAGTATCCTTTTCGGGAGCTGTGTACGTTCCCGACGCCAACATAGGGTTAGGGTTGAAAGCCGGGGTTGTTTTAGCAACTTTGCCAAAGCCGGATCCACTTAATGCTGATGTTGTTTTTGAAATTCAGTTCAATAGCAATGGAGGTATTAATATGATAGGCTTTTCAGGAGAGGCCTATGTTATGACTCCTCTTTCCAAAAGAGATGGCACGGCTTCTGTGTATGGTGGCTTTGCCATGCAATTTGATATACCTAATAAAACGCTTCACGCAAACCTGCAGGTACATGTAAATGCAGGTCCGGTAAAAGGGATCGGTGAAAACTACAAAGCCGGATGGTGTGTCCTGCATTTTGCGCCTCAGGAATGGTATATATATGTCGGAACACCGGAAAATAGGGTTGGGATTACACTATTCAATGCATTAAAAGTTGGAGGATATTTTGTTGCCGGCACTGAAATTCCCGGATTTCCAGCCCCTCCTCCAGAAGTAGCTTCTATCCTGGGAGAAGCTGATTTTGATATGATGCGAGATGAAAACGCACTTGGTGGAGGAGGTGGGTTTGCCTTTGGAGCAGCTATAGCCATGAGTACAGGCGATAAAACTTTTCTGATGTTTTATGGAAGTTTTGATGCCGGTATAGGCTTCGATATAATGATGAAGAACTATGGGAACAGTGTCCGGTGTGCCGGAAGAAGTGAACCCATGGGAATGAAAGGGTGGTATGCCTCAGGACAATTATATGCCTATGTGCAAGGTAGTGTAGGAATAAATGCCAAAGTCTTTGGCCAGCAAAGAAAAGTAGAAATCCTTTCTCTTGGTGTTGCTGCTATTTTGCAGGCGAAGCTGCCAAATCCCACCTGGATGCAAGGAACAGTGGGTGGAAGATATTCTGTATTAGGCGGCTTAATATCAGGTAATTGCAAATTCCAGTTGACCATTGGAGAAGAATGTCAGATGGTGGCTGGCGGAAGCGTCCTTGCAACTATTAAAATCATTGAAGATATAACCCCCTCCGTAGGTGCCTCAGATGTTAGTGTGTTTAATTCTCCACAGGCGCTGTTTAACCTTCCGGTGGAAAAAACATTTGAACTTGTAGATTTTGACGGCAGGCCTCGTTTTTTCAGGGCAAAGCTGGATTATCTGAAGGTATTAGATGGTTCTACTGAAATAAGAGGGGAAATAGTAGCAAATTCACACCAGGATGTATATGTCTTTAACTCCCACGACATTTTACCTCCTGAGAAAAAAATATCCGTAAAAGTGAAAGTGGTATTTGAAGAACTTATTATGAATGCCTGGAGGCCTGTTGTTGTGGATGGGGCTGTACAAACAGAATCTAAAGAGTCCGATTTCACAACCGGAAAAGCGCCTGATCATATTCCCCATAGCAATGTTGCCTACAGCTACCCGGTACTTAATCAGTATAATTACCTTAAAAATGAATCTTCACATGGATATGTGACCTTAATAAAAGGCCAGCCTTACCTTTTTAATACCGATAATGGAAAATGGAACTTTGCTGGAAGACTGGCACAAGGAGGAAATGGCAATATTATTAACCTTGGCATTTCCTATGATGGTGAAGCCAAGCAGGTAAATTATTCTATTCCGCAAAACATAGAAAACAGCACCCTATATACTTTTCGCTTTTTGAGAATACCTGCTTCAGAAAATAAAATGCTGGATGCTAATGTGAGCGAAACTTCTACAGAATCTACTTCTGAAGCAGGTACTATGGCTATTAAGACGAAATCTGCCGAGGGAGTTCGGGAAAATCTTCAAGAGAAGGAAATTTTTATAACTCATTTCCGGACTTCTATCCATAACACGTTCATTCAGAAAATGCAGAGCTTTAAATACAGCAATGGAGGAACATGGCCTATTGCCAATGGTGTACATGAGCTTTCTACTTCTTTACAGGGAGATGAAGTATTTGATAAATTTGAAATCCATGGCAAAGAAAGGATGCAGCCTCTGATAAGCTTCGACGCCACCTTATCTGATAACTATTATACCAGTCACGTCCATCCCTTAGTGTATGACGGCTATCCTCTTTTAGGACGTATCAGAATTTTTGAATGGAGAAATCCGGAAGATCTGGGCCTGCCACCTTCAAGAGGTATATTTATTGGACAGGCAGATACGCAGAAAGAAGTAACAGAAAATGAAGCACTCAGCGGCAATGCTCAGGCATTGACAGGAAGTGCATCCATCGTTTACATGCTTCCTTTTTATTATTATATGGATTATCAGGAAATCAGACAGCATGTAGCCAATACCTTAATCAAAGAAGGAACAAATAGCCGGGTCGATGAAATACTTACCGGCAGACTTGTGTCTATAAAGCCAGGGGTTTACGAACTGGATGCAAGTTATATACTCCCCGGAACAGATATTATATCCTCCTCCTATAAGGTTTCAATTAAATTAAAGAAGTAAGCCTCAATGAATGCATTAAGACACATATTGCTCACACTGCTTTTGGCGATGATTCTTTTACCTGTTTATGCTCAATCGGTTGATAACGAGGATAAATTGGAGGGTGAAAAAGCAACACCTGGGATAAAGGTTATTGCAAGGGCGTATAATGATTCCATTGTCTTGCGGTGGGGTGCTACAAGTCCTTTGGCATGGCAAAGCTGTAACACTTATGGTGTCAGGATTGAAAGGTATACCCTTTATAGGAATGGAAAGTCACTGAAAGAAACGGAAAGAGAAAAAACGATCATTGCAGATAATATTACTCCATTGCCTGAAGAGCAATGGGAACGTTTCGCACTTAGTGATGACCGCGCATTGATAGCGGCTCAGGCAATATATGGAAGTTCCTTTGAAGTAGAAAGTAATGCCAGTGCCGACATGATGACCATGATCAATATGTCACAGGAATTAGAAAACCGGCATGGTTTTGCACTTTTGGCAGCAGATCAGTCTCCGGAAGTGGCATCGGCTGCCGGCCTTAGATGGAAGGACCTGGAAATAAAATCTAATGAAAAGTATCTGTACCGGATATATTCTCTGGTACCTGATTCCATCCTTGCCATAGATACAGGTTACGTATTTGTAGATGCCTCAGAACGGTTTGAAATTCCCCGGCCAAGACAATTGAGTGCTGAATTTGATGACAGGATGGTAAAACTTTCATGGAATAGAAAAATTTTTGAAAGTATCTTCTCCGGTTACATTGTTGAGCGCTCGGATGATGAAGGTAAAACGTTTAAACCCCTGGACCAGACCATTTACATCAATACCCCTCCGGCAAATGTTAACCCTGAAAGGATGTACCGGATAGATTCCTTGCCGGCGAATAATAAAAAATTCATCTACCGGGTAAAAGGAATTACTCCGTTTGGGGAGGTAAGCCCTCCTTCGGAAAACGTCGAAGGAATGGGCGTGGAAAAGGTTCGCTACGCCAATCCTAATATACTGGATGTGAAAAATATAGAGAATAAAGCCATGAAAATCACCTGGGATTTTTCTTCTGAGTATGAAGGAAAGATAAAAGGTTTTGTAATAAGCAGGGCTAAGTCCACGGATTCTGTATTCAGGGATGTAACAAAGAAGATGTTGCCCCCTCAAAGCAGGGAGTATATGGATAATAAACCTGCAAAAATAAATTATTATAAAGTGCGCGCAGTGGACATGAGCGGTTCGGAATTAGCTTCCTTCCCGGCATTTGGCCAGTTAATAGATAGCATACCTCCAGCTGCTCCGATTGGGTTGAAAGGACAAATAGATTCCCTTGGAATAGTTACTGTGCACTGGAAACCGGGAAAAGAGGATGACCTGTTTGGCTATAGAATTTACAGGGCCAACAGCTTAAAGGAAGAGTTTACCCAAGTTACCAAAGCAACTGTAAGGGACACTATTTACAGGGACACGATAGAAGTAAATACGCTTACCAAAAAGGTATATTATAAATTGATGGCTTTGGATGAAAACTATAATGCTTCAAAGTTTTCCGGAGTTTTGGAGTTAAAAAGACCGGATCGTTCTCCTCCTGTTCCGCCAAGATTTTCAGAGGTGGTTTCTGCCGATACAGGCATATATCTTCGTTGGAATCACAGCCCCAGCAATGATGTCGTAAAAGAACTCCTCTATAGAAAAGAAGAAGGCCAGGATGCCTGGGTGTTAATTGCAGTTTCCGATAGTGTTAAAACCTTTAACCATTTTGTTGATAAACAGCTCAGAAAAGGGGTGGAGTATTACTACATCCTTATTGCCGTAGATGATTCCAAGCTGGAGTCCGAACCGGGAACCCCTGTTAGCGCCAGACTCATTGATACCTATATTAAACCGGAAATAGCGAAAATCAATAAAATCATAGACCGGGAAAAACTTGAAATCAAACTGACCTGGGATTATAAAGAACAGGGTGTTGAACGATACCAGGTGTACCGCTCAGAGGGTGAAAGTCCTTTCAGGCTATATAAAAATGTATCCGAACTTTACTTTACCGATAAAAACTTAACCATAAATACCAGCTATAAGTACAGGATCAGAGCCTTTTTCTCAGACGGTTCACATTCCCAAATGAGCAAAGAGCTGATGATTGAATTTTAAAAGATGCCGAAGTACAGATTTTTATTTTTAACCATACTTTTTATTTCAGGACTGGCTTCCGGATTGAAGGGGCAGAATTATCCTGTCTCCGGCAACCTGCAGGTGAAGCCGCCATATTCTGTTTATTTAAGCGATTATACGAAGATTGAGGAAGATAAATTCATACTTAATGTTCGCCTGAACGATCCGGTAGATCCGGTACGTACCGTAAAGTTGAAAATTAAGCTTGAAAGCCAAAACGTGACCATCGAAACCCGTCCCGACTGGCAGCCCGTGCCTCTTACCTTGAATTCAGGTTTTACAGATCGCTTTACCGGGGCAGACCTGCATGAATACTTTATGGTTAATAATTTGCAGTTTACCAGAGGGATGACCAAGCAGGAGTTTCAGAGAAGAGGTTCCATTCCTGAAGGACATTATAAAATCTGTGTGGAAGTGTATGATTACGTCAGCGGAAATAAAATATCCCTACCTCTTTGTTCTCAGGGATGGATTATGCTGAACGACCCTCCACGGCTTATGCTTCCTGAGAATTTTAAAGTGGTAAAAGCCAATGATCCGCAGAACCTTGTTTTTCGATGGCTA
The DNA here is from genome assembly GCA_046313675.1 of Cytophagaceae bacterium. Taxonomy (GTDB): domain Bacteria; phylum Bacteroidota; class Bacteroidia; order Cytophagales; family Cytophagaceae; genus JBKBXU01. The sequence continues at coordinate 7,686 of JBKBXU010000077.1, forward strand.
CCTATGAACTCAGGTTCTCCAAATTCTTTTTTTACCACCGAATATGAATTTTCTCTGTATGAAATATGGCCGGCAAACCGTAACCCTAACGATGCTGTAAATACCACGCCTCCAATTTTGCAGGAAATAACCTTTACGCCAACGTATTTCTATACCATTGCTGATCCTTATCTGATGCCGGGAAGGAACTATGCCTGGCGTGTGAGGGCACGGGATGCCAATGGCCTTGACCTGTTTAAGAACCAAGGCTATTCAGAGGTTTTTACCTTTACCTGGGGGGTAAACTGCCCCATTCCTATGAATATTTTTTCTGAGGAAATTGCCAGCGACCGCACAAGGGCCAATTGGGATGAAGCTGACAATGCCACAGCCTATACTGTCCGGTACAGGCTCAAAGGCAGTAAGGGAAACTGGTATGAGGTAAACCCTACCGCTGTAAATGCCCTTCTTACCGGTACGAAACCGGAAACTGAGTACGAATACCAGGTGCGATGTAATTGTGGTTCCATTAGCGGAGATTACAGCCCCTTAAAGTTCTTTACCACCCCCAAGGCCTCAGACTATCTGGAAAGGTTGGATTGTAACTCCCAAAACCGTCCTCCAATCATTACCAATACCACGCCTTTGGCCACTGCCGCAGTGGGAGAGGAATTCGGTATTGGCCTGTTTAAAGTCAGGCTTACCGAAGTATATGGATCCAATGGCACCTTTAGTGGAAAAGGCCGTGTACAGGTGGATCTTATGAATGCCGAAGTTCTTGCCGTTTTCAGCAATGTAAAAGTAAATACTGATCGGCAAGTGTATGAAGGGAATATGCACCTTACAAGCATAGGGGCGAGTCTTATTCCCCCTGATGTGCGTGATGCCATACAGGAAAGGATAAGTGAAATGGATGGGTATGTACAGCAATTTAACCGACTGGTGGAACAAGGTATGGACATCTATCAGGCTTCTCAGAATGCGATTCAATTGGCAGAGGAGGTCATAGAACAACTTTCTGGTGGTGATGTGGGGCTTATAGCCGAGGCAGAAAGGTATAAACAAGAAATGGAAGCCGGCATTCAAGCCATTTCCAATGGCGACACTACGGGTGGCAGCAATCTTTTCAATAATGCGGTTCAGGGGCTTCAGAACCTGACTGGTACGGGGGTGCTGAGTGCGATTACAGGAGGGACGGATAAGCTTAAGGAGCTGGTTTTAAAGTTACTTGGGGAAATCAAAAATGAGAGAAGTGCCAGCTCTTCACAAAAAAGAGAAGAAACGGTAAAGCTAAGGGAGCAAAAAAAGAATTCTGCAGAAGCCATAAATGAGAGAAACAAAGTCACGGAAATCGGTGATTATGAAAAGGTAGAAATGACAGAAGTCTTCGTAATAGGAGAGCCTCTTAAAGTTGTACTCACTCCCGAAGAGATGGCAATTTTAAGAGAAGATGAACACTATAAGAGGTATTTCGAATCTTCAGAAAAGATACAGGAAAATATTGAAATCATAATAGAAGCGGCTGTCCAGGTAATTGCAGCAAGTGAATTTATGAAGGAAGATAAGCTTCAATCTTTGCTTTCTGAATTAAAAGATACCTTGAAAGATGACTTGCTGAAAATTGGAAAAGATGCTTTAAATGAAACTTTGAACGGGAAGAATCCGGATCTTGAGAAAAAAATCAAAGACTTTTTAATCAATAAAATCAACATACTTTCCGCAGATTTAATGAAGGAATAACAATGAAACAAACCATACTTTTTATCCTTTCATTTTTTGTCTTTTCTTTTTCTCCCTTATATGGGAATATAAATAAAGACAGTGTTATCACCAATTTGGATGATAGGGATAGGCTTATAAAGCAATACGCACAAGCTATTGATCAACAGATCATCAGAAATGAAGAGCTTTATAAACTCGGACGATTTGGCGAGATAAACTATATACTCGACCTTCGTGATCCTGCGATAAAAAAAGCCTGTCCTCCACCGGCAGATTTTATATCAAAATCAAATACTCAACTTAACTCTTTTAATGAGTCGGAGAAAGAGCTTCATACTACCTTTTATGTTCTTTTAACCAGTAACATTGATGTATCTGAGGATGAGCTTTTGGTCACTTGTCTGGAAGAACTTAATAAACTTGAAAAGCTTGATGGGTTTAAACCGGAAGATGTGCATGAACTATTGGCTCGTTGTAGACAGGCAAGGTTCGAGCAAAGTATTGCCATAAATCCTGCAGGCCTTGCGAAGGAGGATCGGTTTACGCTTGATATAATAAGTAATAGTAAGTTAGGTGATGATAAGCATTTGGGGGCATTGCTGCATTACAGGCACTATTTTAGCACTAATAGCTTATATTATCATACTTCTGTTGCTTTTGATAAAAGAATATCTCCATTAACAATATCGGAGATTCGAAATGAAATAATTGATCCTATAAGGAATGCCTTAAAAGTAGAAGGAGAAAAAGGAGTTACCTGCAGTTCCTTGTTTACAATATTTGATAAAGAGATTTCAAATGCTATTCAAATTTTTAAAAAGGACTTTAAATCAGATTATGATTTATTTGTTAGAGAAGCTGTGGAACTTCTTGATAAAACAATTGTTTCCAACGATGCTCAAAATAGCAATGAGTTTAACCCCCAAGGTAAGAAATATGTTATAAACACCGGAAGTAAAACAGGGCCTATTGCTATGGTTGAGGAGCTTGATAAAAAGCTCGCCTGGCATGAATTTAATACCGGACAACAAGTTTATGTTATTTTAAGTGATGGTATAAATTCCACAGAAAAGTATTTTGACTTTGCCTTCGCAGTTTTTACCGAAAGCAAGCAGCTTGAAAAGTCTTCAGCAGTGCTTCTGACACTTCAGTACGAAGAAGGAGATCAATTGGGGCAAAAGAATGGGTTGATGCAGGTAAAACCTGGTGTTTATTCAGAACTTGTTATTTTTTCTGAACAGGTTACCAACAAAACAAAAAAGGCTTTAGTTGACTATGGGAATTTTGATGCCTGGATTATTGATGTATATAAAGAAATTCCTAAACCATTATCTATTTACTCATATTTCTTTAGAATTGATGGAATAATGCTATATGCAGAAAGCCATTATGATGAATTTGTGGGTAGTCCGGAAATTGTAGTATTGGACTTTAGGTATGATAAGGAAAACGTCAAAAAATGTGCGGATTATCTTTCTCATGCACGTAAAAATCTTAGTCCCGATACGCGAAAGTTATATGAAAAAACCACTATACGGGCTCATATACAGAGATCCTACGCTGATCCAAAAGTCGAAAGACAACCCCATAACCTTAAAGAAGAATTTATAGCACAATACCATAAAAGATATATTGATCATTATCTTTTTATAAACTACCATGGATATTTTGATAAGAAATTTCCTGCAGTTTGGAGCATGCCTTCAGGGGCATTAATAGGAGAGCAACCGGATCTTTTCCTTACACTTATAGATGGTGCATCTTTAGTTCTTGCCCCATTTGGTCTAGACGTTATTCCTGACTTGATGGGAGGGGTTTATTGTACCTATAAAGGGGATTACATCGATGCAGGCATATACTATGTTTGTGCTTCATCCTTATTTATTCCCGGAGGAGCAGCAAAACAATTTTTTAAAGGAGCGGATGTCGCCATTGAGAATGGAATCCTTGTTGTAAAAAGTTCAAAAGAAATTGACCTTTTCTCCAGTGCCTTGTATAAAAAGCTTAATGAGTTGGAAACGGTAATGTCGGGAGGCAAGGAAAAGTTTCTTGTAGATTTTGGTGGTTCGGACGATTTGATTAAATTGTTTAGTATTCAGCCGAACCTGGTGGATGGCTGGAGGGTACTTAAGGAATCAGGGGAATCAGGTCTTTCCAATAGGTTTAAGGATATTCAATTTGTTGATGATTACCTGAGAAAAAATCCTGAAAAAGCTTCTACTGTAGCTGCTGAAATACAAACCAAAGGCTGGGTGAAGTGGGTGGATGAGGTTGGTAAAGGGGCGGGGAATTGGATTGCCTACATTGGTAAAAATATTAATGAGTTAGCAGAAGCACCAGTAGGGTATCAGTTTTATCATTATAACGGTAAGAAGTTTTTAAGGAGAATTAATTCCTCCGATTTAAATACTCCACGTTTAACTGTTATAAATGGAAAGATTATAAAATATGATGGACAAACAATTTTAAATTTGTCTTCAAACCAAGTAAATGATTTAGCTATAAGTTCAACAAAAAATTCTAATTCTTCCAAAGGAATTATGCTTGGAAAATATGATGAAGATTTATCCAATGTATCTTATAACCGAGTAGCAAAAGACGAAGGTTATATTTACTTCGAAATGGATAATTGGGACGAAGTTTACAAATTAGTTAACGAATCTAAGGACGAAATGTGGAAAATAAATGAACAGGTAATTAAAAACCAGTTTAATTTAAATAAACCGTTTTATTTTTCACATAATCCAAATGATATAAACATCGTTGTTGCAGGGTCATTTTACGAACAAGAAATAGAACTGCTTAAGCAGTTAATTCAACAAAATCATGGGGAAAAAGCAAAATTTATTCCCTTTAATCAATATTGGAAATTAGAATGGTAACAAAATTAAAGGATAATCTCAGCTACATAAAATATATTCAGAAAAAAATGAAGGAAAGGTTTTTTGAATGGAAACAATATGAGGAAGTAGCACAAGGTCAAATTAATGATAATTTTAGGATAAGCTATATTGGTAATATCAAAGGGTATAATGATTCGCAGTATAGGGTTTCATTCGTAAAAGATAGAGGATTATTGGAGTTAAAAATATATTATAAAGATGAACCTGTTCATTTTGGATTTCTTCTATTCAATGGAATAATAAAAAATATTCCTGACCAAGATCCAAAATGGAGATTGACTCTCTGCACAGAATTAATTGATTATTATATAGATTTTTTAATTAGTTTTTTTTTCAAAATATAAAGACTCCCTTCCTCTGGCGCGAAGATGGTAGAAAAGCCTGATAAAAAACAAAGAACTGGTTCGAACGTCCGTTCGGACCTTTTTTGTTTTTTGTCGCCCGGTTCCTATATTAGTATATATACAAGATGTATGAGTTCTAAATTATTCGAAGGAAATTGGTTGTTGGATAATTTGTTTATTGAGTAGGCACGATGTGATTGAAAAAAAAGCTCATGAGAATTATAAAACTAAACCACCAACATTCTGCAAAAAATAAAAAAGGTACGAGCAAAAAGCATCGCGCCAGTTTTTTATTTTTTATCAAGCAGTGGCTTGTTAGCAACTTCGCGCTAGAGGGAAGTTACTCTCTAAAGATGTAAACGAGGCATTATGCAAAATACCTATTACACCTAAAGTTGTTTGTTTACTTTTAGGATATCTGGATGCTTATATGATCTACCAAAAAGACCATTATGAATTAAGGCTTGATTATCGCAGTTTATTGGAACGCTTTAAAAAGAAAGAGAACGAATATCAAGAACTTCCTTGTTTTAGAAATTTAATGTACTCAATTAAAAGTAATTTACCACAAAGCTAGGCTTTGCATTCACTCATAAATATCCTTTCTATGCCCCAGTGCAATGACTTCAATGGTAAGGACATTGTCGTACACATCATAGATAATCCTGCTATTTGGCAAGGTCAAAATAACCCCTCTGGCGCGGTGTGTCACGAATTCAAAATACAGTTGTAGGTATTTGTGAAGTGTTATAAATAAGATGAGAGTAGGTCTCTCATATACGCCATGCAGTTGGAGTATATAAACCACCTTTAGGTGCTGTAATCAAAAGTTATGGTATTGAGCGTAAAGGAAAAGGCTTCAATAAAGAAGTCAGGTAGGTAAAGAGAAGCTGAATGAAAATGAACCACTGATGAAGTGTCGAAAGGGTAATTGTTGACAAAACCATAGGTCACGCGCTGCCGATGGGAAGACTATGACGGAAAACTCCTCTGGCGCGAAGATAGTAGAAAAGCCTGATAAAAAACAAAGAACTGGTTCGAACGTCCGTTCGGACCTTTTTTGTTTTTTGCAGCCCGGTTCCTATATTAGTATATAAACCAGATGTATGAGTTCTAAATTATTCGAAGGAAATTGGTTGTTGGATAATTTGTTTATTAAGTAGGCACGATGTGATTGGAAAAAAAGTTCATGAGAATTATAACCCTAAACCACCAACATTCTGCAAAAAATAAAAAAGTCACGAGCAAAAAGCATCGCGCCAGTTTTTTATTTTTTATCAAGCAGTGTATTGTTAGCAACTTCGCGCTAGAGGGTTACCCTGCTAATGTCACCTCAGAAAGTGTTTTTTATAATATGGAACTAAATATACTTTTTTCAAAATGATTAACAAGATAAAATTTATAAAGGATAAATTAACCACAAGATTAAGAAGTGAATTTAATAATGTAGTAATGCTGAATCATGAAATTAGTAGTTCAAACTTTCTTATTAGATTCGTTATATTAAACTTTTTTTTCACAATTAAATTATCAACTCATCATTTAGATATCCCTTGGCAATTATCTACTTTAGTTGAGAAAAATGGCAATACATTGCTCCCTGTGGAAAAATATTTAGACTATAATTATGATTATGAATTAAACCCAAAATATGAAGTTACTCCCAAACTTTTGGAAAATAAAAATGGTGAAATTGAAAAATTAATTGAATTATTTATCAATGATTTAAAAGATTATTTAAAGGCATTAAACCTCTCAGGGTAGAGTTTGCTTACCAGTGCGGTTTTTGGAATGGCATAATGAACCAGGTTCAGGGAATTCCTGATGTGGTAAGCCTGCTTACCGACCATGAATCCTCTGGTGCGAAGATGGTAGCAAAGCCTGATAAAAAACAAAATACTGGTTCGAACGTCCGTTCGGACCTTTTTTGTTTTTTGTCGCCCGGTTCCTATATTAGTATATATACAAGAATGTATGAGTTCTAAACTATTCGAAGGAAATTGGTTGTTGGATAATTTGTTTATTGAGTAGGCACGATGTGATTGGAAAAAAAGTTCATGAGAATTATAACCCTAAACCACCAACATTCTGCAAAAAATAAAAAAGGCACGAGCTAAAAGCATCGCGCCAGTTTTTTATTTTTTATCAAGCAGTGTATTGTTAGCAACTTCGCGCTAGAGGGGAAAACGGCAAATGGAGGTTGGTCAGAAGCTGTAATGGACTTATCTGATCCCAATATTCCTAAAACTTTATTTCCATTTTAAAAAACATGAAACAGTATATACTAGATAATGGCTGGGTAGTTAGAAAAATAGAAGGGTAATCAGCACTTCTTCATGTTCTACCTATTCCTAATTCTCTTTTCAGAACAGAAATGACCGTTGAGATACCTGATGTAATTTACAGAGATATTGAGTCCGGGGAAACCAGGGTTAAGGAATTGTTTAAAAAACACAATTTGCATGATTTTATTTTTCAATGGGAAAGTCGAAAGCCTATTAAAACACCTACTTATAAGAATAGTAAGGATAAATTTTACGGAGTAGATTTTTTAGCTACTGAACAAGATGGTTCTTATCACTTGATATATGAACTGTCCAGACAAGGAGGTGGACACAGAAGAATTCCAATCAGTAAAGAAGTATATGATGAAGCACGCACTGGGAAATACTCCTCTTCAGACCTTTTTAAAAAATACAACCTTTATCACCTTGATGTTCCAGAAAATGATGTAAAAGATTAATGAGGTTTATAAATTACATCATATTAATCCTACTTTTCTTTCTTGGATTTCTTTCAGAAACAATACAGGTTAGGGCTATAAACCTATTTGATTTTAAAGCGGTCAACTCAGAAAGAATTGAGTTTTCTGAAAGTTCGGAAGAAATTGATTGGCTTGGCCTACTTTATTTAAAAGAAAATCCTCTGGCGCGGTGTGTCACGAATTCAAAATACAGTTGTAGGTATTTGTGAAGTGTTATAAATAAGATGAGAGTAGGTCTCTCATATACGCCATGCAGTTGGAGTATATAAAC
>JBKBXU010000078.1:0-15358 GCA_046313675.1 Cytophagaceae bacterium
AATTGCAACTTGGCACAGGTATTGCAAAATATAGACCATGCTTCTTTTTTAAGAAGCTGATATTATAAAATGTCAAAGTGACATGTTTTATTGCATAAATAGGATAAATCAAAAGAATAAAGATTTGGAGTCAAAAAAGAATAAGGGGTTTTCAATAAAAGTTATGGAGTCTGACAGTGGGGATTTTATACCCTTACTTTCTCCGGAAGAAGAGGAGAATATTAATAAAGTCGACATTCCTGAGTTATTGCCTATACTACCTGTAAGAAATACTGTTCTTTTTCCAGGAGTGGTCATTCCTGTGACAGTAGGACGTCAAAAATCCATTAAACTGGTTAAAAAAGCTTATAAGGGAGATCGTATTATCGGTGTTTTAGCTCAGAATAATCCTAATACAGAGGAGCCCTCGCTAAATGACCTTTACAAAGTAGGAACTGTGGCTAAAATACTCAGGATGTTAATACTTCCTGATGGAAACACTACCATCATAATACAAGGGCAAAAGAGGTTTGAGATTACCGAAGTGGTTCAGGAAAATCCTTTTATGATTGCCAGAATAAAGGAGTTAGAGGAGCATTTTCCTGAAAATAAAAAGAAGGAAATTAAAGCCTTGGTATCTTCTCTGAAAGAATCAGCAAACAAGATTTTAACGTTAAATCCGGAAATTCCACAGGATGCCCAATTGGCTTTGGATAATATCGAAAGTCCCAGCTTTTTAACGCATTTTCTTTCGTCTAATATTAGTGTTGAGGTCAATGACAAGCAAATGCTTCTTGAGATCAATGATGGCATTGAACGCGCTACCCGTCTGCTTGAATTTATGCTTAAAGAAATTCAAATGCTTGAGCTTAAATACGAGATCCAAAGTAAAGTGCATTCTGATATAGATCAGCAGCAAAGGGATTATTATCTGCGTCAACAGATTAAAGTTATACAGGATGAATTGGGCTACGAAACCACTGATCAGGAGATGGAGGGTTTTCGGGCACGTGGAAAAGCTAAAAAGTGGCCTGAATATGTAGCCAAGCATTTTGAAAAAGAGCTCCATAAGATTGAACGGATGAATCCGATGGCTTCGGAATATCCCTTGTCTGTTAGTTACATTGAATTTTTATTGGAACTTCCATGGGAAGAATGTACCAAAGACATTTTTAATTTGCAGAAAGCTAAGAAAGTGCTTGACTCAGATCATTTTGGATTGGAAAAAGTAAAGGAGCGGATCATAGAATATCTGGCGGTTTTGAAGCTTAAGCAAAATATGAAAGCGCCTATTCTTTGCTTATACGGCCCTCCGGGAGTAGGTAAAACTTCCTTGGGTAAGTCAGTAGCCAAAGCTCTTGGCAGGAAGTATGTCAGAATGTCACTTGGCGGGGTAAGGGATGAAGCAGAAATCAGAGGTCATAGAAAAACCTATGTGGGTGCCATGCCGGGAAGAATTGTTCAGGGATTAAAAAAGGTGCAGTCATCCAATCCGGTATTTATACTTGATGAAATAGATAAAATCGGCTCGGATTTTAGGGGCGACCCTTCTTCTGCCTTGCTTGAGGTACTTGATCCGGAACAAAATGCTACTTTTTCTGATAATTACCTTGAAATTGAATATGATTTATCTAAAACCATGTTCATAGCTACCGCTAATTCTCTGGATACCATTCATCCGGCCTTGCTTGATAGAATGGAAATTATTGAAATCAATGGCTATACGCTGGAGGAGAAGATTGAAATTGCAAAAAAGTATCTTATTCCAAAGCAGAAATCAGAGCATGGCCTGGAAGTAAAGGACGTAAGTATAAGTCATGGAGCCATTGTTAAAATCATAGACGGATATACCCGTGAATCAGGAGTGCGTAACCTGGAAAGAAAGATAGCCAAAGTCATTCGGAATGTGGCAAAGGTGAAGGCGATGGAAGAAAAGGAAATCGTTCAGAAAATTGATGTGGAGGATGTTGCCCGGATTCTTGGTGCAGAGGATTACGATAAGGAAATTTACCAGGATAATGATGTGGCCGGTGTGGTGACAGGCCTGGCCTGGACCCAGGTGGGAGGAGAGATATTATTTATTGAATCGAGCCTGAACAGGGGAAAAGGCAAGCTGACTTTGTCCGGTCAACTGGGCGAAGTTATGAAAGAATCTGCCGTTGCTGCGCTTTCGTATCTTAAGGCCAATGCTGAAACCTATGCCATTGATTACAGGGTTTTTGACCAATTTGACCTTCATATACATGTTCCTGCCGGTGCTGTTCCCAAGGATGGCCCTTCTGCGGGTATAACGATGCTTACTTCAATAGTCTCAATTTACACCCAACGAAAAGTTAAGAGCAAATTAGCCATGACCGGAGAAATCACCCTGAGGGGAAAGGTGCTTCCTGTAGGTGGAATAAAAGAAAAAATCCTGGCGGCCAAACGTGCAGGGATTAAAGAAATAATCCTTTGCAAAAAGAACAAGAAGGATATTGATGAAATAAATCAGTCTTATATAAAAGACCTTAAAATTTATTTTGTAGAGAATGTTGATGAGGTATTGGATATGGCATTACTAAAACAGAAAGTTAAAAAGCCCATAAATCTGTCTGTTTCGGATGATTTATCCACAAATAGTAAAAAACAGATCGTTGAAGTAATAAAATAAGCAATGGAATTTAATTTTTTCCGTTAACTTTTAACTTTTGTGGATGGTGAACAAAAGTTCATTTTACTGGTAATGTTAAAGCAAGTATTTTTCACTTTATTGGTCATAGGTATTTCGTGTGACTGTTATTCTCAGGTAGGCGGCAGAAGCTCGTTCAGATTTCTGGACGTTCCGGTCAATGCCAGATTAGCAGGCGTAGGAGGTATGAATGTTTCTTTGGCTGATCGTGATGTTAATCTTTTTTTTCAAAATCCCGGGGCTTTAAACAGTAAGATGAATCACCATTTTTCGATCAATTATCTCCCTTATTTTGCAGACATTCACACCACGTCGCTGGCTTATGCCTGGGGCAGGGAAAACAGAACCTGGGGAGCAGGACTTCATTATATGGAGTATGGGACTATGGAGAGGACCCTTGAAGATGGGACAGAAGCCGGGTATTTCTCAGCCAGAGATTATGCTGTGATGATATCCAGGTCGCATACCATTGAAAACATTACCATAGGCGTAAACCTGAAAGTGGTGGGTTCGCATATTGGACTTTATAATGCCTACGGCATTTTGGCGGATCTGGGAGGAGTTTTCCGGCATCCTGAAAAGGATTTTTCCATAGGCATGGTTTTTAGAAATGCCGGGTTTACATTTATACCATATACCTGGGGTGAACAAACAGCCGTACCATTTGATGCCCGAATCGGAATGACGTATAAGCCGGATCATATGCCTTTTCGGTTTTCTGTAACAGCGCACCACCTTCAGCGGTTTGATATAGTATACCTTGACCCGGACCAACGAGGCGTAATTGACCTGGATGGAAATGAGGTTAAGCCTGAAAAAAAACTGCCGGACATGATTGCCAGACATTTTGTATTTGGCGGTGAGTTCTTATTGAGCGAAAATTTTAACATTCGGGTAGGATATAACCATTTAATGCGAAGAGAAATGCGCATTCCTGACCGGATCGGCATGGCCGGCTTTTCTTTAGGCTTTATGATGCGAGTTAAGGCTTTTGAATTCGCTTACAGTAAAGCATTTTTTCATGTAGCAGGAGGAACCAACAACCTCACTATTACCTCCAATTTTAGTACTTTTGTTAAAAAAAGAGATCGTATAAAATCAGAATAAAGATGATGATAGACAACCCCGCATATCTTACGCCAAAGCAAATAGTTGAAGAGCTTGATAAATATATCATAGGGCAGAATGATGCCAAGAAAAATGTTGCCATTGCATTGAGAAATCGTTGGCGAAGAATGATGGCACCCGAAGAAATGCAGAAGGAAATCGTTCCAAATAACATCCTGATGATAGGTGCTACCGGTGTTGGTAAAACTGAAATAGCTCGTCGCCTGGCGAACGTTGCCAACGCCCCATTTGTAAAGGTGGAAGCTTCAAAATTTACCGAAGTAGGTTATGTTGGACGAGATGTGGAAAGCATGGTGCGCGACCTGGTGGAGCAGTCTGTAAACATGATTAAATCTCAGAAAAAAGAAGAAGTGAAGGTGAAAGCATCACAGATGGTGGAAGATATTATTCTTGATGCCTTAATACCTCCTGTGCGTAAATCATCTTCCGTTGATAATGCTTTTGCTCCTTCCGGGATTCCTTCATCACAAGCAAATGATGAAGAGGTTGAACTTAATGAGAAAACAAGGGAGCGGTTCAGGGAGAAAATCAGAAATGGGGAAATGGATGAGCGAAAGATAGAAATTAATGTAGCTCAAAATTCTAACCCTGGGGTAGGGGTAATAGGAGGAGGCATGGACGAAATGTCTATGATGAATATTCAGGAAATGATTGGTGGCCTGATGCCGAAAAAAATGAAAAAACGGAAAGTTACCATAGCTGATGCTCGCCGAATTCTATTAGAAGAAGAAGCTGCTAAGCTTATTGATATGGATGAAGTGAAGGATGAGGCAATACGCAGGGCTGAGAATACCGGTATTATTTTTATTGATGAAATAGATAAAGTCGCATCGGGAGGAAAAAGAGGTGGCGGAGGTGGCCCGGATGTCAGCCGCGAAGGAGTACAAAGAGACCTTCTTCCTATTGTGGAAGGCAGCTCGGTAAATACTAAATATGGGGTGATAAATACTCAACATGTACTTTTTGTGGCAGCCGGTGCATTTCATATTTCTAAGCCATCAGACCTTATTCCTGAATTACAAGGACGTTTTCCAATACGTGTCGAACTGAATAGTTTGTCTAAAGAAGATTTTTATCAAATTCTTAAAACCCCAAAAAATGCCCTCACTAAACAGTATGAGGCACTGCTTAAAGCAGAGGACGTTGAACTTACTTTCCAGGATGAAGCATTGGATAAACTGGCAGAACTTGCGTTTCAGATAAATGCTGAAGTTGAAAATATTGGTGCAAGGAGACTACATACCGTTATGAGTCATCTTCTGAATGAATTTTTATTCGATGTGCCGGAAAAAATAGGCCCTAATTCTAAGATAGTTGTAACCAAAGAAATGGTTGAAGAACGATTATCCGAATTGGTTAGCAACAGAGATTTAAGTCAATATATTTTATAGAAAACAATGCGCCTCGGGTAATAAACCTGAGGCTTTTTTTATGCTTTAGGGCTTATATTTTTTAGTTTATTCAGGAGTGAATTCGGATGTTCTACCCTCTCTCTTCCTATATTTCCTAAACATCATAAATTTGAGAATCTTCTCCATATTCCTTCAAATGGTTTATCCAAAATCAATATTATTTCTTTAGTAACTTCTTAAAAAACAATTTAAGCTCAGCAAGTCTTTTATATAGAAAAAAGCTCAGCAATATGACATATTATTTTATTACAGGTACCAGCAGAGGGCTTGGCAGGTCCATGGCATTGAAACTATTGGAAAAACAGGATTCCCGGGTTGTCGGAATTTCACGCTCAGCTACCATTATGCACGATGGCTATACACATTTATATATTGATCTGTCAGATCCAAAGCAAGTGATTGATTCTGCTGGAGATATATTTCCTCAAATTATTGGTGCCGATAAAATAGTGTTAATAAATAATGCCGGTACACTTGGACAGGTAGGTTATCTGGGAAACCTTGATAGTAGTAATTTATCCCAGGCATTGCTGGTTAACCTCGTAGCTCCGGCTGTGTTGACGAATGAGTTTATAAAAGCCTATAAGAATACCCCTGTCCATAAAACCATTATAAACATTAGTACAGGAGCAGCAAAGCAACCTGTAGATGGATGGGCAGGATATTGTTCTTCCAAAGCCGGCCTGGATATGCTAACCCAAGTTGGGGCTAAGGAGGCAAAGTTTCACCATGAAGACATAAACCACTATGCCATCTCTCCCGGAATCATTGATACCGAAATGCAGGATGAAATCAGAAAAGTGACAAGGGAAGACTTTTCTCGTCTGGATGAATTTATTGAGTATAAAAAGGAAAATATGCTCTTATCACCGGACAAGGTGGCCGAACAGGTATTGCAGATATTGGATGAAGAGGAGAAAATTAAGAAGCCATTGGTGTCGGTTAGGGAGTTGTAGGCATTAAGTACGAATTAGATGTTACGAAATACCATAATTTTTAAGCGACACATCAGCTAGTAGTGTATAAAATTCGTAATATATTCGTAGTTACATTCACTCATTTTGACCGATGGATTTATCAGAAATATTATTTGCACTGGGAGAAGAGCATGAACAGTATTTTAATGCGATTGCTCCCCCAATAATCCAAACCAGCAATTTTGCCTTTAGTAGTGTTGCTGAAATGCGCCAGTGTCAGGCCCGGGAGTATGACCACCATTTTTATACTCGGGGAAACAATCCTACGGTAGAAATTCTACGCAAAAAACTTGCGGCACTTGAAGGTGTTGAGGATGCCTTGGTTTTTGCCAGCGGAAGCGCTGCCGTTTCGGCTGCCGTATTGAGCCAATTGGCATCGGGCGATCATGTTGTTTCTGTAGCCCGGCCCTATGGCTGGACAGACAAACTGATGACAAAATTTCTTCCCCGGTTTGGAATTACCACTTCTATGATTGATGGTACAAGCATAGAGAATTTTCGAAATGCACTCAAGCCTGAAACCAGGTTGATTTTTCTGGAGTCTCCAAATTCATACACGTTTGACCTACAGGATATAGAAGCGGTAGTGGAACTGGCAAAAGAGCGTGGGATAGTTACAGTAATAGATAATAGCTATGCCGGCCCCTTATATCAAAACCCTTTACAGATGGGGGTGGATTTGGTGGTGCATTCGGCAACAAAGTACATCAGCGGCCATGGTGATACCATGGCAGGGGTGATCTGCGGTTCGGGAGCCTTGATGCGAAAAATCTTTTCTTCAGAATATATGACCTTAGGAGGTATCATTTCGCCGTTTAATGCCTGGCTTCTTTTAAGGGGTCTGAGAACATTGGAAGTTCGCATGGACAGAATATGTGAGAGTGCAGGTAAAGTGGTTCACTTTTTGGAAAATCATTCGAAAATCGATCATGTTTTTTATCCCTTTTCTACTACTCATCCTCAATACGAACTTGCCCGTAAGCAAATGAAGAAATGTCCCGGACTTTTTACCATTCGGTTAAAGACAGCGGACATTCATGAGGTAGAGCGTTTCTGTGATTCACTAAAGCATTTTTCCTTAGCCTGCTCCTGGGGAGGTTACGAATCCCTGATATTTCCTGCATGCGCTACCTTTTCAGCAGATTCTATTGATGAAAAACGAGTCAATCTTGTGCGTATTTACATTGGGCTTGAAAACCCGGAGAAGTTGATAGAGGATTTGGAGCAGGCACTGGGCTAATGGCACAGCGTCCGCTCCTAGTTCCCCTCCGGTTCTTTACATTTTATTTTTCAATTGCACTTATAATTCTTTCCTCTTGTATTAAAACATCCCTCATCAATAAATTATGAGGAAAGGTTTTTAGTTTAGAAACTTTAAATGCGTTTTTGATTTTGCTTAGTGAATTTGCAGCTATCAATGATAGGTTCAATTCATAATCCAATCCACAGTCTTTTACAAATTCATCAGAGAAGTCCGGAGCAATGAGTAGAGACTTTATGATTTTATAGTTGTTGTTCTCAGCAAGTTGGATGTAAGACTTGATCTGCCTTGAAACGGAACTAAATTTATTGTAACCGTTTTCTTTAATTGTTTTACATTCAATTAGTATCAGTTCATTGTTCCCCATATTAATCAAGATATCAATCTTGTCTTTTGAGGTATTGATAGATTTTCTTATTTTTTCGTCAACATGAAAACCGAGTTCTATAAAAATCTTCTTAGTAAGATCTTCAAAAAGAATTCCTAAATCGGCTTCTTTTATTATTATTCCATTCTCCTTTAATCGAGATAAGTCTCTGAAACCGATGCTTTCATAATTTTCGAGGTATAAATTTTCGGCATCTTTATAGAATTCCAGGATATTTCCTACAATATCACCTCTCGTTTTTATTTGTTGCTTTGTGCAAAATTTTTCCAGATCGTCTTGAGCAATAAGTTCTAAAACATCTCTTGGTTTGATGTTATAATCAAGAAGGAAATTGCTTTTCATGACATTTTCATCCTGTAATTCAAACTCAACTTTGATAATTTTATTGATTTTCGGAATAATTTCATTGAGTTCTCGTAATAACTTGTCATAACCATCTATGGAAATTCCTACTTTGTCATCCTTTTCCTGCTCCTCAAAATAAGCTACAAGATTTTTAACCTTGTCTTCAATGGTAACTCCTTTGATGGTTGGGCTTATTTTTAATTTTGTATCGCAAAATTCATTTAAATACTTCTTTTTCTCAATGAGATTTGTGTCTTCTTTATGAATGTCATTGATTAATACTCCTGTAAATGATATTCCCTGTTTTATTATTTCTTTAATTTTAGAGTCCATATCCTGCTTTCTATCTATAGCATGTTTTTTACAGATCATATTAATCTGTGGCTCTCTCATTTGTCTTAGTATGCGTCTGAAGAACTTATCCCCAACTTCTTTTCCTCTGATTTTTCGCAATATTGTTACTATCTCATCAGCCACATAGACCATGTTTGTTTTCTTTGAATAGAGGATAACCCCCAGGTTTTTGAGGTCATTTATAACAATGTCAATGGGAAGTTGATTGACTTTGATTGTCATATGGTTGATAAGTTTGATTTCTTCGTTTGAAAATTCAAGCTTTTGACTCAACGTAGTAAGTATGGTCTGCTCATCCGGACTTATTTTTCTTTCCTGGTTGTTTAGTGCATCGTTGTTGAAAGCAGTTTCCACACAAGCGTTATAGATCTGATAATCTCGTTGTCGTAATGGATCCAAATCTGACTTTTCTGCCTTTATTAAGCTTCGAAATGCCTCAACCTTTTTATTTAATTGTTTGATTTCTGATTCATATAGGCGTGAGAACCAATCTTGCTTCATGATGCAGTTGCCATCCCTGATAACAATATCGGTAAGTATACCTATTTGAGATGTAGCATTAAGAGATTCTTGTTTTATATACTCCTTAAATTCATCTGTTATTAGATTAAAAACCTTGGCAATATTTATATTATCCATTGCTTTCAAATCTCTACTTGAGTCGTTAAGAATCTTCTCTATCTCTTTATTGTTTTTTGGCTTTTCACTAACTATCCCGTCGATTATTTTTAATAAAGAGTTCTTCTCAAAGGAATTAAGATTGTCTAAAATTTTTTCAAGTTTCATAGCTAAAATTTGCTTAAATCAGCCTAGTTGTTAATATTCTTAATCACAATAAGACTGTTTTCTAAAAAAAAGTAGTTTTAATTATTTACAATATATCAAAATTATGTTCATTTTCAATTGTTTATTCCTTGAATTGAAATTTTTTTTAGGCTGTTTAAAGCTATCAGATATTTTCTTGTTGAGCCATATCTAATTTAAGCTCCTGGCTGGTGCGAGCTTGTAGCTCATACCGTTTCTACGTTTCATTCTTAAAATCCTCTAGGATATGCAATTGTCATTCTCACTAATTCCTGGTACAAACGACTATTGAGCCATTTAGGCTAACCAACGCTGGAAGGGTTCCAAACCCTTCCAGCGTTTTCGTTTAACAAGCATGGTCCATTATTCGACCAGGCTTATTTAATAACAAAGATTTTTTTTCGATCTCGTTACCCCAATAGTGTTCGTTTGAACTGCAACAAGAATATGAGAACCCCGATTACATCCCAATAGCACGAACTAAGCTAATATATTAAAAAATCTGGACAGCACCGGAATTTTTGTTAAACTTTAAATTTTTGGCACAAGTGATGTAGATTCCGGCCCATCTTAACCACCTGCTCTTTCTTATAATCCTTAGCCCAACAGCCTGCAAAAAATAAAAAAGGCACGAGCTAAAAGCATCGCGCCAGTTTTTTATTTTTTATCTAACTCCGGACTTAACATCCTCGTGCCAGGTGGGCGGTTCCCAAAAGAATGATAGAAGAACGTTTGAAAAATTTGGTATGAGAATTGCACTACCAAGATTGGGTTTGATTGTTTAAATTTTCTTAAGGTTATTAATTTCTAACATAAAAAAAGGGCTTCGGCCCTTTTTTTATTGAATGTCTTTATTATTTCTTAAATAACCATTTTTCAGGGTCCAGTTTTTCGTTGTTCTTCCAGATTTGAAATTGCAACTCGGATACATCATTTTTGTCGGTAAATACTTCTCCTATAACGTCTTTTGCTTTTACAGTTTGCCCGGTTTTTACATATACGGTTTTCAAACGGGCATATACCGTAAAGAAATCTCCATGTTGGATCATAACTACATAGCTCATGCCCGGAACGGAGGCTACCGTTGTTACTTTACCCTCAAATACTGCCCTGATTTGTTCTCCTTTAAGCGTCAGTATATCCACGCCAAGGTTATCTATATAGACATTTTTTAAAACAGGATGGGGTTGCTTTCCAAACTTATGTGATATTTCACCTCTGGTTACCGGCCAGATTAGTTTCTTCATGTTGGCAGAAAAGGAAGATGAGATCATTTCTGCCTCGGGAGTCATGGCAATCTTGCTTCCTGCGGATTCGGCGGCTTTTTTGGCCTTTTCGATTTCCTTTTTAACCGCATCTGCAATAAGTTTTTCCAACTTATTCATTTCCTTTTTACGGTTTTCCAGTTCTTTTTTCAGTTCTTTTTCTCGGGTGCTCAACTGTTGTACGACCAGATCCTGTTGTGCCAGCAGGTTATTAAGGTTTTCAGATTCTATGGCCTGGCTTGCGAGAAGGGCATTCTTTTCTTTTTTCTGATTATTAAGGTTGTCTTTCTTCTCTTCAAGGTAGAGTTTTACCTTTTCGATTTGTTCAACCTGTATCTTGCGCATATCTGCATAATGTTGGAAGTACCTCATTCGCATCAGCATTTGATTGAACGATTCGGCAGAGAATATAAACATGATACGGTCGTAGGAACTATTGACTTTGGAGGCAGCATAGATCATCGCTGCATACTCTTTTTTAAGGTCTTCCAGATCTTTTTTTAAGGCATCAATTACCTCCTGATTGGCAGATATTTCGCCATTGAGCAAATCGACTTCTTTTGATATGGAGATGATCAGGGCTTGTCTGGCCTGTACTTGTTGTTTGATGGCGCTTAACTGGCCAAGAGAAGCTTCTTTTTGATTCTGGGTCTCCCTTATGATCTTTTGTGTTTCCTGTATCTTCCTTAAGTTATCTGCTTTTTCTTTTTCCAGTTGGGCTTTGGATTTCTGGGAAAAAGCCGGTAAGGAAAAGATCAGTACAAGTAGAATTACCGGAAGTAATTGTTTCATTAATGGGCCATATTAAAAGGAAAACTCAGTTCCTTATCTGTAATTTCAGGTTTGCTGTGCACAATGTTGATGTAGATATTGTCGAAACCACCTTCAACTGCAATACTTCCCGAAATTGAATTTCTGTAAGGAAATGTAAAGTTATCTAAAATGCCGAAATCTTCATAATTTACTATAACGGTATTTCCTGTACCATTGTCCCTAAGGTCAAGCTTTTCCAACTTCATGTTATTCTGACGAATATAATTATTGACAAAAATATTGCCGTTGGTTTGATGCAATTGATAAAAACCACTTACTACATCATCAATAAGCCTGTCTTGTTCTCCGCGAGGCATAGGCAGGTTGCCAAGAAGTATAGCTTGTAAATTTTGAAACGTCAGGTTTACATTAAATTTCTGGCTTATGAAATCAAGTCCATAGGCAGTTTTTGTGTTGTTTATTTTGTCGTGGACATAAATTGAGTCCGGTTTTATAAGAACACGGACTCCTTCAATACCTAAGGGGTGGGATAGGGATATCCAGATGATCTCATTTTTTTTAATACGGATGTTCATGATTGCATTAACTTCGGAACCTCCATCTTTATAATTGATTTTTGCTTTTGAAGTGAAATAGTTAAAATCAATCTCCTGAACTTCGAAATTTGCGATTGCTTCGGCATCTGCTTTTTGGTCAGCTTGCGGAACGGTTTTTCTGCTACAAGAAAAGATAAATGTGGAAAATAACAGGAGATATATGATTATGAATTTTCTATTCATACAGTTTTTTGTCTTTAATTTTCTTATCTATAAGATCAGAAGTATCTCCCAGCTCTTTTGCTTTTTTCCATTTTTCAACAGCTCCGTTTATATCATTCAGCTTGAATAGTGCATCGCCGTAATGCTCCCAGATTGTGCCGTTGTTGCTTAATCCGGCCGCTTCTTCAAGTATTTTTTTTGCTTCTTCGTATTCTCCCATCATATAAAGCACCCATGCGTGGGTATCCATATAATTGGGATTGTTTGGATGTTTTTTCAGAAGCTTCAATGACATATCCTTCGCCTGCGAAAGCTTTTCTTTTCTTAAAGAAAGAAAATAACTGAAATTATTTAAGGCATGTGCATTGTTGGGGTCTGTTTTTAAGACCTCCTGATACATTGCATCGGATTTCTCGTATTCCTTGTTGCCGTTGTAAGCATCGCCAAGGTATAGTTGAAACTGCGTTTGCATGTCCTTATTATTAACAGCAAGTTTTAAGCCTTCATCTAAAGCATCAATGGCTTCGCTGTATTTCTTTTTCATACTATAGGCGGAACCATTGTACAACCAAAGCATCGCCTGGTTGGGAAATACCTCTAATGCCTCGGCTGAGTGAATTATCAGATTATCCGCATTATTCATCTCTGCGTCCAGCATCAGGATCTGATTCCATAATGCATATTGGCTCTTATTTAGTTCCTTTGCCTGTAGATAATATTCCAGTGCTTTTGCTTTATCATTGAGTACTAAACTAACGTCTCCTGCTGCGGCAAAAGACCTGGCATCATCAGGATGTGCTTCTATCAGCTGTGCGGAATATTTTTTTAATCGCTCAATTTTTTGCTCAGTCGCTGAGCCACGTTTCAAATTCTCAATCATCGTAAGCTTTGAATCAAGGTTTACCTCCGGATTGGGAAATACAAAGTCAAGATGGGTATAGGCTTTATCAATATTACTTTGCGATAAGTGTATTCCTGCAAGAACATAATGCGCATGCCCGTAATCAGGTTGCTTGCTGATGATTTTTTCACCAAGCTTTATAGCATCTTCAGTTTTGTTGTTGTGATACAGAAGTTCAATGTGCTGTATTTTGAATTCGTGTTGCTCAGGATACTCAGTAATCAGGTTTTCTCCTTCAGTAATAGCTTCTGCAAGCTTATTCATACGAAGCAGAAGTTGTTGCTTTTGTTTGGTAAGCTCTGCTGTTTTGCCAAAGATATTTTCAGCTTTCTGGTAATTTTTTAGTGCCTCATCATAATTTCCCTGATAGACATACAAGGCTGCCAGGTCATAATAATGTTCCGATGCATTTGGCGCTTCAGAAAGCATTTTCTTCATCACCTTTATTGCTTCGGGGAAATTTTGCTGTGATTCGTATATTTCAGCCAGCTGTAGATAATAGTATTTGTTCTTTCCGCCGTTTTTAACAGCCTTAGTCGCATATTGAAGTGCAATTCCGGGGTTGCCTTTGGCAACATAGATTTTGGAAAGCATATAATTTACGGCAGCATTCTCCGGGTGTACAGCGTAGGCTTTTTCAAATGCAGTACGGGCATCACTATAATTCTGCAGTATGTATTGTCTCATTCCCTCTACGTAATGAGATTCTGCCATTTGCTTCTTTGATTCTTTCTTTTCAGTAGTTTGTACTTCAAGCGATCGGGTGCATGAAAAAATTACAAATACGCCCAGAAATAGAATGTGCCGTAAATTCAAGTTCATAATTTTAGTCTAAACTACAATGACAAAACATTGTAATCTCCCACACTCAAGTCAGCAGGTTTTCCTTCAAAAGCTGCAAAATTACCCAACATTGAATTGCTGATGTTGGCATCTTTTACTTTAGAATTCTCCTGAATAATTGACTTTTTAACTATGGAGTCAGATATCTTTGTTCCGTTACCTACTGAAACGTATGGACCAAGGACTGTATTATTAATTTCTACATTATCTCCGATATAAACCGGCGGAATAATTACAGAATTGTTGATTTTAGCGGACTTGGAAACAAGATCAGTATCCTTAATATACTCCAGATACCGCTCGTTTGTCTGCACTGTAGAATCCTTATTTCCACAATCCAACCACTCTGTAACCTTACCCGGCTCAAATTTAGTGCCTTTTTCCTTCATGTTTTCAAGTGCGCTGGTAAGTTGATACTCGCCTTTGTCCTTGATGTCATTGTCTATGATGTACTGAAGCTCGTTTTTCAGGTTGTCTCCATCGTTAAAATAGTAGATTCCTATAATTGCAAGGTCAGATACGAAGGTTTCGGGTTTCTCCACGAAATCGGTTATCACATTGTTGTTGTTAAGTTTTACAACCCCAAATGGTTTAGGGTCATCTACCTTTTGCACCCAGATGATGCCTTCTTTAGAAGTGTCCAATTTGAAATCTGCCTTGAATAAGGTGTCGGCAAAAGCTACTACACATTTTCCTTTCAATGAATCCTTTGCACACAAAATAGCATGTGCTGTCCCTAAAGCTTTATCCTGATAATATATACTTCCTTTGGCACCAACGGATTTGGCAATGTCCATTAATTTATTTTCAACGTCTTTGCCGAAATTACCAATTATAAAAGCAACCTCTTCAACGGGTTCACCACAAACTTTTACAATATCTTCAACCAGTCTGTGAACGATTGGCTTTCCTGCTATAGGGATCAGTGGTTTAGGAACCGTTAATGTATGAGGCCGCATACGTTTGCCCATACCTGCCATCGGGATTATTATTCTCATAATTTTACTAAGGGTTTATATTTAGAATAAAAAAAAACTTCTATAAAAAACAGAAAGAAAATCCGGGGAAAAACAAAATTATTTTGTACCGGTGCTTCCAAATCCGCCAGCCGAGCGCTCGGATTCTGTTAACTCCTTAACGGAAATCCAGTCAATTTGTTCGTGTTTTGCAATGACCATTTGTGCAACACGCTCTCCGTCTTCTATTTTAAAAATATCATTAGATAAGTTAACAAGCAAAATTTTTATTTCGCCTCTGTAATCAGCATCAATGGTTCCCGGACTGTTAAGCACGGTAATTCCATGTTTAAATGCCAGTCCGCTTCTTGGACGTATCTGAGCTTCATAACCTTCTGGAAGCTCAATGAACAGGCCGGTAGGTATTAAGGCTCTTTCAAGAGGTTTTAATTCTATGGGAGCTTCCAGCTCAGCACGAAGATCCATTCCTGCAGAACATTTAGTCTGGTAGCATGGAAGCTGATGTTTTGATGTATTTACAATTT
>JBKBXU010000079.1:0-11451 GCA_046313675.1 Cytophagaceae bacterium
TCAATAAATGT
This sequence comes from Cytophagaceae bacterium, assembly GCA_046313675.1. Lineage (GTDB taxonomy): Bacteria > Bacteroidota > Bacteroidia > Cytophagales > Cytophagaceae > JBKBXU01. Next base: position 12 of record JBKBXU010000079.1, read on the forward strand.
ACCCATCCCTTACACTGTACACCTCGGGGTGTGGTAATAAGGTAATAATATACTCCTTCATTCAACGCTTCCCCATCCCAGCTGTTATCATAGTGTTCCTTGCTGTAAACGGGCTTGCCCCATCTGTTATATATATCAAATCGCCAGTCTGAAGTAATGCCCTTAATTTCATATGCATCATTAAGGCCATCACCATTGGGAGTTATCAGGTTCGGAATTAACACCTCTTCCAAATATATGTCCATAGAATCAGAGTAGGAACACTTTGAGTTCATAATTTTCAGGGAAACATGGTAAGATCCGAATTCATTATAAATATGTTCAAATTCCTTATCTGTTATAATCGTGCCATCTCCCAGGTTCCATGTATAATTTAACGGGCCGTAGCTTTCATTCAAAAATGCCACTTTGGGGGCTCCTATGCAGTCGGTAATGTTTTCAAAAATTATTTCAGGAACAATTTTGGCGACACGGACTTTAACATCTGATTTAGCTTCGCAACCATTATCATCTCTAGCTGTTACAGAATAAGTAGTGGTGGTATCAGGGAAAGCTATAGGGTCTGGAACGGAGGAGTTGACCAGGGAACCAGACCTGTCCCATTGGTAAACATAGTCAGGATTATAATCTTCGTTTATCTTTATTGAATCCGGATAGCAGATCATATACTCAAGATGGTCTGGTAATATGGGTTTATAAGCTTCAATTTGCATAAATGCAGTGTCGGATTGTAAACACGCATTTGAAGAATTATGAACTATGAGCATGGCTGTAAACAGCCCGGGTTCCTTATATTGGTGTGTGAAAGTGGTTCGTTGGGAAGTCACTTCACGGCCATCTCCGGAATGCCATGTAAAAAGGTTTCCTCCGGTGCCAGTGCTCCGGAACTTTACGGTTAAAGGAACACAACCCTTTTCAGGTTCGACCTCAAATGATGATTCTACGGCTGTTACCTGAAATTTAAATATCGCATTATTGCACCCTGATCCTACTTGTGCACCATTATTTATTGAGTAGGCTCCCGGAGTGGATGGAAATAGAGAACTTCCTCCGCAACCTGTACATACTGCATGGTAAATAATGCCTTTTTTATCAAAACGGCTGGTGCCGCCATCGACATGATCTCTGGATCCATTTCCTCCAAAGTAAGTAGCATAAGATAAGCCTTCTGCATCAGGCTCAAGAACCATAAGATAAAAATCTTCTCCATCGGTGGAACTTTGAAAAGCATCACGTGTTACTGGTAGGTTTAAGGTATTGCCGCCCAAAAAACCATAAGCTGAATTTGTACTACCTCCCCAGCCGGCAATGAGAATCTGTCGGCAATCATTTACAAGGAATGCGGTTGGTGAAAAATCAGTTTTGTTTCTCCCCGAGCCAATTTGAGTAGACATCAAAGACTGAGAGAGATTGTTGTCTATTTTATGGACAAATTGCCTGCTGCCGGAATTTGAATAGGCAGCATTGGAAATAGGGTAGGATCCGGTAGATTGTCCAAGAACATAAACATTATCCACATTATCAATCTGGACAAAATAACACTGGTCATAGGAGCTTGTTCCGAAAAATGTTCCGGCCATTAGTTGACTCCCGTCATTTTTTATTTTTATGGTAAACCCATCAATATCACCTGAATGGTTTGTTCGGTAAGAGCCATTGGTTATGGGGAAATTTGAACTTCTTGTCCCGCCTGCAACAAACAGATTTTTCTGTGAGTCAAACTGTATTCCGTAAGCGGCATCTTCCTGACTTCCACCAATGTATGTGCTCCATAATATTTGAGAAAGGTTCGAATTCAATTTTACTATTACAGCATCTCCATTACCTCTATAATTAGCCTGAATAGCATTTAATACAGGAAAATTTCCGGAATAGCTATGACTGGCAATATAGACGTTGTTTTCATCATCTGTAAGAATTTCTCCCCGGAAGTAGTCTCCATAATTTTTAGCTAAGGTTGTAAAAGAATTTGTGTAGTCAAGTAGCCCGTCATTGGAGCTGCCTCCAAGAAATGTGGATGCAAGTAAATTCGAACCATTAGCTGATAGTTTTGATATTGCAAGATCTGTTCCTCTGCTAAAACTTAAATCACGTGAAATTTCGCGAAAGTTTCCCCCGGCAAAAAATTGTTGAACTCCCCCGCGTATGGGGTAATTATGTGATCCTGTAATGGCAAGAACCAATAATTCATTATTGGAGTTGACAATAAGACTTATTGGCACTTCTGTGTTCGTTCCACCCAAATAAGTCGCATAAATTAAATTTCGGCCATTTGGAGTGAATTTTAGAATACCTATATCAACATTTCCCTGGTAATTTGTTTGGTATGCACCTATGGTAGTAGGAAAGCCTGTTCCAAAAACAATGCCTCCGGAATAGGCATTTCCGGCTTCATCATAGGTTGCTGTAAAGCCCCAATTATCTGCTCTGGATCCTGAATAAGTTGAAAATACCAGCTCAGGATCAATTACTAAGTGGAAATTTGGGTTATAGCCTTCGGGTAACTCAAAAGTTAATACATTGCTTAAAAGTTTAAAAAGGCAAGGCACTTCTACTCGTTTACCGTTAATTTCTTGATAAGCATAAGGCTTCTTTTCTTTATAAGAGTGTATGGATGTGACTACGTGAAATTCACCATTTTTAATAAAGACACTATCTGCGCCCTCATAAGACATTTGGATCTCCATCGGATTTCCTCCGGGGGCTATGGAAAATTCGTATTTTAATGTGCCACCTGCTTCAAATATATCCATATCTATACTTCCATATAGATTTTTATACTGTAAGGCAGAATAGGCTTTTACTTCTGAAGCCCATTTGGAAGGGTCATCCCCTATAAAATAATTAAATATTTCAGGATAAGGACCTGTGGAAACAATCCGGGCGTTGGTGTCTGAATTTAAAAAATTTATATGAAAAGCATGGGCTTTAATTTTAGCATGTTCCGGGTGTTTTTTCTTTGTTTTCTCCTGGGGATGTGTATGGTCATGGTTGTGCGCCGGAGCCTCTATAAATGCCCAGGTAAACCGGTTCTTCTGGACAAAAAGATTCCCCCCGTTGACTTCAGCTTTATATAAGATGTGATTGTCCCATTGGCCGGCATTCTCTGTAAATTTAAGAGATGCTCCGTCTCCTGGGTTTCCAAAAGTCGCAGCAAGGTTAAAAAGTAAGAAAAATAAAAATATATACGTCCTCATGTAAAGGGGGTTAAATAAATACAATATCCTTAACGACCTCCTCCCCTATTTCATTATTAATCAGTTGTACCAATTTTTGCTTCCCCATAGAAAGCTCACTCCTTAAGGATGATGAATTTAATTTTAAATACAATACCTGATTTTTAACAAATAATTCCGTTGTTCGGGAAGCAATAGTCCTGCCAACAATTTTTTCCCACATAGCCGAGACCCTGGTTTCCTGAAACTTTGCATTCAATTTCGTGTTTTTGAGAAACTCTTCAATACACTCCTTTAAGGGAGCTGTATCAGCTTTACGTCCATTTAGATAAACTTTCTTCATTCTATTGCTTCAATGTTTCCTTTTACAACGTTAAATATACGAATATCCGGGCTAATATTTTCAAAAAGATCTTTGCTTCGCTCAATTCTTGCATCGGTAATAAAAATCTGCCCGAAGTTTTTTTCAGACACCATTTGAAGTAAGCGCTCTATCCTGAACTCATCCAGCTTATCAAATATGTCATCGAGCAGGAGCAGAGGGTTAAGTTCTTTGATCTCCTTGATTAAGACGAATTGAGACAACTTCAAAGCGGTGACAAAGGTTTTTTGTTGGCCCTGAGAGCCAAAGTTTTTAAGGGGCTTATCATGAATGGTGAATATAAGGTCGTCTTTATGGATGCCCATCCGGGTGCGCTGTAGCATCAGATCCTGCTCAAATGACTTGCGGAATAGATCGGGATAGTTTTTTGGGAAAAGCTGAGATTCATAATTGATGCCCACCTCTTCTTTTTTATCAGATATTCGGTTATATGTTTCATGAAATATGGGAAGAAACTTCTGAATCTCCTGGTTTCTAATGCTAAAAATAATTTTTCCCAGCTCGATCAACTGCTCATCATAAATTTCAAAAAGAGTTTTTTCAGGCCTTCTTCGTGTCTCTTCCATCTTCAAAAGACTATTTCTTTGCTTGAGTACCTGATTGTATTTTATTAATGAGCTAAGATATTGAGGGTTTGTTTGGGAAAAAATCGTGTCCAGGAATTTTCTGCGTTCCTCACTTCCTTCGCGTACAATATCTGTATCATATGGGGTAATAATGACCACAGGAAACCTGCCAATGTGTTCACTTGCCTTGTCATAAGGAGACTTATCAACCTGAATTAATTTTTTTTGTCCGGTTTTTAATGAGCAGGATACCCGGTTTTTTTTGTTGTTAATTTTAAAGACCCCGTTAACAATAAAATACTCTTCTCCGTCTTTAATACTTAAGGCGTCTTGTGAGTTAAATGCGCTTTTGGTGAGGGAAAGGTAATGAATGGCATCAATAATGTTGGTTTTTCCGCTGCCATTTGGGCCGGATATAATATTAATACCCGGAGAAAATGAAAGGTTGGCTTCCTGGTAATTTTTAAAATTCAGTAGATTTAATTTTTCCAGGTACATTAATTAATGTTGACTATTTAATGATTTTAATTAATTTCGCATATTAAATTTATTGACAAGCAATAGGGATAATCATATGGCAAGTGTTAAAGAAAAGACTAAAGCAAAGGTAGGTTCTTCAGATAAGTTTTCAAAAGATACATATATGTTCTGGTATGAGAAGATGCAACTTTTGAGAAAATTTGAAGAAAAAGCCGGCCAATTATACGGACAACAGAAAATTAAAGGTTTTTGCCATTTATACATCGGACAGGAGGCTTGTGCCCTTGGAGCGGTATCGGCAACCCGTAAAGGAGATAAATGGATAACAGCTTACCGCGATCATGGTATACCTTTAGCATTAGGCTCAGATCCAAATGCTATTATGGCGGAACTTTTCGGAAAAGAAACAGGTTGTTCCAAAGGTAAAGGCGGATCAATGCACATGTTTGACAAGGAAGTTGGTTTTGTGGGCGGACACGGTATTGTGGGCGGACAAATTCCTTTGGGTGCAGGTTTGGCATTTGCTGAGATGTATAACGAGACAGGAAATGTTTGCTTATGCTACATGGGCGATGGGGCAGTTCGCCAGGGAGCTTTTCATGAAACATTGAATATGGCAATGCTTTGGAAAATCCCGGTAATTTTCATTATTGAAAATAATGGCTATGCCATGGGAACATCCGTGCAGAGAACATCCAATGTAACGGAGCTTTACAAATTAGGCTATGCCTTTGACATGCCATCCGAACCGGTAGATGCAATGAGTGTAGAGGCAGTTCACGATGCAGTTGAAAAAGCAGTCGAAAGAGCAAGAAAAGGGGATGGCCCAAGCTTATTGGAATTCAGGACTTATAGATACAAAGGACATTCAATGTCCGATCCTGCGAAATACAGAACAAAGGAAGAATTAGAAGAATACAAAGAAAGAGACCCGATTGAGCAAGTACGTACAACGATTCTTTCAAAAAAGTTTGCTTCTGAAAAAGATCTTGAAGCGATAGATAAAAAAATAAAGCAAACAGTGGATGCATCAGTAAAGTTCTCAGAAGAATCTTCGTATCCTGATCCAAAAGAAGCATTTAGAGATGTATATGTCCAGGAGGATTATCCATACATAATTGAATAACAGCAAATAATAATGACTAAAGACTCAAAGAACCAAAAAGCATCAGAGAAAGCGGTAGTAACCGAAGATTTTCAGGATAAATTATCCCAATCAGAAGAGTTTATTGCAAAAAATAAAAACATCCTGATGGGGTTAGCCGGAGCTATTATTTTGGCTATAGCTGGAGTTGTTTATTTTAATTATAACCAAAATGAGCAAAACCTGGCAGCACAAGAGCAAAAGTTTGCATCAGTATTTTATTTTGAAGCCGATTCTCTTGATAAAGCGCTTGAAGGAGATGCCGATCATCCGGGCTTAAGTTTTATTGCCAGAGAATATGATAATACAAAAGCTGGAACGCTGGCAAACTTGTATGTTGGCGTGATTCATCTTAAACAAGGAGAGTATCAACAGGCAATTGACCATCTTAAAAAGTTTGATGCAGAAGATCTTTTATTGCAAGCCAGAGCCTATTCCCTTATCGGAGATGCTTACATGGAATTGGAAAACCATGGAGAGGCTTTAAATTATTATAAAAAAGCTTCTGAATATAAGCCAAATGAGCAGTTTACTCCAACCTATATGATGAAGGCTGCTCTGGCATATGAGAAGACGCAGGATTTTAAAGGTGCTGTTAGCATGTATGACAAAGCCATTACGTTATATCCGAAAGCTCAGGAGATAAATGATTTTAAGAAATTCAAAGCGAGGGCTGAAGCTTTAGCAAATAATCAATAAAAAAACATTTTTATCTGATCAGGGGATAAGACTATGGTCTTATCCCTTTTTTTAAATCTATGGCAAGCTCACTTAAAAATCTTAGCGATTACTCAAGCAAAAATATTTCTGATATTTCAGGGAAGAGGTTTGCGCTTATTATTGCAGAATGGAATTCTGAAGTAACTGATGCCCTTGCTAAGGGGGCTCAAAAAACACTGCTTGAACACGGAGCAAAAGAAGAAAATATCTTCTACAGAACCGTTCCGGGGAGTTTTGAATTAACAATGGGTGCTCAATGGATGGCAGAGAAAAAAGAAATTGATGCCGTCATTTGTATTGGGTGTGTAATACGTGGAGAAACAAAACATAATGATTACATTTGTCATGCAGTTGCTCAAGGCTTGACGAATGTAAGCCTTAAATACAATAAACCGGTTATTTTTGGAGTTCTTACGCCGGATAACCAGCAACAAGCCATTGACCGTGCAGGTGGAAAACATGGGAATAAAGGGGATGAAGCAGCCATAACTGCAATAAAAATGTTGGGATTTGAATCTTAATTATACATATAGAGGAATAATTTAATAAACAATGAGAGTTCTTAAATTTGGCGGAACATCCGTAGGAAAACCGGAAAGGATGCATTCTGTAGCACGCCTGATAGCCGATTCTAAAAAGAAAATTGTTGTGCTTTCCGCTGTTTCCGGAACAACAAATTCCTTAGTAGATATTTCTGACAGGCTTCTCAAAAAAGACAAAGAAGGTGCCTCTGCATCCATAGAAAACCTTTTTGGCCCCTATCAAAGTTTTGTTGAAAAACTTTATTCAAAGCCCGATTCTCTTGAAAAAGGTAAAGCAATAATTAAGGAACATCATGATTATTTAAGGTCGTTTCTTAATGTAGAAGTTACAGAAAAAGAGCAAAAGGCCATCCTTGCTGAGGGAGAGTTGATCTCTACCCAATTATTTCAGGAATATTTATTAGAGCAGGGCCATGATTCGGTCTTGCTTCCGGCGCTTGATTTCATGAAAATTGACGAAGACAATGAACCCGTCCTCACATTTATAGAAGATAGCCTGCAAGCCCTGGTTGCCAAATATCCTGATACGAATTTATTTATTACACAAGGCTATATCTGCAGAAACCCGGAAGGAGAAGTTGACAATTTAAAAAGAGGTGGAAGCGATTATACGGCATCACTCATAGGCGCGGCAGTTCGTGCTGAAGAGATACAAATATGGACGGATATTGATGGGATGCACAACAACGATCCTCGAATAGTCAAAAGAACTTTCCCCATCTCTGAGCTGACCTTCGATGAAGCAGCGGAATTAGCATATTTTGGGGCGAAGATCCTTCACCCTTCTACGATTCTTCCTGCAAAAAAATACAATATTCCCGTACGCCTGCTTAACACCATGGAGCCAGAGGCAAAAGGCACTGTTATTGCCAATAACAGCACTCCTAAGGAAGTTAAAGCTATTGCAGCGAAGGACAACATTATTGCTATTAAAATAAAATCCGGAAGGATGCTGTTGGCGTATGGGTTTTTAAGGAAGGTTTTTGAGATTTTTGAAAGGTACAAAACGCCTATTGATATGATCACAACATCAGAAGTTGCTGTGTCATTGACAATTGACAATTCTAAAAACCTGGAGAAAATTCTTAATGACCTTAAGGAGTTTTGTTGGGTTGAAATTGATGCCGAGCAAACAATCATTTGCATAGTAGGAGATTTTCTTGCAGAGAAAAAAGGTATTGTAAGAAAGATATTTGATTCATTGGAAGACGTTCCGGTAAGGATGATCTCTTATGGAGGAAGTACAAACAATATCTCCATTCTGGTAAAAACAGAACATAAGAACCTCGCTTTAAATTTATTAAATGAAGGCTTGTTCTTTCAAAACGAACGGGTTAATCCTTAAAAATATTGATTTATTATTTATATTAGGGTTTGATTTCAAACCCTTTTTTTATGGAAAAAAATATAATTACCGAAGTCTTGCTTCCTCTTTCCCTTGCTATAATCATGTTGGGAATGGGCTTAACATTAATTCCGGATGACTTCAAACGCATTATCCGATATCCGAAAGCAGTAAGCATTGGCCTTGTCAACCAGCTTGTGTTGCTGCCTGTCATTGCCTTTTTTATCCTTAGCCTGTTTTCCTTAAGTGCGGAATTGGCCGTAGGGGTAATGATTCTGGCCGCTTGTCCGGGTGGTCCCACGTCCAATCTGATAAGTCATTTGGCCAAAGGGGATGTTGCTTTATCGGTAACATTAACAGCCATAGCCACGCTTGTAACCATGTTTACAATTCCTTTTATAATCAACTTTTCAATAGTGTGGTTTATGCCTGCCGGAGAACTGATTACCTTGCCTTTGGCTGGTACAATTCTGAAGTTATTGGTTATGGCCGTAGTTCCTGTTGCATTGGGAATGCTGATTAAAAGGTTTGCCCCCTCACTTGCCGAAAAAGCCGATAAGCCGGCAAAAATCATGTCGTCGATTTTTCTAGTATTAATTATTGCAGGAGCGATTTTAAAAGAAAGGGCGCATTTGGTAGAATATTTCGCCCTTGCCGGGCCAGTGACTCTGGCTTTAAATGTAAGCACCCTAATGGTGGGATATATCTCGGCCAAGCTATTCAAAATTAATCAGAGGCAAAGTATATCGGTTTCCATTGAGTCAGGCATTCAGAATGGCACCCTTGCAATAACCATTGCAGTTTCTATGTTAAACAATGTTGCCATGAGCATACCACCGGCTATTTATAGCCTTGTTATGTTTTTTACCTCAGGAATTGTGATTGCGCTTGCTTTAAAATTTAGGGAATTCACGAAGCCTGTTACGACTTAAAATAGATTTCACCTGGCCATGAATGTGGTCAGGTGAAATATTGTCCACTACACCCAAAAACTTACCCACATATATTTCATTTGATCAAATATTTTTCTAGCTTTAGTATAAACCAAAGCCTGAATAATACAATTGGGGCTCACGCATATGCTGAAACAACTACTGGTTTTCTTCTGCTTGCTATTGTTTTTCTCCTTAAATTCCTATGGACAGGAAGATTTTGTGAACCACACCCGTCTTGCAGATGACTTGCGTAGGGGCGGACAGTTTGATCTGGCCATAACAGAATATGATAAAGCAATACGGAAATCTAAGAAAAGAAACCCGGATCTTTATCTTTTGCATCTTAATCGGGGCATTTGTAAAAGCAGAACAGGAGATTTTTTTGGAGCAAAAACAGATCTGGACATGTCTGTTCGTTTAAAACCGGATCATACCGAAACATATCTGTTTCGTGGAACGCTTGCCAGATTGCTAAAAAATGATCAGGAAGCACTTAACGATTTCTCCAAAGCTGTAGAACTTGAGCCGGATAATTATTTTGCTCATTTATACAAAGCAGATCTCTATTATGAATTTAAGGATTTTGAAAACGCTATAATTTGTTATAGCACAGTTTTGCAGCTTAGGCCGGAATTTTCTGCTGCCTACATTAAGCGTGCGGATGTATATTTTATACTTCAGAAATACGATGAAGCAATTAAGGATTATTCAAAAGCTATAAGCATTCAACCTGAATCCGGGGAGGCTTATTTTATGAGAGGCCTTTGTAAGTCCATGTTGTCGGAGGAAGATACCTTGGGAGCCTGTGAGGACTTTCGACACGCAAAATCACTGGGAAGAAATACCAATGTGCCGGGAATTAATCTGTACTGCAATTCCAGTGATTTGGAAAACTAATCCTGGTTTCTCATGACCTGACTTATCAGTTCGCTTTCAAACCCCTTTCCGATCAGATACCGGAAGAGTCTGGTCCGCAAATCATGTTCTGTGTGTCCGCCTGATTGCAATTCCTGAAATTTTTTTTCGAAAAGTTTTGAGAGAGAATCCATGTATTCTGTAGGTTCAATTTCCTCTTTTATCGCCTGATCAATAGTTTTATCATCAATCCCTTTGGCTTTGAGCCCGTATTTTATTTTCAAAATTCCCCATTTTTTCAACCTAAACTTACTTCCTGCGTATATTTTGGAGAAACGTGAATCATTTATAAAATTTTCATCGGTTAATTTATCCACAATTTCCTCTATTTCATTTGGTTTGAGGTTATAAAATTTTAATTTCACACGTACTTCATGAGTGGATCGTTCCTGATAAGAGCAGTACCTTAATAATTTTATGAAAATTTCGTTTTTACTTAAAACTTTTCGCTTTTTAGGGAAGATCATTTTGCGTATTTTTACAAAGACAATATATAATTAATTGAAAAATAAAAAAGCATTTTTACTCCTATTTATTGCAGACGGAATTTCCGGTTTTGCACAAGGGATAACTATGCTTGCGATTCCATGGTATTTTGTTGATCACCACATGGGAGGTACTTTTGGTGCTTACTATGCAATTATAACACTGGCCTCACTTTTCTGGGGATTATACGCCGGCGCTATTGTCGATGGATTTAATAGAAAAGATGTTTTTCTTGGAACTAATTTTATTCTTGGCCTTATAATTATTTACATTGCATCCCTGGGCTTTAAGGAAGGGATGACGGAAGGACTGCTTGAGGAAGAGGTGCTGCCCAAAGAACTCATTATTTTGGTGTTTACGGTCACTTTTTTCGGCTATTATATTCACTATCCTAACCTTTATGCCTTTGCACAGGAAATTACAGAGCCTAAGGATTATACAAAAGTTACTTCTTATATAGAGATTGTAGGACAGTCTACGACTATTGCAGCAGCGGCACTTGGAGCTATTTTGCTTAAAGGAATAGATACTAGTATTAATTTTGAGCTTTTTGGAACGGTGTATAACATTCCTGTTTTTATAAAGAAATGGGAAATTTATGAGATTTTCTTAATGGATGGTTTCAGCTATATGGTCTCCTTTATATTGATCATATTTATTAAATATGTACCTATCAAGACGGTGGTTGATTATGATGAAGGACCCTTGCTGGAACGCTTGAAAACCGGCTATGACTATTTAAGGAAAAA
>JBKBXU010000079.1:11461-15280 GCA_046313675.1 Cytophagaceae bacterium
CCTCTTATCACAATTTTTGGTATCTGCTCGTATTCTATATTCATTGTTGGCTTAATTGAAATGTTTACTCTCCTTCCTTTATATGTAAAAAATCATTTGGGCATGGAGGGTGATGTATTAGGGGCGTCTAAATTAATGTATGGTTGTGGCTCGCTGGTGTCTGGATTTATTATAAGCAAATTGCTTAAAACGATGCCTATACCAAAATCCATCATTATTCTTACATTCCTTACCACCGTTGCCTTTCTACTTGTGGCGTTTACTTCAGAGGTATGGATCTATTATGCATTTTCTATTGTGGTGGGTTTTACGAATTCCGGCTCTAGAATATTTCGAGTTTCTTATCTCTTTAGTTTTGTACCGAATGAAATTACCGGTAGGGTTAACAGCATGTTTAATGTTTATACAACCTTAATCAGAATTGTATTAATATCTCTTTTTGCGCTGCCATTTTTCACCACGGGGTCAAATGTGCGTTGGGCGTATTTTATATTGGGAGCCTTGACCCTGACTTCAGCGGTTATTCTGGTATTAACCTATGACAGGGTTGATAAATTAACACAGAAACCTTCTCTTCAAAACAAAGAGGCGGAGGAAGAGGCGGTTCATTAAGGTTGTTCAAACCTCAAAAAAGTTTCAATGCTCTATTTTAGCCAACTTGAGAAAGTCACTCCGGGAAAGTTGCTCAGATTATCTGCCGATCAAGAGATTGAACACCTCCTATACGACAGTCGAAAACTAATTATTTCTAAAAGTAGCCTTTTTTTTGCTATAACTAGTCAGAGAAATAACGGCCATAAATATATTCCAGAGCTCTATCATAAAGGAATCAGACAATTTATTGTGGAGAAAGGGAATGTTTTAAGCATTTCTGAGTTTTCCGATGCAAACTTTTTTGAAGTTGCCAGCTCAATTGAGGCTTTACAGCATATTGCCTCCCATCATAGAAAAAGCTTTGTCATTCCTGTATTGGGCATCACCGGGAGCAACGGAAAGACAATTATAAAAGAATGGCTTTCTCAGTTATTGGTTCCGGATTATTCGGTTATTAAGAACCCCAGAAGTTTTAATTCCCAATTAGGAGTGCCATTATCCGTTTGGCAGATAAACGGTAACCATGACTTTGGCATATTTGAAGCCGGAATTTCTCAACCCGGAGAAATGGCTAAGATTGAACAAATAATCATGCCCGAAATAGGGATTTTTACCAATATCGGTACTGCACATGACGAAGGTTTTGGTTCCAGGACGGAAAAAATAAAAGAAAAATTACGGCTTTTTGTTAATTCATCTTCTTTAATATACTGTTCAGATCATAAGGAGGTAAGGCAAGCGGTAGAAGATTTTCTCCCTGAGATTTCCTCATACTGTTGGTCACGATATGATAGGAGTGCTTATGTATTTATTGAAAACACTGAAAAGCGAGAGCATGGGATTCTTTTAAGTTATGTAATCAATAATGAGAAATTAAGTGTGTTAATGCCTTTTTGGGATGAGGCATCTGTGGAAAATGCTACGCATTGCCTTGTATTGATGCATTTTTTGGGCTTTGGCAACAGAACCATCAATCATCGCTTACGCCTCCTGGAAAAAGTGCCGATGAGGCTTGAGCTTAAACAGGGAATCAACAATTGTTATATCATCGATGATACCTATAACAATGATTTGGCTGGACTTTCTATGGCGGTACACTTTCTTGTGAATCAACATCAGAAAGACAGGAAGACGCTTATACTATCTGATATCCTTGAATCCGGTACGGATAAAGAATGTTTGTATAGGAATGTCGCCTCTGTCCTTTTTGATAAAAAAATAAACCGGGTTATTGGCGTAGGTCCGGACATAAGCTCTTTTGGTTATTTTTTTGAAGATTTTGTTTCTTTTCCAAGCACCGCAGAGTTCATTGAGAATTTTAATGCCAATAATTTTTCGGATGAAATAATTCTTGTTAAAGGCGCCCGGATGTTTCATTTTGAAGAGATAATTAACCTGCTTCAATATAAAACACACGGAACCATTCTGGAAATTAACTTGGATGCCCTTTCTCATAATTTAAACTTTTACAGGTCTTTGCTAAAGCCTGAAACAAAGGTAATGGGCATGGTTAAGGCATTTGCTTATGGTAGTGGTAGCTATGAAACGGCTAATTTGCTTCAGTTTCACCATGTTGACTACGTGGCTGTAGCCTATGCCGATGAAGGAGTGGATTTACGTAGGAACGGAATATACCTGCCAATAATGGTTATGAATCCCTCACCGGAAACCTTTGACTTATTGTTAAAATTTAACCTTGAACCGGAGATTTATAATTTTTACATCCTTAACCAGTTCCTGGTTTATTTAAAATCCCATGAACAAAAGTCCAGAATTCACATAAAATTGGATACGGGTATGAAGCGCCTTGGTTTTGAGGAGGAAGATGTAAGTCAACTATCTCAGTTTATTCAAGACAACAAAGATTATCTTGAGCCGGTCTCTGTATTTTCTCATTTGGCTGCGGCAGATGATTGCCAACATAATGAATTCACCTATAGTCAAATAGAAAAATTTAATAATATGGCGAAGGCACTTGAATCGAACTGGGGCAAAACATTGATAAAGCATATTTCAAATTCTGCCGGGGTAGTTCGCTTTCCGGAAGCACAAATGGATATGATCAGATTGGGCATTGGCCTTTATGGGGTAGAGACAAATAATATTTCTCAAGCGAAACTTAAGACAGTAGCAACGTTAAAAACCATTATTTCTCAGATTAAGACCGTAGAGAAAGGAGAGACTGTTGGGTATGGCAGATGGGGCAAGGCTGAAGCAGATATAAAAATCGCAACCATCGCCATAGGTTATGCGGATGGGTATGATAGAAGGTTTAGTAAAGGGGTAGGAGAAGTAATGATTAATGGCCGCTTATGTCCTGTAATAGGCAATGTGTGTATGGATATGTCAATGGTAAATATTACCGGAGTGGATGCTAAAGAGGGAGACGAAGTAATTATTTTTGGAGATAACCCGGATATAATAAAATTGGCCAATAAAATTGGCACCATACCTTATGAAATCCTGACCGGAGTAGGAGAAAGGGTAAAAAGGGTATTCTATACAGAATAGAACAAAGAGGAAAAACCACTTTGTCCTATCTGAAATTTCTCACGAATAATAAAGTTCCGATTATGATCAATGCAGCGCATAAAGAAATTAATGCTGCAATTTTAGCTTCTTTGTCTTTTCTGATCTGGCCTTTATCATTATACATAGCAGCCGGGTCAGATAATACCAAACCGCCACCAACTCCAACTATAAAACCTACTACTGTTAATACTACACCTAATACTATCATGGTTCTAAATTTAAATTTGATGTTCAAAGATAAAAATATTCAAAATAAAAATGGAATTTTTGTATAGAAAGATTATGAACCTAAGATATTTTTTTTAGGTTGCTTAAATGTAATTTATACGCTCATGAAATATTCCTTCTTTTTTTTTACAATTGTCCTCTTTAGCTTTTCCTCATGCAAGCCAATTCAGCCTCTGGATGTAAAGGAAATAGAGTCTGTCACATTGGATAAACTTACAGGTGACGTTGCAGATATTGCGATAAGGTTTAAGTTAAACAATCCTAATAACATGAAATTTACGGTTACAAGCCATCATCTTGACATTTATCTGAACGATCAACCCATCGGGGTTCTGGTGAATGATCAGGAAATTGACATACCTGCCAATTCTGATAAAAGCTATATAGCACATGCTGAGGCGTCTCTGAAAAACATTACAGGGAATCTTCCTATGTTGCTGGGTATAATAGCAAAAGGGGAGGCAG
>JBKBXU010000080.1:0-15219 GCA_046313675.1 Cytophagaceae bacterium
TAATTTTTGAGAAAGAATAGAGACTGATTTTGGTGTGTCTTTTAGAGGAGCTACGAATTTAGAGTTTGCAGACTGATCTACTTTTAAAGATTCTTCTTGAGTCGCTTTAGTATTAATTTTTTGTAATTTTTAAAATTCATATTTCGCCAAGGCTGTTGTTTAAATAAATTATATATAAAATAATAGGATGGCATGTGGTTCTTGTACTTCGGGAGGCTGTAGCACTGATAGCGCTGGCGGTTGTGGGAAAAACGGCAGCTGCAGTACCGGTGGCTGTAATAAGCTGAATACATTTGATTGGTTAAGCAACATGGAGGACGATGGATATACCAACCGCTTCAATGTTGTAGAAGTAAGGTTCAAGGCTGGCCGCAAGGAATTCTTTCGTAATATAAATAATCTGGACATCACAACCGGTGATGCAATAATTGTTGAAATGCAGTCTGGCCACCACCTTGGTTACGTGGCCATGCAGGGTGAATTGGTTCGCCTTCAAATGAAGAGAAAATCCATTGCTGATGATGGAAATATAAAACAGATTTATAGAGTAGCTACCCCTAAAGATCTTGAAAAATACGAATCTGCACGCAACAAAGAAATGGCTTGTCTGTTTAGAACCAGACAAATCATTCATGAGCAAAAATTGGAGATGAAATTAACGGATGTGGAATTCCAGGGAGATGGCACCAAGGCTACCTTCTATTATTCTGCCGATGAACGTGTTGACTTTCGTGAATTAATTAAAGTGCTGGCTGGTGAGTTTAAAGTGCGGGTAGAAATGAAGCAGATAAGCCTGCGCCAGGAAGCTGGCAGATTAGGCGGAATTGGAACTTGTGGAAGAGAATTATGTTGTTCTACCTGGATAGCAGACTTTAAAAGTGTCTCAACATCCGCAGCCCGTTACCAGAATTTATCATTAAACCCGGCAAAGCTTTCCGGACAGTGTGGAAGGTTAAAATGCTGCCTAAACTACGAATTAGACACCTATATGGATGCTTTAAAAGGCATTCCTGAAGTGGAAGAGCCCTTACTGACTGAAAAAGGTAAAGCGGTTTTGCAAAAGACCGATATATTCAGAAGAGTCATGTGGTTTGGCTATACCGACGAGACCCTCTGGCTTCCTGTATCAGTAGAAAGGGTTAATGAAATCCTTGAAATGAATAAAAAAGGCAAAAAACCTGCTTCCTTAGAAACCGATGAAGAAGAGTCCAAGGAGGACGTGAAAAAGAAGGAGCAAAATGACCTGGAAAGATTTGATGATAAATTCAAGAAGAAAAAAAAGAAAAAGAAAAGAAATAACAACAACAGAAAACCTTCTCATAACAGAAATGACAATCCACAATCTTGAGAAAAAAACCAAAGAGATCTTTAGTATATCATTTGTAATTTCTACGTTATTTCTTTTTGTATTGCTATCAGGCTGCGACCCAGCCCGTGTGTATGAAACTAACCGAGAAGTATCAAATGATGCTTGGGCAATTAATGACACCCTTAGATTTGATTTTGAAATAAATAAGCCCGATAAAAAATATAACATCTTCTACAACATACGATATACGGAGGATTACAATTTTTACAACATTTATATAAGTCATACCCTGAGAGATTCATCAGGAGTACCTATTGCCACAGTTAATCAGCCACAAAATATGGATCTGTTTGCTTCGACAACGGGAGCTCCACTTGGTAGTGGCTTTTCGAATTCCTATGACTACCGGATTAAGGTACTGCAGGATTTTACTTTCCCATATGCCGGCATGTACAGCATAAGTCTCAAGCAATTCATGCGAGAAGACCCTTTGCAAGGCATCAGAGCGGTAGGAATACGAATAGAAGAAGCTGAATAAAATGAAAATACTACTGACGCTATCATTGGTATTTATTACCTTTCTTTCTCCAGGACAAAACCTGGATTTAAAAGCTATCCGGGAGCAGACAACGGAAGGAGCCGAATATTATAAACTAAAAGAAAGGTTTCTTCGTCACGACACACTCGAGTTATCCGAATACCAAAGTCTTTATTATGGCTCCTTATTCCAGAATACCTATCAGCCAATCCAAATAGCGGCTTTAGAGGCCCGGATAAGGCAGAACAATTTTACGGGCAATTATTATCAGGCAATCTCTCTTGCAGATAGCCTTCTGAGCCATTACCCTGTTAGCATTCAGGCTCTTTTTGAAAGATCCTTTGCCAGCCACATGCTGGGAGACGATTACGAAGCCAGCCTATACCGCTTCAAATACAAAAACCTCATCAAAGGCATTTTAGAAGGAAATAATGGACGTACACAGGAAACAGCAATTCTGATCCTTTCCGAAACGGATGAGTATGAACTTTTAAAGTATTTAGATCTCAAGATCAAAAAGCAATATCAACTTTCACATCAGGGAAGAATATATAATATGTATGACCTGAAGAAAAATGCTAAAAAAATTAAAACTATTTACTTTGACATTAGTTCTTATTCAAGATAATCATTATTAACTTTAGTTCCTACATGGAACAAACAACAACACTTAAGAAGTACACATTAATCCTTGCGTTTCTATTTTTAACTTTTGGAGGATTATATTTTGCCCGATCTTTTTTAATCCCCTTCTTTACAGCGACCTTAATTGCTATGCTGTTGCTGCCTGTGGCTCAATTTCTGGAGAAAAAAGGTTTGAACCGGGGATTTTCTATTTCCCTTTGCATCATTCTTCTTTTGCTTCTTGTATCCTTACTCATATTTTTGCTAAGTGCTCAGGTGCGGTTGTTTGCTGAAGACATCCCAGCATATCGCTTGACGGTGAATGAAAAATTTACGGATCTAAGGGAATTTATAGCCAAAAATTTCCACATCACCCAGGAAGAACAAACTGCCTATTTACAAAATGAATTGGAAAACCTGCTTGTTTCTGCCACTGTCTATTTTAGAAGTGCCATTCTAATGACCAGTAATTTTTTAGTATCACTTTCAATCATTATATTTTACATCTTCTTTTTTCTTTTTTATCGAAATAAATTCCACAAATTCATTTTGATGATAACCAAACCTGAAAGTCACAGCAGGACGATGTTTATAATACAAAGCTCCACCAGCATGACCATGTCCTACCTGGGCGGTGTATTGATTGTAGTCTCCATACTTACGGCTCTGAATTCAATTGGTCTTTGGATTATAGGTATTCCCCACCCCTTCTTTCTTGGTTTTATAGCTGCTCTTTTAAACATCATTCCTTTTATAGGCTCAGTTGTAGGTAGTATTATTCCAATGCTGGTAGCGTTTCTGACAATGGATTCTATTTGGTATATGGTAGCCGTAGGCATTCTGTTTACTACCATCCAAATGATTGAAAGTTATGTCCTAACACCCAAAATTACGGGAGGTAAAATCAGACTTAACCCTTTGGCTACTATTGTGGCATTAATTGTGGGAGGCCTGCTTTGGGGCATAGCAGGTATGATCCTTTTTATCCCAATGTTGGGAATTTTAAAAGTATTATTCCGTCATATTGAGCACTTGAATCCATTTGCTTACCTTATAGGTGCAGAAACTGCTGATGATAAAGACAAGAAACAGCGTAAGCAGTTGATAAATTCATGGAAAAACCTTTTTAAGAAAGGTGCTAAAGCATAAACAAGGCAAAGATTTAGTCTTTGCCTTGTTTATGCTTTTCTTATAAATTTTCCGCTACCACCTCTTTAACCTCAGGTATCATCTTTTTCATTAGATTTTCTATACCTGCTTTTAAGGTGACTGTTGAAGAAGGGCAACCACTGCAAGAGCCTTGCAATAACACTTTTACCACACCGTCTTCAAAGGATCCGAAGCTTATAGCTCCTCCGTCCTGCTCCACCGCAGGTCGGATGTATTCATCAAGTAGTACTTTGATTTTCTGAACAATTTCCGGATCGTCATCAGATATGGTAGCTACTTCAATTTCCTTCTTGAATAAAGGCTTCCCCTCTTCCAGATAACCCTTAATCAATTCTCTTAACATAGGAGAAACTTCATACCAGTCTATGTCTTCTGCTTTTGTAACAGTAATAAAGTTTGCAGTTATAAAAACCCTCTTCACAAAAGAAAACCTAAAAATATCCAGGGCAAGAGGACAATTTTCCGCTTCCTGCGGATTGGTGTAATCCACTACTCCTACTTCTAAAAGTGCCTGATTGGTCACAAATTTCAGGGAATTTGGATTGGGGCTGGATTCAGTATATATATCGATGAATTTATTATTTTGTTCTTCCATGGTCATTCTTGGTTTATACTATAAAATTAAACATTTTTTACCAATATTTTATTCCAAAAGACCAAAGCTTGCTTTTATCTATGTTTTATCTTAACTTATAATGTTATTTTTCTTATAATTATTTTAATTTTTCAACCAATACATCCTATGAAAAGCTTTTATACCATTCTTTCAATTTTATTAATCTTTTCTTGTTCAAAGACTAAGGACCCTATAGGTCCTGAACTAATGACACCTTCATCGGAGTTCCGTATTCAGGAGGATTTTTTGCCCGGAATTAATTCTATTGATTTTAATTCCCGTTCCCAATATTTTGTTGCCTACTTTAATGAAAGGGTAAGCTGGACAATCACTCTGATCGGGGAAGAATCAGGAGCTAAAAAAGTTATCAAAGGAGTATCAAAGGAAATTAATGAAGCTAACAGCAATTGGGATGGGGCGCAGGATGGAATTATATTCTTCAGAAATGAATCAGTCAAAGCCGTATTATCCTTTTATGGAAATACCAAAACTACAGAATGTGAATTTCGAATATCAAGAACAAAAACCTATGAAGGTGCTTCCCTATTGGGGAATGGCTTTGAAAACACGTTCAGGGAAGACAGTCCTTTATGGGGCTATAGCCCATATCCCTCTGCCTCTTATGGTTCAGTAGTGGAGTTTCCGGTAGTTCAGGGCAATTTTGCCTATATGCTATCAGGAAAGGACACAGATAACGACTATTGGATTTGTCAACTCAGGAGACGATACACCCAAAATCAATTACCTGAAAACCCACAAGATGTCTGGATAAATGTGTATGTATACGGGAATGGAAATAACAATAGTATATTAAAAATTTCAGGCAAAGAAGATGATTTTGGGAATAATAATTACAATGATGCACGTGATGACTCCTGGGAACATGAGGTTAATCTAAGTCATACCGGATGGAAGCTTGTTTCAGTTAAATATTCAAACTTTATCAGATCTACTGTAATCAATTATGGAGGGAATGGTAATAAAAAACAAGAGCCACATAAAATAAGATATATTGACTTTACTTTGCTGGCCTCCAATCCCGGAGGATCTGGTCAGGTTGTAATTGACTTTCCCATTATTACAGTCGAAAAACCATTTAAGCCTTAATTGTAAAAGAGAGTGGAATAAAATTTTACACTAAAAGATATTTATTTCGCTCTCTTGCTTTAACCCTGAATGAAAAGTCCACTAAAGCAGCTATTCTTATAAGCCCTCTGAAGCTCTTACGCTTCCACCCTCTGCCTTATTCATCACTAAAGCAGCCGTTGCATCACCTGAAACGTTAACGACACTCCGACACATATCCAATATTCGATCAGGAGCCATTATTAAGGCAATTCCTGCTACCGGTACACCCACCGATTCCAAGACAATGACCAAAGTAATCATGCCTGCACCGGGAACACCTGCCGCTCCGATAGCTGACAAAGTAGCGGTCAAAACAATAATTAACTGTTCCCCTAATGAAAGGTCAATTCCCATAGCCTGAGCAATAAAAACCGCAGCTACCGCCTGATATAAAGCTGTTCCATCCATATTGATGGTCGTTCCAAGAGGCAATACAAAGCCGGCAACATTATGCTTTACATTTAATTTACGTTCAACTCTTTCAAGTGTAACAGGTAATGTTGCACTACTGGAACTGGTAGAAAACGCCACGAGAAATGCCGGTTTCATGGCCTGAAAAAACTCCGTATATTTAACACCCCCAAGTTTGATAAATATTGCCGGATAAACGACCAATAACATAAGGATAAGTCCTAAAAAAACAGTTAATGAATAATACAGTAAAGCCATTAAAAGATGAGCATCTCCTGCCGTCTCCGTAATAAGTGCGGCCATCAAAGCAAAAACACCCAGAGGGGCAAATTTCATTATAAAGCCAACCATTTTTATCAACAGCTCATTTACCCCTTCAAAAAACTGCATGACTACCAATCCTTTTTCTGAGGGAATTTGTACAAGAGCAAGGCCGGCGAGTAAAGCAACAAAAACCACCTGCAACATTCTGGAATTGTCGGAAGTAGCAGCAAAAATATTATTGGGCACCATTTCTACTAATGGAGTCAGGGGAGAACGCCGGATTTCACGGGCTTGCTGAGCTTTCACCTCTACCCGGTCTCCATATCTTTCATACAGGCCGTGACTTAGCTCCTCGGGCATTCCTTTGCCTGGGCCAATTATGTTAACAACCACAAGGCCTAAAACTATAGCCAGAGAACCGGTTATAAGAAAAAATACAATGGAGCGTATGCCTAAACGGCTAAGTTGTGCAACATCTTTTAGCTTCGACACCCCCGTGATAAGAGAAGCTATGATCAGGGGAATGGCAATCATTTGAAGAAGTTTGATAAATATCTCTCCAAAAGGTTGGATATAATTTAAGGTAAATTCCACCCATCCCAGTTGCAATGCCAGAAAACCCCATAGGATACCCAAACCTAAACCTATGATGATCCATCCGGGCAGCGATATGGTTCTAAAAATACTCAAATCAAAGAAGAGAGTTTTATCACTTTATTCCTCATATAAAAATCCACCATAACCAATGCAGCCATAGCTTCTACAATAGGTACAG
The DNA here is from genome assembly GCA_046313675.1 of Cytophagaceae bacterium. GTDB lineage: Bacteria > Bacteroidota > Bacteroidia > Cytophagales > Cytophagaceae > JBKBXU01. The sequence continues at coordinate 6,836 of JBKBXU010000080.1, forward strand.
CACGAGGAACCACACATGGATCGTGACGGCCTTTTCCTGAGACAGTCACTAACTCTCCTTTAGAATCTACCGAGGCCTGATCAATCATCAAGGTTGCAACAGGTTTAAATGCTATGTTAAAATAAATATCATCTCCATTGGAAATACCTCCCTGAACTCCTCCTGAATGATTGGTGGTAGTTTTTACCTTATCACCATCCATAACAAAGGGGTCGTTGTGCTGCGAACCATACAGCTTTACGCCTTCAAATCCACTTCCATATTCAAATCCTTTAACCGCATTTATGCTTAGCATAGCCTTGCCAAGTTCTGCATGCAATTTATCAAAAACAGGTTCACCCAAACCTACCGGGGAACCTTTGATCACACAGGATACCACACCGCCCACCGTATCTCTGTTTTTCCTTGTCTCATCAATAAACTCAATCATTTTTTCCGCAATCTCCGCATCCGGGCAACGAATAATATTATCTTCAGTTTTTGAAAGATCAAGTATATGATATGGTGTATCCAATTTAATAGGGCCGGTTTGTGATACATATGCCTGAATGCTAATTCCAATTTTCTCCAAAATTTTCTTAGCCACAGCCCCGGCTGCTACACGAGCAAGCGTTTCTCTGGCAGAACTTCTTCCGCCGCCTCTGTAATCACGATGGCCATACTTTTCCTGATAGGTAAAATCGGCGTGAGAAGGACGGTACTTGTCTGCTATATGCGAATAATCTTTGCTCCTGGCGTCAGCATTCCAAACCATCATGGCAATGGGCGTCCCCGTGGCACGGCCTTCAAATATTCCTGAAAGAATTTCAATGCGATCTTCTTCCTTCCTTTGTGTGGTTATTTTTGATTGCCCTGGTTTTCTTCTATCCAATTCTTTTTGAATAAACTCCAGGTCTATTTCTAACCCGGCAGGGCAGCCATCAATCACTACGCCTACTGCGGCACCATGTGATTCTCCAAAGGTGCTTATTTTAAAAATCTTTCCGTAACTATTGCTCATCGTCTGAAAATAAAAACAAGTGTGGCGAATGCCAGCAAAATAAGTAAAATATTGCCAAAGATATTAATATAATCCCAATAATCATTCCTTCTGTGCTTCCCTAATTCATATTCAAGCTTCCCGTAATATTCATCATACTTAAATGCCAACTGACTGGTAAGGGGTATGGCTTCACCATGTACTTTTAAGAGAGACATCGGCACAAGCGTATCATAGTCATTTTTTTCAGAGTTGAAATAAATCCATTGAAAGTAATCTTTCAATTTATGCTCCCCGGACCTCAAAGGTACCAGGTAAAAAGTAAATTCCTTACAGTATTCATCCCCTGACTTTAGCGATACAATGTCACCGGCATATACAGTAAGGTTTTTCTTATTCTTCAGTATGGAAGAATATGTTCCCGACCAATAAGTACTTCCTGTTATTTTTATTTTTAAAACAGACTTTTCTTCCAGAAAAATCTCCTGATTACTTACCTGCTCTTCCATGCGAAATACACCCACAGGTACCTGATCCATCAAAGGGTGCTCAGGGAGTTCTCTAACACTTACAGCAAATGGTTCTGTTTTAAAAACTACCAGTGTATCTTTTCGATCCACATAATTTTGACCTTTGTGTAGTTTATATTGCGTCATTTTCCAGCTCAAAGAAGGAATGGTAATATTACCTTCCTTGATTATTCTGCCTTTCTGCGTGAAAAAATTATAGCTAAAATATTTTTTCCCGTTAATAAAAACAGAATCTGCAGAAGGACGCTCCCGAAGACAAAAATCTTCTATCCAAAGATCTGAATTCTTAATCTGCCTCACCAGGGTTTGAAGTTGGTTTTTAAAATCATAGAAATTCAGTTCCGCTTTATTGTCTTCAGCAATGCAAAAACTGACAGAAACATCAAAACTTTCACCGGAAAACACCTGTTCTTTAGACACCTTCAGCGACAAAAAAGCATCGGCGGGTACATCTTCAAAATCTGACCTGGCTTCAATGTAATCACTTGGCGCTTCGCACTCCGCAATTACAACTATTTTACGACTCTTTATATTCCACACTTCTCCGTTAACAAGCATAGTGGCATCCGGTATTGCATAAACACCCTGCTTCTGCGGAGCATAATATTGGGTAGCCCTGATTATTGATCCATCTTTCTCATACAGTGTCCTTCGTTTTGTAAAGTCCGGTATATCAGGAAATAAACCAACTTTCCTCCCGTTTATCGCTAAAATTTCTAAAGAAATTTTAAACAATTCGTCCAGACAAACGGTATCTTTATCAACAACAATCTTCTCAACAACACTTGCTCTAAGTTGTGTTGAAAAAAAAGTAAATTGTAAAATTAAAAGGACTAAAAGTCGAAATGCCATGTCTAGTAAACGTAGGAATTCACCCAAATTATCTTTTTTAAAGATATGTATGTAAAGGTAAGTTTATGCTTCTGTAAAATTAAACTTTATCCTTGTAAAATTCGTAAAAAACAAGTAGTTTCAATAACCTAAAACCATGTAAGCTTTCGGGCGAACATTTTAATTTTTAACCTTAAACTTTGATCATTATGCTTGAATACCAAAAGATGATTCTTCAAAAAGTGAGCTTCGATCAGCAACTCTTTGAAAAGGAATTGAAAAAAAGCACCAAAGATCTTATTAGGGAGGATTTGATTGAGTTGAAGACATGGTGTTATGAACATTTTGGTCACAAATTTCAACATGTACTAAAAAAGTGCTTCAGAAACATGAACTAATGTTTAATCTTATTAAAATTTAAATTTCTTAAGAAGCCGTTAAGCTTAGTACGCTTAACGGCTGATTTTTTAAATACCTTAGCAAACACCTCCTGAGTAAGCTCCTCCCAATCTTTCCCATTCATGTTAACGAAATCTTCTGATGGCTTAAATGCCGGAGTTGTATGTGGCCTGCTAAATCTGTTCCAGGGACAAACATCCTGACATACATCACAGCCAAATATCCAATTATCCATTTTCCCATGAAATTCAGAAGGAATATTTTCTTTAAGTTCAATAGTGAGGTAGGAAATGCATTTACTACCATCTACCACATAGGGATCTGTTATTGCTTGTGTAGGACAGGCATCAATGCATGCGGTACAGGTTCCGCAAAAATCATTTATAGGCCCGTCATATTCTAATTCAAGATCTGTGATAATTTCTGCAATGAAAAAAAAACTTCCCGAACCTTTATTAATGAGATTTGAATTTTTACCTATCCATCCCAAACCTGATTTCCTGGCCCATACTTTATCCATGACAGGTGCCGAATCAACAAACACACGGGCCTCAAATTCTCCAATCTCCATCCGAAGGGTATTCACCAGGCTTTTAAGTTTATCTTTGATGACAAAATGATAATCTTCACCGTAAGCATATTTAGAAATCTTATTTTCCTTGTCTGCGAGATCTTCTTCGGGATAATAATTAAGAAGAAGAGAAATTACTGATTTAGAACCCTCTACCAATTTTGTGGGATCAAGCCTTTTGTCAAAATGATTTTCCATCCACTGCATGGAACCATGCATTCCCTTTTTTAGCCAATTTTCCAGACGAGGGGCCTCTTCTTCCAGAAATCCGGCACGGGAAATACCACAAAAATCAAAGCCTTCTTCCTTAGCTTTTTGCTTAATTAATCGGGTATATAAATCTTTATTTTCCAAGACTGAATCTTTGAAACTCAATGAGAAGGTACACCTCTAAAACAAAGTGCCTGTTTGTGCAGGAGGATTTAGATTCAGATGCTTATATGCCAACTCGGTTGTCTCCCTTCCTCTGGAAGTACGTTTAATATAGCCCTCCTGAATAAGAAAAGGTTCATAAACCTCCTCAATAGTTTCTGCTTCTTCTCCGCAGGCTGTAGCAATGGTAGAGATCCCTACCGGCCCTCCTTTAAATTTTTCAATAATGGTACGAAGAATACGGTTATCCATTTCATCCAAACCATTCGTATCAACTTCCAACGCATTTAAGGCCATTTTTGCTATATCAATAGTAATTACTCCCTTACCTTTAACCTGGGCAAAATCTCTGGTCCTTCGAAGCAGATTGTTTGCAATACGCGGAGTTCCGCGGCTCCTACGGGCAATTTCAAATGCTGCATTTTCATCTATAGGGGTATCCAGAATGGTAGCTGACCTATTGACAATGACAGACAATAAGTTAGAATCATAATACTCCAGGCGAGAATTTATTCCAAACCTGGCTCGTAAAGGTGAGGTCAATAATCCTGCTCTGGTTGTAGCTCCAATCAAAGTAAATGGATTTAATCCGATCTGAATACTCCTGGCATTTGGACCGGAATCAAGCATGATGTCAATTTTATAATCCTCCATGGCAGAATACAGGTATTCTTCCACAACAGGGTTTAAACGATGAATTTCATCAATAAATAAGACATCGCCAGTCTCAAGGTTTGTTAACAAGCCTGCCAGGTCTCCGGGCTTTTCCAAAACAGGGCCGGACGTAATTTTAAGATTGGCCCCCAACTCATTTGCAATAATATGCGAAAGTGTGGTTTTCCCAAGTCCGGGAGGCCCATGTAATAGCACATGATCCAAGGCTTCTTCTCTTCTCTTAGCTGCCTCTACAAAAATTTTAAGGTTCTCCAAAATCTTATCCTGCCCGGCAAAATCATCAAAACTCAGCGGCCTTAATGCTTTTTCCAGATCCCTGTCGGTGGGGGACAAATTTTCATCATCAGCATTCAGATAATCTTCTCTCACGGCAAATTCCTGTTAATTATATCCTGCAACAAAACTGCCTTGTCACAGCTTTTGTAGTTTCATACTAAATTACATCTAAACCTACGGACTTCAAAACAAAATATAGTGCCGAAGGTAGAAATATAATCAGAGATTTAGTGTAATTTTACAATCCTGAAAACTTTGGATGCATGAATACAATGGAAAAGGAATGGTTTGCAGAGTGGTTTGATTCACCTTATTACCATATATTATATAAAAACAGGGACGAAAAGGAAGCTGAAACTTTTATAAATAAGCTCTGCTCTTTTATACAATTAAAGCCCGGAAACAGCATCCTTGACCTGGCTTGCGGAAAAGGAAGACACAGCATCTTTCTTAATAAAAAAGGATTTGATGTAACCGGAGCAGACCTTTCTGTTCAAAATATCAATCATGCTAAAAAGTTTAAAAATGACACGCTTCACTTCATGGTATGTGATATGCGTGCACTTGAATCAGAAAACAAATACGATGTAATTCTGAATCTTTTTACAAGCTTTGGATATTTCGAAAACGAAAAAGACAACATACAAACCTTACACAACCTTTACCGTGCGTTAAAGCCCGGAGGTATATTGGTAATTGATTTTATGAATACCCACAAAGTTCTGGAAAATCTTATTTCAGGAGAATGCAAGAATATCGAAGGCATCGATTTCTGCATTTCCAGAAAATTTCAAAATAATTGCATTATTAAGGAAATAAACTTTACCAACGATGGGAAATCCCATGTGTATCAGGAAAAGGTTCAGGCACTGACACACGACACATTTAAGAACTATTTTCAGGAAACCGGTTTTATCCCCACACATGTTTTTGGAAACTATAATCTTGATGAATTTAATTTCAGCACCTCTGACCGAATGATATGGATGGCTCAAAAAAAATAATACCTTTGCAATCATGTTATTAAGCGTCATCATTCTTTTTATTGCCGCCATGGCAGCTGGTATGGCAGTATTTATTATACCTCAATTTGATCAAAACAGGTTTAAGGTTGCACTATCTTTCAGTGGGGCTTACCTTTTTTCCATTACCATAATTCATATTATACCTGAATTATTTCACGAGGCAAAAGACCTGAAATTAACCGGAATTTATGTTCTGGCAGGTTTCTTTCTTCAAATGATTCTGGAATTTTTCTCTACCGGTGTAGAGCATGGACACCTACATCATCATCCGGGCCATAGTCATAGCAACCATGTTCCATATTCCATGTTTATAGCCCTCTTTATACATGCATTTCTGGAAGGAACACTACTGGTTCACCCCACACATGCCCATGGATCAGAAGATGCACATACCCTTTTGTATGGCTTAATTATGCATAAAGTTCCTGAAGCTTTTGCACTTATGAGTGTATTGATGTTTAGCTTGAAAAACAAATATTCTGCGGTATTACTTCTAACGATTTTTGCACTTGCATCTCCTCTGGGTTTAATTATTAGCTCTATTTTCTTCTCTACAGATTGGGTACCCGAGCAGGTGTTTATATTTTTATTTGCAATTGTTGCAGGTAACTTTCTATATATTTCTACAACAATTTTCTTTGAAAATAGTCCTAATCATAAGTTTAAAGCCAACCGGGTATTAGTATCCATACTTGGAGCTTTGCTTGCAATCATGGCCGAATATCTTTTATAAAATTCGCCTGAATACAAATTGCATTATACCCGGAAAAAATGCATCCAAATTTCTTAATTAAAGAATAATTTATTAATTTTAGGAGAAATTAATCCTTATGCTTAAATCTTGTCACCATTACTTTTTTATAATCTTTCTGCTATCTTCCATAAGTGGCTTTTCGCAATCAGAATGGACAATATTTACCTCATCAGACCGACTACCGGATAACCATATAAAAGCAATTGCCATTGACAATACCAATAAAAAATGGATTGCCACCGCAAGCTCAGGATTGGCGGTTTATGATGGAGAAAATTGGAAGCTATATAATAGTTCGAACAGCTCCACTTTTGAAGAGGGGCTTGCAGATGATAATTTAAGTTCTCTGGCCATAGATCAAAAAAACCGAATCTGGATTGGGACACGAAAAGGCGTAACGGTCTTTGATGGAATACAGTGGAAAACCTATAACACTATAAATACTAAAAGTGGCCTCTCATACAATGTAATTACCTGTCTGGAAATAGATGCTAAAGGACGTATTTGGGCAGGAACAGATGGTGGAGGCTTATCGATGTTCGACGGCAAGAGTTGGACAAGTTTCAAGCATGGTGATACTGAAAATTTTCCGGGAAATAAAATTACGGCCTTAGTCAAAGATGAAAATGGGAATATCTGGGTAGGCACAACAAGTGGCCTTGGCTTATACAAAGACAATAAATGGACAAGCTTTACGAAAGCTAATACCAAGAATAACATCACAACAGACCATATACTTTGCTTACGTGCAGAAAAAGGTAATGTATGGGTCGGCACATCCGGAGGAGGCATTTTGTGTTACCAAAACGGTAAGTGGAGTAACTTTTCATATGCTTCAACCAATGGAGAATCAGGTTCAGATATTATAAACAGCATTCATATCGATAAAAATGGCATTAAATGGTTTGCTACCACCGGAGGCCTTGCAAAATACGATAACTATACATGGTATTTGTATAATAAAGAAAGAACCTTTAATGGACTCGCAGAGGACAATGTCACATTTATTAATACAGATGCAGCCAACAACCTATGGATAGGCACCCATGAGTCAGGTGTTATAAATTACGATTTTAAGAACTGGAAATCGTACAATACTTCCAGTGGATTACCTTTTGACCATGTGACTTCTTTGGCCATAGATGCTTCAGACAATATCTGGATAGGTACTGATGGAGGCGGAATAGCAAAATATAATGAAATATGGTGGACTATATTTACTACTAATGACGGTTTACCCGACAACCATGTTCAATGCATAACAGTTGAAGGCAGAAGAGATATCTGGATTGGAACAACCTGGGGCGGACTAATCAAGTTTGACGGAGTAAGCAGATGGGAAACATACAACACAAGCAATGGACTCCCTGCTGATAATGTAACAGCAATCGTAATTGATAAAAACGGCAACAAGTGGATAGGGACTGACGGTGGAGGAATCGCAATTTTTGATAATGTTGATTTTAAAATACTGGACACAGAAACTTCGCATGGCCAACTACCGGACAATCACATTTCAGCCTTGTCTATTGATAAGAAAGGAAATATCTGGATAGCCACACGTATAGGCCTGGTTAAATTTGATGGCAATGATCGTTGGGAAAAAATCTATGAGAATGATTTACCATACCCTGTAGTTTCAATATACACAGATGCAAATGATGTAAAATGGGTAGGAACCAGTAAAGGAGTATTCACATACGACAATCAATCTTGGAAACAGATGGACTTTCAATTACCTTCTTCTTCAGAGAAAATACATGCCGTAACAAAAGATGAAAAAAATAATGTATGGGCCGCCACCTCTAATGGAATAGCCTTCCATAATGGGCAATCATCATTTTCCTTTAACAATGGCCTTTCTAATTATGTACTCCCCCATGAGATTGTGACAAGTGTCATCATTGACAAAAAGCAAAACAAATGGATAGGAACATATAGCGGACTTGCGAAATATTCAGGAACTGGATTT
>JBKBXU010000081.1:0-15205 GCA_046313675.1 Cytophagaceae bacterium
ATCACACAATTTGACTGCTGCACTGACGGCACCACCGCTACTCATTCCTGCAAATATCCCTTCCAAGCGAGAAAGTTTTCTTGTCATAGCTGTTGCTTCTTCCTGAGAGACGTCAATTGTTTGGTCAACCCGTTCTTTTTCAAATATTTTTGGAAGGTATTCCTGTGGCCAGCGTCGTATGCCTGGTATCTTTGATCCATCCGTAGGTTGAACGCCTACAATCTTAATATTTGGGTTCTTTTCTTTTAAGTATCTGGAAACACCCATAATGGTTCCTGTGGTACCCATAGAAGATACAAAATGTGAAATGTCTCCATTTGTATCTTTCCAGATTTCAGGCCCGGTCGTGGCATAGTGAGCCTGATAATTATCCGGATTTGCAAATTGATTGAGCATCAGGTAACCACCTTTAGATACTTTATCATGCGCATAATCAATAGCAGCCTCCATTGAGCCGGATTCAGGGGTCAGGATGACTTTGGCGCCATAAGCTTCCATGGTCAATACCCGTTCTTTGGTTGAGTTCTCCGGCATTACCAATTCTATTTCCAATCCGAATAAGCGGGCGATCATAGCTAAAGCTATTCCCGTATTTCCACTGGTAGCTTCAATAAGTTTCATGCCGGATTTCAGCTCACCTCTTTCAATGGCTCCTTTAATCATACCATAGGCCGCCCTGTCCTTTACACTACCTCCGGGATTGTGGCCTTCCAGCTTGGCAAATAGTTTGATCCCCGGTTTGTTAATAATATTTTTTAACTCTACAAGTGGAGTGTTTCCTACAAAATCTAAAAGAGTTGCCATTTAAATCTGTTTGTTTATTTTTCCTGCGTAACCTTAACCTGACTTTGGTGATATACCCTGGAACAAGGGGGGACGCTATTTATAAGCCATACGTTTCCACCTATAATGCTATCATGTCCCACCACTGTGTTTCCTCCGAGAATAGTCGCACCTGAATAAATTACCACATTGTCTTCTATCGTCGGATGCCTTTTTGTTTCTGCCATGTCTTTGGATACACTCAAAGCGCCAAGGGTTACTCCCTGATATAATTTTACGTGTTTTCCTATTTTGGCTGTTTCTCCAATGACAATTCCTGTACCATGGTCTATAAAGAAATAAGGCTGAATTTCCGCTGCCGGATGAATGTCAATTCCTGTTTTAGAATGAGCAAATTCTGTTAATACTCTTGGAAGTAATGGGATTTGCAGTTTATGCAGGGCATGAGCAAGACGGTAAAATGCGATTGCATAAAAACCCGGATAAGCCCGTATGATTTCATACTCTGTCTGAGCAGCAGGATCGCCCTGTAATATAGCCTCAATATCTTTCATCAAATCTTCATAAATACCAGGAAGGGTAATCATGAAATTTTTCGCCAACACTTCCGCTTTTTCAGAAAGATGCTCCTCCATGGATTCAAGAATATCTTTTAATTCTTTTTCCCTTGCAAGCAGGGTTGTGAGCATATCATCGTAAGTTTGATATTTAGTTTTGGATTGCTCAGGAAAAAGTATCAATAGAATACGTGTAATTAACCTGCTTATGGAAGAGGTGGACGGAAGACGTGGTGTTTCCTGATGTTTTAAAAATAAATGTTCAATAAAATCTTTGTTCATGCTTATTTATTCCAGCAGGTAAAGGTACAATTTTATTACAATACAAATAAAATTTTGCTATTATCTAATTGTCTTTGGAACCAAAAATTTATATGTGTGGTATTTTTTTTATAAAACAACTAATTTAATTATTATAGTTTCCTTCAATAGTTTATTTTTGTGTGTGGGTGAAACTGAAATGCAAATAATTTAAAATGACTACAACTACTACAGAAAATACACTGCAGGTTTTTAAGAATTTGGTTGGCACCAGGTATGAAATGTATAACAGCCTTTTTACTTCCCTTCCTTTTCATAAAGTTGAAAAAACAGGAGTTTTGCTCTCTCTGTTTGTTCTATTTTGTGAAGAAGGTTTGAAAAAAGAGCAAAGTCCTTCTGAGATTATAACCAACTTTTTTAAACAGTTTACTTCTTACAGTACAGAGCAGGAACAAAATGATCTATTATTCAGATTTATTCAGTATGCTGAAAGACAAGTAGTATTATTTGATGCTTTGGAGGATGCGACTTTCAGACATATTCATGATATGAACGGAGTGGGAACACTGAGGCACATTCAATCGGATGTAATGCAAACCCGAACCCAGGTTAATCTGGCAGAAAAACTTAAAGACTTTTCTGTACGACTTGTATTAACAGCACATCCGACTCAGTTTTATCCCGCAGAAGTGCTTGGTATTATTAATGATCTTTCTAAAACACTGGTAACTGAAAATACCGCATTAGCTAATTCTTACCTTCAGCAGTTGGGTAAAACTCCCTTCTTTAAGAAGTCAAAGCCTACCCCATACGATGAGGCTATAAACCTTATATGGTTTCTTGAAAATGTGTTTTACCAGGCAGCAGGGCAGATTTTATCTTCTCTAAAAAATCAGTTTCCTAGTGCAGTGGATGAAACTAATCCGCTAATCAGATTAGGTTTCTGGCCAGGAGGAGACAGGGATGGAAACCCTTTTGTTAAATCAGATACGACTTTAAAAGTTGCAGAGGCTTTAAGAGGCAGTATTGTCAAGTCCTATTACATGGATGTTCGTCGTTTAAAGAGACGTCTCACCTTTGATGGTATTTCAAATATCCTTTCAGAACTTGAAGAAAAGCTTTATAACAACCTATTCATTCCCGGACATAAAGCTGATTTGTCAAAGGATGAGTTGATAAAAGCACTAACAGAGATTCAATCCATTCTTACTGAGCGTCACAACGGCTTATTTTTAAGCATGGTAACTAATTTTGTAAGTAAGGTTAAATTGTTTGGTTTATACTTTGCCTCTCTTGATATTCGCCAGGATAGCTCTGTGCATAAGCAGCTTTTGGAAGAAATTGCTTCTAAAACTAATGCATTGCCTAAGAACTACAAAGAACTGACAGACGATGAAAAGATTAAACATCTGCTTCAGGTGAGTGAGAAGGTTGAGCCAACGTTTACTAATAATGACCTTTTTGAAGATACTTTAAAGTCTATCGATACCATCAGAACCATTCAAAAAATCAATGGTGAAGAAGGTTGCCATAGATATATCATCAGTCATAGTACGAGTGCACTGAATGTACTGGAAGTATATGGCTTGTTTCTAATGTCTGGTTGGAAGAAAAATGCTCTTAAAATAGATATAGTTCCTTTATTTGAAACCATCACTGATCTCCGGAATGCAGGTTCGGTTATGAAAGAGCTCTATGAAAACAAAATCTATCGTAAGCATCTGGAGCAGAGGGGTAATGTTCAGACTATTATGCTTGGTTTTTCTGATGGAACTAAAGATGGTGGGTACCTGATGGCCAACTGGAGTATATACAAAACCAAAGAAGAGTTAAGCTTTATTTCTCAAGAATATGGAGTTCAGGTGGTGTTTTTTGATGGGAGAGGAGGGCCTCCTGCCAGAGGAGGTGGGAAAACTCACCAGTTTTATGCTTCAATGGGTAATAATATTTCCAATAAAGAGATACAGCTAACTATTCAAGGTCAAACCATCAGTTCTAATTTTGGAACCATAGATGCTGCTCAGTTTAACATTGAACAATTAATGCATGCAGGAATAAGCAATGCTTTGTTTTCTGCTAAAGCGACCACTCTTACGCAAGAGGACGATCAGCTTTTACAATATCTTTCAGATGAAAGTTATGCAGCATATAATGAACTTAAAGTGCACCCTGCTTTTTTGGAGTATCTTAATTTTGTGACTCCATTGCGTTACTATGCCGAGACTAATATTGGTAGCAGACCTTCTAAACGCAAATCCGGTACGTTGAATCTTAATGATTTAAGGGCTGTGCCTTATGTTGGCTCTTGGAGTCAAATAAAGCAGAACCTGCCAGGTTATTATGGTGTAGGAACAGCATTTGAAAAATTAGAAGCAGCAGGCAAGTGGGATGAATTAAAAAGATTGTATGATAATTCGCTTTTCTTTAAAACGTTGTTAGATAATTGCGAAATGGCCATGAGTAAATGCTTCTTTCCGGTTACAGCCTATCTTGCAAGACATCCAAAATACGGTGGTTTGTGGAAGGTAATTTATGAAGAGTTTGAAAGAACAAAAAAATATCTTCTTAAACTTACAGGTTCCTCGGATTTGATGGGCGACAAACCAGTGGAGCATTTGTCTATTCAAATGCGTCAAAGAATAGAAATTCCTTTAATTACCATTCAGCAACATGCTCTAACAAAGATCAGGGAAATGGAAGAAAAAGGACAGGATGTGCCTTCGAAAAAGGTGTTCGAAAAACTGGTAATCCGTTGTTCTTTTGGTATTATCAATGCCGAACGAAATTCGGCATAAGAGTTTCAGTTTAATTAAATGAAGTAAAAATGCCTGGAGATTTCAGGCATTTTTACTTCATTACTTAAACTGTACTATGCAATAGAACTTTCTATTGCGTAGTAAAATAAATCAAATTAGTCGCTTCGATCGCCTCTGTAATAACAATTCACGGCTAGCTTTATTAAAAGTATGTCCCTTTGGTTAATTTTTACAAAATCAATCACATTTAAAGGTTAAAATACCTTGTTTTTGCACCAGATTGATTGTTTTTTAAAAAATAATTCAGTTTTAAAAACATATCTGCCCTCGAAACTTTTATTATAATAAAGAAAAGGTAGTGTTATGAAAGGGATATGTGCAGTGTTAATTTTCTTTATATCCGTAATGGGTATACAAGCTCAGGATGGTAATGGTTCTATGTATGAGGATGGTCAGGTTAAAAGTTCTAAAAGGCCTCCGAATGAATCACATATCATGTATAAAAAGACGATTATACGAGCAGTTGATTTAAGAGAGAAACAAAATAAACCCATGTTCTCACAGAACAGGGAAATTACAAAGATACTTATAGACGGGGTAAAAGAGGGTATTATTTCCGCATACAAAAACGATTCCCTTAATCCGGATCAAAAACTTTCCTATCAAGACTTGCGGGAAAAAACCATAATTCCAAGTTCCGAACCTGAATACAGTGAAGAGGAAAAAGAAATTATGCTGGAGATGGGAGATTCCACTTTTTTGCATACAGCAGGGCCTGAATATTATTTTCCATCAGATCTTTACCAGATTGAGATACAGGAAGTGTTGCTTTTTGATAAGCAGAAATCTGTATCGAAGAGTGAAATAATTTCGATCACCATCTTTATTCCTTCTGATCATCCAATGAATGTGAAAGGAATATTAGAACCCGTAGCATCGTTTGATTATAAGGAGTTAGTGGAGAAGCTGTTCAAAGACAACCAGGATGCTATCTGGTTTAACCCACAAAATGAAGCACAGAACAAGAACCTTGCGGATGCTTTTGAACTACGCTTGTTTAATTCCTATATAGTTCGAGTATCAAACCCAAAGGGTGCTTACCTGGTAGATATGTATGGAGGCGATCAGAAAAAAGGTATCAAAGCTGCTATTTGGGCAAAACACGAGCTTTTAGAAGCAGAACAGAATCTTTGGGAAAGGTAATTTATAAAGCTTTAATTGGTAATAAAAGCTGTTCCTAAAAAGGGCGGCTTTTTATTTTGCCTGCATTTCTGCTAACTCTTCTACTTCATCTATGTTTTCAGGTTCATTAGAAAGGCCGGATGGTAGCTTCTCCTTAAAAGTAAAATGCTTTTGCAGCAGATAGGTTAAGGTAACAATGATTACGGTGGCTATAAATTTAGAAGGGGTAGGGTATAGATTAAAATACTCAACGAATAACTTTAGCAGACTGTAGTTGAGTAAAATATTTAAAATGACCACACCGAAATAACGAACCAACTGAATCCCCCCCTTGATGCTTGACTCGGTAAATACAACATACCTCATTAACAGAAAACCTGTTGGAAATGATATGATAAAAGCCATCAAAAATGCTGCTATATGCGCACTTATTGCCAATGACCCCAGGTAATGAACCTGCTTCAGTAAAACGAAATTATAAAATACAAAATAAAGTAAGATGTCAAATGCGGTATTTCCGGCACCACAGGCTGCATACCTATAGGTTTTAATGTCTATGAATTTTCCAACAAGCGGATGGAAGGGGTCGATGATTTTTAAAATGATCTTTTGCAGCATTGGTACCTAATAGAAACAGATCCGAAATTTACAGCTTAATATACTTTAAGCCAAGTACAGGTGCTATTTTATGTGTAAACACATTTTTTTTTGATAAAGTGCGTTTTTTGTACAAGTAGAAAAGCAATATATTGTATTATTGTTTGGTGATTTACATAAAATTTGTGTTTTTCATTGATTTTCTTTCTATATTTATCTTGGATTATATTTTAGATTATATACAAAAAAACAAACCATGAGAAAAATCTATTTAGTTTTCTTACTTTTCTTTTCGCTGAGTTTAAGCGTAAAGGCTCAGGATGTATTGCCTATTGACGAGGCGACGGAAAAGGTAATGTTTATAGAGGTTGTAGATGCAACAGGGATAACCGGAAAGGAACTGTACAAAGTGATGAAGGATTGGGCTTTATCTAAAGGATTAAAAATTAAGGAGGAAAATGCCGCTGAAGGGGAAATGCAATTTGGAGGTGTTCTTGAAGTTCCTTATGAACGTGTGAAAGGTAAAAGTGAACCTGGAAATGTAAGTTATAATTTTTACCTTTTTGCCAAGGATAATAAGTATCGTTATGTTATTACTGATTTTGTACATGCAGGTACAAATGCTACTGTGAGTGGTGGCAAACTTGAAAATCAAACTCCCGAATGTGGGCCAACTATAAACCAGGCAAACTGGCTGGTAATAAAGAAAAAGACAAGGGCAGGCATGGACGAATTAGTGGAAGAATTAAGGAAAAAAGTCAAGGCTGCTCAGAACGATCCAACTAAAAAGAAAGATTGGTAATAAAATAATAAAAAACCGGACACTTTGCCCGGTTTTTTATTTTATGCTAACCTATTTTTTTGACCCTTCAATATATTCTCCCTCTTTGTCAGCGTCTTTTATGACGTTGCCATCTTTATCAAAATATACCTCATGGTCTTCACCGTCGGCCTCAACATCAACCTTATACAAGGTAGATTCCGGAGTTTTGAGCATACGAGCTTCGTTTATCTCATATTCCTCCTGAAACTCTTCATTCAAGCCCTGCTTTATTTCTTCAGGAATGTTTTCCTTAGAAACATCAGCCTCTGCTGAAATCAAACCACCAGAACGGTCAATACGAACTTCATGAAATTGATCTTCTTCTTCAAACTCAGCCTGATAATAGAAATCATTTTCATCCCATTCGACATCATCCATAGCTACATCAGGAAAGTTTTCATTAAATGTTTCACAAACTTCCTGAGGAACTCTGTCCTGATCTTGTGCTTTAAGTGTATAAGTTGCAAATACTAATGCAAACACTAACCATAAATTTCTCATCGCTTCTCTATTTTATTTCCAACTTCTCTTAGCTACTTTAATAACAAAGCTTAATAAAAAAAAATCCATTATGGATTTTATGTTCTGTAAGTCAGTAGTATAGTTGTCTTGGTATGGCTTTGTTATGATATTTAAATTGTGCTGTCTTATCCTGAAATAAGTTTTTTTAAAAACATTGGTAAATATGAAGTAATATTCTATTTTTACGTCAGTCATTAGACCTAAGCCTCAACAGGATACTGCCTTCAGTTTTTTGTCAATGCTTTTTCTAATTGTATACTGAGTTTAAGAACTTTTTATAATCAGTAGCGTTATCCATAAAAATTAATTAATTTAACACAATGCCAAAAGGAACAGTAAAATTTTTTAATAACTCAAAAGGATTTGGGTTTATTAAGCCAGAAGATTCAAGCGCAGACATCTTTGTACATTCATCAGGACTAATTGATCAAATTCGTGAAAACGATCAGGTTCAATATGAAGTTGAAAGAGGCAAAAAAGGCCTTAACGCTGTGAATGTAGAAGTATTGAGATAAGAAGCTTATTTTATTTAAATATATTCTTAGTGATGCTTAATAAAAAAACCACCTATATGGTGGTTTTTTTATGTATAAAACAAAAATATTTAGCAGTATTAATAAAGCTGATGCTGTATGTGCGTCAATTCTCCTAAAACAATTGATATTTTATAGGCATTAGATTCACAGTTGTTTACTTTAGAAGGAGTAGATGTTAAATTCTGAGGATTTACAAAGTATCCTGCTTCCACATCAATGTATGCCGGAGAAATATTAAGTGCATCTATATGCATTCGGCCATTTCCAGTTTTCAATTTGTAAGGGCCTGCATACGTGGTTCCACAGTTTGACCACTGAAGGTCTGTAATAATTTCTGTTTTATAAGGATAATTTCCTTCATAGGTTTTTCCAGTCTCTGAAATGTTTTTAGAGTCAATCAGGGTATCTCCCGAAACTGTAAAAGTCAAACCTGCCCAACTGTTGGAGGAAGCCCAGGTTCTAAGTTGGAATATCTTTCTTTCCCGTACCTGTCCGTTCACATATTTTACTGTAAGTGATCCTCTAACCTTGTGTACAATAGTTTTTGAATCGGTTATGGTTTCCCAAATGTATCCACCATCCTTATTTGTTACAGAGAGCGTGCCATTGACCACGACAATATCTCCGGTTGCTTTCACCTCGACGGTATAGTCAATGAAGTTAATGGTGAAGATGGCGCCTTCCTGGTTATATGCAGTACCATTTGTAAGCTGAAACTTAATTTCACCGCTTCTTTTTCTGTATCCACATGGTGTTTGATCTCCATACCTGATTTTATATTCCTGGTTACCGGATGAATTTGTTGTAGAGTCCAGAGAAATTACACCGCATGGTAAATTATAATTGCCAATACGTTGGTTATTTGCATTGCTGCCATTACCGATTTTGTTGTTAATAATGTCGTTGACATCATCCAGGGCACCATCAATGGCGGCAGACCCGGATTGGTCAGACTGTACAACTGTTTTAGGAGTTTCTTCTTCAGGTTCGGGGTCTTGTTTTTTACAAGCCGAAAACATCATCGTCCCTGCCAAGGAAAAGATGATCAAAAAAGTAAGTTTTTTCATGCGGATGTTTATCTGTTTAATTATGAAGATACAAAAAAAATGCCAAATAGTACAAAAAAACAAAAGAGGTGCTTTCCTAATCGGAAACACCCCTTTTGTTTTTTAATTATCCGGATTTAATTTTTGTTTAGTCTAAGTATTCTCAGAAAGGCCAGTATTTTAATTATTGGGTAAACCGGATCGATTTCATACCATTTACTGGAAAAATTTGGGCGCAGCGCATGTTTGTGGTGGTTGTTTTGAAATAACTCCCCAAGCATTATAAAATCAAAATATAAAGAATTTTTTGACTGGTCATTATTGTCATAATTTGCGTAACCTACTTTATGGCCAAACCAGTTAACAATAGCTCCATGTACGGGGCCCATCATAAAATGAATTGGCAAAAGTAAAAACATCCACCAGTGACTGGCAAAAGCTACATAGAACCCTATATAAGCAAGGCCCCAAATAATACGTGAATAGACGTTTTCTCCCAAATCATCAATAAATTTCCATTCGGGAAGATCCTTTGAAAATCGCTCCTCTGGTTGAATTTCTCTAAAAACCAGGTTGTTATAAATCTTTCTGGTTTCCCACATCATAGAAAATACATTTTTATGGAAGTGTGGTGAATGTGGGTCTTTTTCAGTATCACTATAGGCATGATGCATTCTATGCAAAATACCATAAGCTCGAGGGGTTAAGTAAGATGACCCCTGTAAAACATAAGAAAGAAAATGAAAGAACCTTTCCCAAAACTTATTAAGATGAAACATCTTGTGGGCTCCATATCGGTGATGGAAAAAGGTTTGGGTAAACAGGGAAAGATACCAATGAAGTACAAAGAATATTAGTATTGTCATTTATTTAATAGTACTGATTTAATTTTATAATTGTTACAATTTAAAAATGTTGTGCAAATTTAAAATTTTTTTCTTCCCGATTTAGTTTTATTAAAAGATTTTGTTGGCTTTCCCGTAGTTTCTTTTGCCAGACTTACTACCATTTTTTTGCCATCAAGATCGATGCGATTGAGGTTTTCTATGGCAGATTTGCCCTCAGCTTCATAGGGCATTTCCACAAAGGCCATCCCTTTTGAGTCCCCTGTATTAAAATCTTTGATCAACCGAACCTTTTCAACCATGCCAAATCCTTCAAAAAGCTGACGAATGTGCTGTTCATTTAATCTGGAGCTAATATTTCCTATGTATATATTCATAATAAGTAGGGGGTAGGGTTAATAAATAATACCTGATAGAGGCTGGCCCATTCAAACTGAATTTGTTGATGGAGTGTTAGTCTTTGAACCTCAGAAAATGCCCATTAGTTCATCATTTTCTTTATAATAAGGTATAACTGAAATTATTTTATAAAGGTAAGGATAATATACTTATAAAAAAGACCAGCACTCTTCTTTTTCCATAATCTGATAATTAAAGGACGAAGAGTAGGATCAAAGCTTTATTTTGGCTACCTTTATACTTTATAGTAATTGCGCCTCAAAATACCTCACATCCTCTGGCTATTTTTGTTGTTCATTTATTACCAAAATCATAACATGGGATCAGATTCTACAGCTATGAACTTAACTTGTGATATGCAGGTTATTTAATAAGTATTTATACCATAATTAAAGGAGACCCCTACTTTTTTGCCTCACCAACAAAGTTTGCAGGAAGCTTCAATAGCCCGCTTCTTTTTTTATTAAACAAAAACAATTTATGTTATTTAGTGAATTAAATTTAAGTCCTTCTATTTTGAAGGCTCTTGAAAAAGAAGGTTATACAAGACCTACTTTAATACAAGAAAAGTCAATCCCCATTATTCTTAAAGGAAAAGATCTTATTGGTTGTGCTCAGACAGGAACAGGGAAAACAGCAGCTTTTGCTTTGCCTATCATTCAATTATTATCCGAAAAGGTTGGGCAGACTCCTAAAAAGGTTAAAACTCTGATTCTTACTCCTACAAGGGAGCTTGCCATTCAAATAGGTGAAAATTTTACATCTTATGGAGTTGAAAGCAATGTAAGGCACGCTGTTATTTTTGGAGGTGTTTCTCAAGGTGCTCAGGTTCAAGCCTTGAAACGTGGGGTAGATGTGTTAATCGCAACTCCAGGACGTCTTCTGGATCTTATCAATCAGCGTTTTATACATCTGAACGATCTTGAAATTTTTGTATTGGATGAAGCTGATAGAATGCTAGATATGGGTTTCATACATGATATCCGTAAAGTATTAACAAAATTACCGGCAAAAAGGCAGTCTTTGTTTTTCTCTGCAACCATGGCTCCGGATATTAAGGTTTTGGCAGAAAGCATTCTTACCGATCCTTCAATGGTTGAAGTTGCACCGGTTTCCTCAACGGCAGAAACCGTAGAGCAGTCTTTATATTACGTTGATAAGCCGGACAAGAAAAAACTTCTTATTGACTTGATTCAGGATATGTCTATTGAAAGTGGATTGGTGTTTACCAGAACCAAACATGGTGCTGACCGATTAGCTAAAGATTTAAACCGTGTAGGTATTTTATCAGATGCTATTCACGGTAACAAGTCACAAAATGCCAGACAAAAGGCTCTGCAGAATTTCAAAAGCAATAAAATTAGCTTTTTAATTGCCACCGACATTGCTGCAAGAGGTATAGATATTGATAAGCTTCCTTTTGTTTTTAATTATGATATTCCAAACGAACCTGAAAGCTATGTGCATAGAATTGGCCGTACAGGTAGGGCCGGTGAATCAGGTAAAGCTATTGCCTTTTGCGATAATGAAGAGCGCTCTTATGTAAGAGATATTATCAAACTTATAGGAAAAGGTATTCCTGTAGTGTCGGGACATGCCTATGAATTGGCACCACAAACCAATGGAAGCGCTACTGCTCAGGGACAGGAAAAAAATAAACCCTCCGGATCAGCCAAAAGATGGTCTGGGAACAGGAACAGAAGTTTCCAGAATAAATTTTAAAATAAATTACCCAAATAATAAACTTCTTCCCTCAGAAGAGGTTGATGTTAAAAATTAAAGTTAAAGTAAAATGCAAAAAGGAACAGTAAAATTTTTTAATGACTCAAAAGGATTTGGGTTTATTATACCGGAAGATGCCAGCTCAGATATCTTTGTCCATTCATCAGGTCTTCTTGACCAGATTAGAGAAAATGACAAGGTGCAGTATGAAGTGGAAAGAGGAAAAAAAGGAATGAATGCAGTTAACGTAGAGGTCCTCAATTAAGAACTAATATTTATAGAAAAAAACCCGCTCTTTTCGAGTGGGTTTTTTTATGATACAACACTTTTTTGTATTTTTCGTTTAATTTGAAAATCCTCCAGCAGGTAACTTATTTTTAATATTCACTACAATGGGAAAAGCACAAGACGCAAAAAAAGAAGTCAAAAAGCAGCCGGTAAAAACTTTGAAAGAAAAGAGGGCTGAAAAAAAGAACAAGAAGAAGTAAGCTGACAGGCTTACTTCTTCTTGTTCTTTGATTTTTTACTCTTTTTATGCTTGTCTTCCAGAAATTCAATTTCTTCCATTAGTGACTTCAGGTCAGTGGTTTTATCTTCTGAAAAATCTATTGTTTCCGTATAGGATTGTTTGTCAATGTCAAGAACCTTTACCGGTTTGGTAATATAGGTTTCTATTTCATTAAGCATTTCTTTTTCTTCGGGACTACAAAATGATACTGCTATGCCCTTGGACATGCCTCGGCCTGTTCTTCCCACTCTGTGAACATAATTTTCTGCCACATCGGGGAGGTCATAGTTTATGACCATGTTTATGCCCGGTATGTCAATGCCACGCGCACTTACATCTGTGGTAATCAATAGTTTGATTTCTCCTTTTTTGAAGGCGTTCAGTGCCTCTTCTCTTTCTTTCTGGTCTTTGTCACCATGAAGGGTCAGACTTTTTACTCCAACACGATCCATGGCAGCCAACACACGTTCAGCCCTCACTTTGGTACGTACAAATACAAGGATTTTTCTAGTGTCGTCTTCTTTGGCGAGACGTTCAAGAAAGAACCTTTTATCGTCCATAGCGATGTAGGCTACCGAATGATCCACATTTTTTGAAACAGGATCTTTGGGTGATAATTGTATACGTATGGGTTTATCCACCAAAGAGTAGGCTAAATCCTTAATTTCCTCATTGATGGTAGCTGAAAAGAACAGTGTTTGCCTTTTTTTTGGCAAATGGTGAATAAGTTGCCTAATGTCTTTATAGAAGCCAAGGTCCAACATTTTATCTGCTTCATCCAGTATTAAAATTTCTATACGGGTCAAATCCAGGTGTTTTTGACTTACAAGGTCGAAAAGCCTCCCTGGTGTAGCGATCAGAACATCAACTCCGGCTTGTAGTTTTTGAATTTGCGGTGCCTGGTCTATTCCTCCATATATACAGGCGCTGCTTACCTTAGTATGTCTTTCCAATTGGGAAAAGACCTCAGAAATCTGAAGAGCCAATTCATGGGTAGGTGCCATAACCAGACACTTGACTCCATCGGCGCTACGGTTTCTTTTATTTTCATTTAATACTGACAAAACGGGGATGGCAAAAGCTGCAGTTTTTCCTGTACCTGTTTGTGCAATGGCAAGCACATCTTCTCTTCTAAGTATTGGAGGAATACATTTGTATTGAATATCTGTAGGTTTTTTAAACCCCATTCCTTCAAGGTTCCTCTTAATTTCCTCGGAAATATTGTAGCTATTGAATTTCATCTGCCAGCAAAAATACAAATTAATTCGATGATTAATATTTCAAAAAGGCCTATTTAATTTTTTAATTGACTGGTACTTTTAATTAATGTGAATTTTAATTAACTTAATATAAATCAATAAGAAAAATCAATGAGGTTGAATGTAGTGTATTTTCTATGCTTTATTATTTTATTTTCATGTGCAGGGAAAAATGATCCAGAACCGTTGGATAGCCAGCAGGTGATCGAAGATCCTGCCAATGATGATGATGATGATAAGGAGGATGATAAGGAGGAAAATCAGGATCCGGCAGATGCATCTATTGTGTATACCATTCCTTCAGGACAACACAGCTCTATTTCCACCTTACGCTTTTTTAATAAAAATGAATTGAAGTTTAAAGCCGTTTTTAACTCTGATGCTCAATATACGCTGTCTGAAGAACATCAAGGCGATATAAATAAGCTTTATGGCTTCTCAGATTGTGGAAACCATCATCATACCAACAGCGCAAGGTTTGGCTGGAGGTATTTTGACGGACAGTTACAAATTTTAGCCTATTGTTATGCAAATGGGATAAGAAGTTCTCATTTGCTAAGCTCTTTGGAATTTGGTCAGGAATATGAATATTCTATACGTATTGAAGAAAATAAATACCTTTTTTCGGTTAATAATGCTGAATATGAAATGCAAAGGGGATGCGTCGGAAATAATTTTAACAGGTATTATTTGTTTCCTTATTTTGGAGGAACTCAAGCGGCCCCTCATGATATTTCTATTTTAATTACTGAAGTAGATTGAATTTATTTGTCATTTTAATTTGCTGTTTTATAATGTTTTATAATGAGTGTTTTAATGGTTATTAAAAAATATTAATTCAGATAAACTTTTTCTTTATAGCTGTAGTTGATTATATATAAGACGACAATAAAATGTGATTTGGGTAGTGAGGTTGGAAGATAAGTGAAGATTTGGTTGAGGCGAAAGGTGTAGGTGGAAAGGAAGTAAGAAGAAATTTGTCGTGTGATGGAATAGAGGGGAAGAAAATAGGTTAGTAGTTCATAAAGGCAGGCCCGTAAGCTTGCTTTTTTTATGCCCAAAAAACAAACCTGGAATATGCAATAGAATTTTCTATTACGTAGGCAAAGAGGGGTTGGATAGATTGATTAAAATGGTTAGAATAAGGACAGGCCTGTAAGCCTGTTCTTTTATTTTATAGGGGAATGAGGTTGTTTTTTTATATTATCGGTAGGCTGAAAACAATTTGAAAGTTCCCTGGGTTAAGCTAATAAGAGAGGTACGAGAGAGGTTGTTGGAAGTGAAGTTGAGAGTGATGAAGGAAGTGTTGTTGATCGTACATAGAAGGCATAGAGGGGTTGGATAGATTGATTAAAATGGTTAGAATAAGGACAGGCCTGTAAGCCTGTTCTTTTATTTTATAGGGGAAT